>DATGVJ010000019.1:0-7723 GCA_035300505.1 Xanthobacteraceae bacterium
CGATGCCGTTGACGGTGCATTCGATCTGGCGCGCGCCGGCGCGCACGCCGGCGAGCGAGTTCGCCACCGCCATGCCGAGATCATCATGGCAATGGACCGAGAAGCGCGCCTTGTCGGAGTTCGGCACGCGCTCGCGCACCATCTTGAAGAGCGCGAAATACTCGTCCGGCACGGTGTAGCCCACCGTGTCCGGGATGTTGATGGTGGTGGCGCCCGCATTGATCGCGGCCTCGACGCAGCGGCAGAGAAAATCATGCTCGGTGCGGGTGCCGTCCTCGCAGCTCCATTCGACATCATCGGTGAAACCTCGAGCACGCGTCACGGATGCGATCACCATCTCGTAAACCTTCTCGGGCTCCATCTGCAGCTTCCACTTCATGTGGACCGGCGAGGTGGAGATGAAGGTGTGGATGCGCCCGTGCCTGGCCGGCTTGATCGCTTCGCCGGCGCGGTCGATGTCCTTCTGGCCGGCGCGGGCGAGCCCGCAGACCGTCGCATTCTTGGTGCGCTTGGAAATTTCGTGGACGGCGGCAAAATCCCCTTCCGAGGCAATCGGAAACCCGGCCTCGATGATATCGACGCCCATGGCGTCGAGGACTTCGGCGACTTCAAGTTTCTCTTCATGCGTCATCGTGGCGCCGGGCGACTGTTCGCCGTCGCGCAAGGTGGTATCGAAGATGACGACGCGGTCCCGCTCCGACTTCTGTTCGGGTTTGGGCGACGCGCTTTCGGGCCACTCACTATTGGGCGGTGTGGTCATGGCAATGGATCCTTGTGGTTCTGGCGCCGGCTTTTAGCTTTTTGGCCTTGTGAGGCTTGCTTTGGCTCTACCGGGCGCTTGTGTGGGCTTCGGTTTCTTGTCCCTGCCCCTGAGTGCCCAGGCGTAAACGCCCAGCCGGCCCTCAGGGGTTGGTAAGCAGAAGCCCGCCCGCAATGAGGGCAGTACCGGCCAGGGCCTTGGCCCCCGGTTTGGTCGCGCGGATATCGTGGCGCGCAAAAGTCAAGTCTGCCCTCGTCTTGGCCCCAGAATCAGGCCGGATGGTCCCAAGTCGCAGTGAATTTCACGTTAACCCTGGATGGGACCGGCCCCTTTTAGCGGAATTCTGCGGGGGGGCGCAATAGCCCAGCGCGCCGCCTGGCGCGGAGAGGCAGAAAGCTGCCGCCAACCAACGCGGCAGTTTGGGCGATGCTCCTATCTGTTTGTCGGATTCGATTGGGCGGAGCTCGCACGAATCGACCTCGCCACGTTCCAGAAACGAATGCCCTCCTTTGCCGGTCACTCTGAAGGGGGTGGGATTCCTTGCCCTACGCCAGCCTGCTCGACCGCGCGATGGCCGCAGCCTCGATCGCCGCCGTCAAGACTTGGGTTTCCAGAAAACATGGCTAAGCAGGAAGAAACTATAAGCGCCAGTTGCGATGAACAACGTGATCGCCGCCAAGCCCCACCATCGGGCGCTATCGTCATAAATAGCGCTACGACTCGCGATTATCCCCAATATCGAGCAGAAAAGTAACACCGTAAATTGCGTGCGTCTTTGTTCGTCCATTGGCTCGGAGTTGCGCCGTTGCCAAGTTGTCAGCTGCGGGCGTTGCATTGCACTGGGAGCACGGTCTTCGGCAATCTGTACGCGTTGACGAATACGCATCGATTGCTCACCAAGTAGGCGCCCCGCGAACGCCGCCAAAGTAACAGCTGCCGCCTGGTCGCGATACCAGTAGGCCGAGCCGATCGTCAGCAAGCAGATCAACGCCTTAAACCATTCGCCTTTGATTGGGCTGGCCATGACGGCTGCTTTCGGGTGCCTGCGTCTTGCGGGGACTTCAAGGTCGAACCAACGAGAATGTGTGACCCAAGCTCCGCTCCGGAGGCCCGGCAACAAGGAAAGGCACACCGCGCCTTTCCCTATCCCCGCAAGATCGCCTTCGACCCGATTAATTTCATGATCTTCAAGTGCCTTACCGAACGGCTACTCGATCACCTGATATCAACTCGCCGGGCCTGGAACACATTGCCCCCCTTGACCGGCTTGAATGAAGCTTCGTTGGCGCGTTCGTACCATCTGGGCATCGTAAGGGTCCTCCGGGATTGCGCTCCAAGGCGTGATCGCCCCGAGGCAACCTTGACCCTAGCCGTGCGGCGTCTCCCGCGATGTGATGGACATCACCAAATGCTGCTTCCTCAAGGCAACGCGCCGCACGCGCGCGGCAGTCATTTCGAATCGGCCTCCTCGGAACCGCCCAGCTCACGGCTTCTTCGTCGATCCGCTCGTCAATCCTTCTCCGCCAACAGCGCCCGCGTCACCTCGTCCATCTCTTTGAGCCCCGCGGCATCGACCTTGGGGAATTTCAGATCAAGTCCTTCCAGCGCCTCGATCAAGACCTGTGCCACCACCAGCCGCGCAAATGGTTTGTGGTCGGCCGGCACCACGTACCAGGGTGCTTCGGGACGGCTGGTCGCGCGGATCGCATCTTCATAGGCCGCCATGTACTTGTCCCAGAGTTTGCGGTCCTCGACGTCGCCCATTGAAAATTTCCAGCGCTTGCCCGGCTGCTCCAGCCTGTCAAGAAACCGGCGCTTCTGTTCCTCCTTGGAAATATGCAGGAAGAACTTCAAGACGACAGTTCCGTTGCGCGCAAGGTGCCGCTCGAATGCTCGGATACTTTTGAAGCGATGCTTCCAGATGTCCTTGCCGACAAGAGTTTCTGGGATGCGCTGCGCTTTCAAGTATTGCGGCCGAACGCGCACCGACAGAACTTCCTCGTAGTGCGACCGGTTATGAATTCCAATGTATCCACGCTCTGGCAGGAATAGCGCCGATCGCCAGAGAAAATCGTGAGCCAGTTCGTCCGGATTGGGCGGCTTGAAGGAATGGACCATACAGCCCTGGGGATTGAGGCCGGACATTACGTGCTTGATGACACCGTCCTTGCCGGCCGCGTCCATGGCCTGCAGCACAACCAGGATGGCCCAACGACCATCGGCATGGAGTCGTTCCTGCAACTCGCGCAGACGCTCGATGTCGGTGACAAGAATGGCATTCACCTCATCCTTGTCGAGACGACCGTCGCCGGCCGGATCAAAATCGGACAGCCGAAAGCGACCTGGATCATCGACGCGATAGGCCTTGCTACGTTTTTTCGAGTTCATCGTGCCATCACCGCCAAACATGCTCGAGGAACGCGGTTACGAACGAGGGCATGCGCGGATCAAAATCCTCTGGCCCACGAACGATAACCATATCGGAAAGCTCAGGTTCCGCCTCGCGCTGCAGCTGTGCACGTATGCGCGCACGCAATACATCGGCTGGAGCACGGGCGTTGAAGATTTTCATATGCGCGACCCTGGGCCCGCACAGTACACTGTACCATCCTGCCTGCGCGACCACGTCATCCACTGTAAGCCCGGTCTCCTCGGCGAGTTCGCGAACGACGCTTGCGTGGAGGTCAACCATCCCGCCTGCCACGTCTTCGGGATCAGGCGTTCCGGCCGGGAAGTACACCCTTCCGGCGCCTGCCGTATGATCGCCCATGGCGCCCAATAGATAAGCGCCGTCGCTTGCCCGCAGCGCGGCCATCGAAAAACAGTTGATCGCGCCCGCTTCGGGGAATCCCCAGTCGCGCCAGGCAAGAAAACTTGCAAAATCCGTTTCGAGAAAGGCACCGCCGAACACACCGTTTTTGATCCCATAGCGGTGGAGCAACAAGACGCGCCCGTTCCAAAGCGCCGGTTTCGCGCGCTGCAAATTTGCAAAATGGGCATCGATCTCGTGCCTGTGCATGTCTGCGTAGGGCCAAGGCTGCGGTTCAAAGGCCAGGTCCAGGCGATCAATTCGGACAACCGAGATATCGGTCGTCGTCATAGTGAAAGCTTGCCTTCGGTCACGATAACGGCGTTGCCGCCAACCGAAGCAGAGACAAGTTTTTTATCGCGCATGACCAGGGCTATTCGGATCAGGCTGGGTCGCCCCATCTCGTAACCCTGCTCGACTGTATACGCATGATCGCCATCGCGAAGGCCGCCATGCTTTGCAAGCAATCCCATGAAGGCTGCCGCCGCGGCGCCGGTGGCGGGATCCTCCGGCACGCCAAGCGCGGGGGCAAACATCCGGGCGTGGAAATCGTGGCCGGCTTCGGCTGTCTCTGCACAGAACAGGTACACCGGCCCGTCGCCCAAGGTGGCGCTCATTCTGGCCGGATCGGGACGGCAATTGCGAACGGCGGCGAGGCTGGCAACTGGCACGAATGTGAGAGGCAGGCCGGCGGACCAGATTGCGGCGCGCATATCGGCGTAACCGATGTCGCCAGGCGACAGGCCGAGCGCTGCAGCGATAACCGCATTGTCGGGCGCCGTACCCGTCTCCGCAGGCAATTGGGGGAGCGCGAAGCGGGCGCGGCCACGTCCACCATCGAACGGCTCGATCGTGCAACGGACAGGCCCGATACCCTCTTCGAGGACGATCTCGCGCGCGTCGGCGCCGCCGTCGATATGGCCCAGCAACACCGCCGTTCCAACCGTCGGGTGGCCCGCAAAGGGCAGTTCCCGTGCCGGGGTGAAAATACGCACACGCGCTCGACGGGCAGGATCGGTGGCGGCGTGGACGAATACCGTCTCCGGATAATTGAACTCCCGCGCAATCGCCTGCATGGTTGCGGTATCAAGCGCCTCGGCATCGAGCACGACCGCGAGCGGGTTTCCGGCGAACCGAATGTCGGTAAAAACATCGAGCGTGAAGAAACGCAGCAGCATCGAAACCTCCTTGGCTTCGCGATTACAGCCCCTTGATCAGCCCGGCATCGATCAGGAGGCGATTGAACCGGCGCGCCTCGGCGCCGCCTGCGCAACTGTAAAACAGGCCTTCGCACCGGTCGAGAATACGCCTCTGCTCGGCAAAAGAGGAATCAAGCCGCAAACCGGCGGCTTCCTGAATGATCAACGGCAGATAAGGCGCATCGAGCACATCGAGCGCCGAACCCACATCGACCGGTTGGAAGTTCAAAGCATCGATCGCATAATAGGTCGTGTAGTAACGCGGATCGTAGGCCATCAAGCGACGACGGCGCTGATCGCCATCGGCCGATGGATCGATGATGTGCTTGGCAAAATCCGGCTGATGGTCGCCATAGCGCACGATCAGGAACGACTCCTCCGGGTACTCCCGCTTGAGCCGCGCCAAGAATTCTTTGTAGTCACGTTCCGTCATGGCCTGCCGGCGCAGATATTCGTTGGTCTCAGGCGTTGGATTGCCGGGATCGCGCCACTCCGTGGGCGTGAGTTCCTCATGGAATTGATAGTCCCAGGTGAAATGGTTTGCGGTCAGATAGACATAAAGAAACAGCGGGCCATGCGCGCGCTCGCGCTCGATCAATTGTGAGGCCCGATCGAGATAGAACCGATCCGGTTCGAAGACGCCGCTGCCGAGATCAATGCCGTCGACAAAATCGTCGATCCCCGTCCCCATGTAGAATGAACGTGCGGCAAGAAATCCTCCGTAGGCAGGATAAATCGCATGGGTGCGATAGCCACAGCGTCGCAATGATGAGGCCAAGCCACGTTCGACCCGGCCCGCCGCAATGCGGGTCACGAAAAACTGGAATCGACCATAGGAGCGAACCGATAACCCACTGAGCACATTATATTCGGTGAACCAGCTTGGGCCACCGGCGCCTTCGACCAGCATCTTGCGGGCCTTGCCATCGAACGAACGGAAATGTTTCCCGTACCCTTGCGGGACTTTGACATCCTCGACGGCGCGGAGGTCAAAACTCCCCTCGTCATGGACCATGATGATGTGCGGAGGCTTTTCGGTCGGCTGGCAATCACCTACTGTATCTTTTTTGAGGCGATCAACCGCCTCTTTGTCCGATTCGAGGTAACCCACGTCCCAATAGGTTGCGATCGCTTCCACACCTGAGCGCGCAAAGTAGGACGCATAATTTTCGTTGCCGAATGAATCGCCATGCTGCACCCGCGTTGCATTGCCCAATACGACGATGGCCGCCAGACAGGCCGCCGCGCCGGCCATCGACACCGCCCGATGCACCCGAAATGTATCGATCCTCCAGAGCACGCAGACCACTGGAATGAACACACCGACGGCAACAGCCGTCGCGATCCGCACCTTGGGAAACATCATCCAAAGGAAGGCAAACGTGTCGCTGTCGATGATCATGACATCGACGAAGGTTGCCGACATCGAGAGCACACCGAATTTGAAGCGCGAGGTGACAATCAGAAGTGCCAGCATCAGCATCGACAGGGCCGCCGAAAGCCCCGGCCGGCGCAACAGCGAGAGCCAGAAGAAATTAAGCAAACCCCATACGGCAATGAAGATCGCCATCCCGTCGAGGCCGGTCTCGCTCCACACCAAAGTCGCAAGCGCCGCCAGGTGAAATGCCAGGAGCGGTACTAATGTTCTGGCACGGTGCCGGGACCAGGCGCCGGTCAGGGTTGATCGCGGCGCCAAGGACAACTGGGGTACTGACATTTGACGGGGGGACTTTCAAAGATTCTTGATGAGGCCAGAATCGATCAGGAGCCGATTGAACCGCCTCGCCTCAGCCCCCTGCGCACAGTCATAGAACAGCCCGCGACAACGTACGAGAATTTTCTTCTGTTCAGTAAATGACGGGTCGAGCGGAAGACCGGCAGCCCTCTGTACGACCAACGGCAGAAAGGGCGCATCCAACACGTCAAGCGCCGGGTCCAAGTCGACCGGCCGAAAGTTCAAGGCGTCGACGGCATAGTAAGTCGTGAAATAGCGCGGATCGTGGGTCGCGAGCCGCCGGCCGAGTTCTCTGGCATCGATCCCAGGCTCGATAAGATGCTTGGCGAAATCCGGCTGATGATCGCCATAGCGGACGATCAAAAATGCTTCGTCCGGGAAGTCACGCTTGAGTTGTGCAAGGAACTCCTTGTAGTCGCGCTCGGTCATCGCCTGGCGGCGCAAATACTCATTGGCCTCCGGCAGGGCATTGCCGGGATTTTTCCAGCTCTCAGGCGTGAGTTCCTCATGGAACTGATAGTCCCAGGTGAAATGGTTTGCGGTCAAAAAGACAAACAGAAACAGCGGGCCATGCCGCCTTTCATCTGCGATCAATTGCGTTGCACGATTGAAATAAAATCGGTCCGGCTCGAAGACGTCGCTGCCTAAGTCCTTGCCGTCGATGAAATGGTCAATGCCGGTGCCCATGTAGAAGGACCGCGCGCTGAGAAATCCGCCGAAGGCCGGATAGATTGCATGGGTTCGATAGCCGCATCGTCGCAGGGATGACGCCAGGCCACGCTCGACCCGCCCGGCCGCAATGCGGGTCACGAAGAACTGAAAACTGCCGTAGGACCGCGACGACAACCCGCTGAGAACATTGTATTCGGTCAACCAGCTCGGACCGCCCGCACCTTCGACCAGCATCTTGCGGGCCTTGCCGTCGAATGAACGGAAGTGACCGCCATACCCTTGCGGCACCTTGGCCCCGTCGATGGCGCGCAGGTCAAAACTTCCCTCGTCGTGCACCAGGATGATGTGCGGTCGCTTTCCGCCTGGCTCACAGGCCTCAGAGCCAGTGTTCTTCAACCGATCGGCGGCTACCGGGTCGGACTCGAGATAACCCTGTTGCCAATAGGATCCGACCACATCCACGCCCGAGTGCACGAAATAGGACACATAATTCCATTCCGAGAAGGCATTCTCGTGCGACAACGGCGTCAAACTGCCGATGGCCGCGA
>DATGVJ010000020.1:0-32713 GCA_035300505.1 Xanthobacteraceae bacterium
TCCGATGAAATCCGTTGCCCAAACGTCACTGCTCCGAGCGGCCCGTGGCCACGCTCCGGCCCCATCCAACTGTTCTTGCCGCTGAAAATTCCATACCGTCTCCCACCGACTGCCCATACCGCGTCAGTCCAACCCAGTTTCAACCCGGGCTACGGGTCCTGCGTTTCGCCACGAACCCCGGATTGCGCGTCAGCAGCGCGTGAACGCGCCGCTGACCCTACATCCGGGCTACGAGAGCCCCCCTCACACCCGAAAATGCTTCGACAGTTTCAAGCTCTGCGCCTGGTAGTTCGAGCCGATGCCCTCGCCGTAGAGCGTGTTCGGCCGTGCCAGCATCTTTTCGTAGACCAGGCGGCCGACGATTTGCCCGTGTTCGAGAATGAACGGAACCTCGCGCGAGCGCACTTCGAGCACGGCGCGCGAGCCCCGCCCGCCGGCCCCCTCATAGCCGAAGCCAGGATCGAAGAAGCCCGCATAGTGCACACGGAATTCGCCGACCAGGGGATCGAACGGAACCATTTCGGCGGCGAAATCGGGCGGCACCTGCACGGCTTCCTTGGAAGCCAGGATATAGAATTCGTCCGGGTCGAGGATCAGGCTTTGATCCTTGCGCGCATGGATCGGCTCCCAATAGTCGGCCACATCGTAGCCGACGCGGCGATCCACATCGATCAAGCCCGCGTGACGCTTGGCGCGATAGCCGACGAGACCGTCGGGGCCGAGGCCGGCGAGATCGACGCTCAGGGGCACGCCCTGGCTCACGTCGACCGTGTCGTCGTCGACCAGGCGTTCGCGCGCATGCAGCCAGCGCAGCGCCTCGGCGTCGACCTGCGCATTGCCGTGGCGGAAGCGAATTTGCGACAGCCGCGAACCTTCGCGCACCAGCACCGGAAAGGTGCGCGGCGAGATCTCGGCATAGAGCGGCCCGTGGTAGCCCAATTCGACGCGATCGAAGCCGCGCGTTTCATCGGCGATCACGCGGGTGAAGACGTCGAGGCGGCCGGTTGAACTTTTCGGGTTGGTGGAAGCCGCGATGTCGTCGGGCAGGCTCAAACTTTCGATCAGCGGAACGACATAGACACACGCGGTTTCCAGCACCGCGCCCTCGGTGAGCGCGAACTCGTGCAGCTTCAATTCGCCGATGCGCTTTGCAACCGGAGTGCGCGGACCGGGCAGGAAACTCGCACGCACCCGATAGGCGACCTTGCCAAGGCGCAGGTCAAGGCTGGCAGGCTGAATCTGGCCGGCCACGAAATCGTAGGCCGGCTTGATGGCGCCGCCGTCCACGAGCGCCGCAATCATGTGATCCGGCAGGATGCCCTTCTGGTCCACCGCAAAATCAAGCGGCACGTCGCGATCCTCCGCTTCATTGGCCTTACGCAAAAACGTAGGATGGGTAGAGCGAAAATGCGCGTTCTTCGCCAGTGAAGACGGGCGTAAACGCCCTGACGACGCGCTTTTTTGCGAAACCCACCGTTACGGACGTTAGCCCGCTGATGGGTTTCGCGTTAACGCGCGAAGAACGCGTTAACGCTCTACCCATCCTACGCAGCAACGACCATCTTGATTTCAACCTAGCCCCTGGACCGCCTTGACGAAAAGGTCCCACCCGCGTAAGAGCCTTCTTATCCCGTGGTCATTTGAGCCGGCCGGCTTGCAGCCACGTTAAACAAATAGCTAAAAGGCCGGGGGCGCGTGAACCCGGCCGAGATTTTTTCTCCGGCCGGTTTTTTGTTGGCTGGAGGAGCCATGTCCGCGCTGAACGATCGCAAATACCGTCCCGAAACCCGCATGGTCCACGCCGGCACCTTGCGTTCGCAATTCGGCGAAATGTCGGAGGCCTTGTTCCTCACCCAGGGGTACGTGTACGAGACCGCACTCACGGCGGAGAAGCGCTTCACCAACGAATTGCCCGGCTATCAATATTCGCGCTTCTCCAATCCGACCGTCACCATGTTCGAACAGCGCATGGCTTCGCTCGAGGGCGCGCAGGCCGCGCGCGCGACCGCAACCGGAATGGCCGCCGTCACCACGGCGCTCATGGGCCAGGTTCGGGCAGGCGACCATGTGGTCGCCGCCAAGGCGATTTTCGGTTCCTGCCGCTACGTGGTCGAGGACCATCTGCCGCGCTACGGCGTGTCGTCCACGCTGGTCGATGGCTGCGATCTCGATCAATGGCGCAAAGCCGTGCGGCCGAACACCAAGACGTTCTTTCTCGAAAGTCCAACCAACCCGACCCTCGACGTGCTCGACATCAAGGCCATCGCGGATATCGCGCATGAGGCGGGTGCCACCCTCGTGGTCGACAATGTTTTTTCGACGCCGCTCTATCAGCATCCGCTCGAACTCGGCGCCGACTGCGTGGTCTATTCCGCAACAAAGCATATTGACGGCCAGGGCCGCTGCCTCGGCGGCGTCATCCTGGGTTCGGAAAAATTCATCCAGGACAATATCCACCAGTTGATCCGCCAGACCGGACCCTCGCTGTCGCCGTTCAATGCCTGGATCCTGCTCAAGGGACTGGAGACGCTTTGCGTACGAGTCACCAAGCAAACCGACAATGCCGCCGCGGTGGCGGTGGCGCTTGCGGGACATCCGAAGATTTCACGCCTCATCTATCCGGGCCGGCCCGACCACCCGCAGGCCGAAGTGGTGCACCGGCAGATGCGCGCGGGGTCAACTCTCGTCGCCTTCGAAATCAAAGGCGGCAAGCCGGCCGCGTTTGCCTTCCAGGATGCGCTCAAGCTGGTCAAGATCAGCAACAATCTCGGCGACGCCAAGAGCCTCATCACGCATCCCGCGACCACGACTCACCAGCGCCTCAAACCTGAGGCCCGCGCCGAACTCGGCATTTCCGACGGACTGGTGCGCCTCTCCTGCGGCCTCGAACATGCGGATGATTTGATCGAGGATTTGGTGACGGCGCTTGGGGATTGAAAAGCTGAGAACGTAGGATGGGTAGAGCAAAAAAAGCGCGTCCTTCGCGCGCTTTTTTTTTGCGAAACCCATCAACGCCTCGTGGGTTGGCGATGGGTTTCGCTATAGCGAGTCTGCCTCAAGCATGTGCGCTGTCGACCGCTCTACCCATCCTACGCTTTGGAGTCTACCTCGTCGCCGGAGCCGCGACGGCCATCGGCCGGCTCGCGGCTTCCGCGATGGCAAAGCCAAGCCATTTGGCAAGGCAGGCGTAGCTCCAATCGTTCATGTGCAGCCCGTCGGGCGACACGAATGCATCGAACGGCAACCCGTCGGCCTGCTGCCAATGCCGCATGACGGCGAAACGGCGGAAGATACTGATTTTTTCCTTTTTGGCCACGGAGGCAAGATACGCATTGGAAGCGTCGACTGTGTCACCCTTCGCCAGCACCTTCGGGGCAAATTGCGCATCGATCAACACCACATCCGCACGCGTTCGTTTGAGGCGTGCCAATCCTTCCTGCAAAATCGTCGAACTCTCGTTGAGCGGGTGGTCGCGCAGCAGCGCGTTGGTGCCCACCTGCCAGAGAACAAGATGCGGGTTTTCCTCAATCACGGCCTTCTCGAAACGGGCCACCATGCCGGGGGCCTCGTCGCCGTTTCGGCCGCTGTTGACCATCGTGATGCGATGACCGGGAAATTGGCGGCCAAGCTCGCCTTCAAGGCGGCTCGGATAGGACCCCGAAGGCGATGATGCACCCGCACCAGCCGTCGACGAAGAACCGATAGCCACGACCTTGAGAGGCAATCCGCCCGAGAGCCGAAACGCAACCCGGTTGAGCGGAAGCTCAAGGCGGGCAAGATCGGGAACCACGCCGCACTTCGGACCCATGGACGATGCGGACCGAGGCGCGGACGCATTTGTATCCTGCGCGGTTGCCGGCATGTGAGAGAGCCCCGCCGCTGAGGCAACGAAGATCAAAACCGCGACCATGCGCGGGAGGCCTTTTGCGACCGCAGTTACCGCGGCCGCGCGGTCAAACGAGCAAACGTGTTGCATGGGAGGTTTCCTGCCGGAGCTTCTGTTATTTATATTTATGCGCAATCATTGCCCCGCTTTGAGCTCGAAGAGCTGGAGCCGGCCCGCATCGATGATGAGGGCCGCGATCGTACGCCCGATACAATTGTGCACACGCTGCGCCAGGACATTGTCCCTGCCGGCGGCGTAGAAATCAAAGGCACCAACTTCCGACCAATGGCGCATGATCGCCAGACGGTCGTACAATGGGACATTACGGAGCAGAGCAACGACCCGCATGACTTCGGCATAGGGAGCTTCGGGAATCACCGACTCGGTGCGGGGGCTGTATTGCATGTTCATCAAGATGACATCAGCCTTGCGTTTGTGGATGGTGTCGATGCCCTCCTCAAGCGCGTTCTTGAAGCTATCAAGGTCAACCCGGCGCATGGCATCAATGGTTCCTGCCTGCCATATGACCAAATCCGGCTTCTCGTCGCTCAGTAGTTTAGCCATACCTTTGGCCAGGACGTCGCCGGTCTGCCGGCTGCGGACGAGGGGGACAACCTTGACTGACGCCCCCGAAAGCCGCTGGGTAAGCGCGGCCTCGAGCCGCGCCGGATAGGCCGAAGGCGGGCCATCGGGTCCGGCCAGCGCCGAAGACCCCGTTCCAACCACTGCGATCGTTAATTTGCGCTGCCCGGCAATCGCGGCGGAAACGTAATTCAGGCGGCTGCCGCTGAATAACAAATTGTCCGGAACCGCGCAGGGCGGGCGCTCCGCCGCCACGGCCGCGCTAAAAACCCCGATTGCGGCAAAAAAGGCCACGGCGGCGGCAAAAGCCACTCCCCAGAGTTTAGTTACGAACCGCGTCTTCATCGGCATATTACGCCTCGCCTCCAGACCTTTCCGCGTTGGCGTCAACTCGGACGCATCGGGGCCTTTCGCCCCTCCATCCCTTTATACCACGACAAAAGCGCAGCAGTTGCAATCATCAACAGGATACCGGCGACGCTGATTACAACCTGCATCCATAACGCTCCAGAAATTTCAACCAGAGCAAAGTGGCCCGCAAAGGCCAGAAACACGCCCATGCAGAAGATTTCGAGCGAATGCTGGCCACAAAGGATGGCAGGCTCGAGTAACCTAGATTGCAGCATCTGCCATGAACGGGGAATGAACCGCACCGTCACGGCCGCCAGCGCCAGGAAATGAGCGAGGCGCAAAACGTCCAAATTGGTCTTGTCGATCGGATAGATCACTTCTTCAAGCCAGGACGGCACGAAACCGCTCAGCCCGGGCAGATACCAGCTCAAGGCGATGAACGCCGAAAACGCAATATAGACGAGTGCGATGCCGAGCGTAATCCGTGAATTCAGGAAACTGCCGAGGCGCGCCGCGCCGCCCAGAGCGCACCAGGCGCCGAACACAAACAGTAGTTGCCAGGCAAATGGATTGAAATACCAATCGCCTTCCGGATAAGCGGGAAGATTCCACCCGAATTTCCATGCCAATACGTAAAGCGCCACCGAAGCCGAAAGTGCGATCGCATGGCCGCGCTGCAATAGCCACAGGGCCGGCGAAAACAGCAGCAGGAGAACAATATAGAGCGGCAGAACATCCATATTGACAGGTCGAAACTTCAGGAGCAGGGCCTGGATCATGGTCTGGTCGGGCTGCTTGAGAAAATCGAGAATGCTCATTTCCTCGGCATAAAGCGGATTTTCAAAACTGGAGGCCACGTAGGAGATTTCCCCCACATAGATCACGAACAGAAAGATATGAGCCACATAGATTTGCCAGGCGCGACGAAGGATACTCGCGCTCGAAACAATAAAGCCTCGCTCCGCCATGGATCGGCCATAGACGAACGCGGCCGTATACCCGGAAATGAATATGAATATTTCCGTGGCGTCGCTAAAACCGTAGTTGCGGATGGTCACCCAACTGACCGCATTCGAGGGAATATGATCGAGAAAAATGAGCCAAAGCGCTATGCCCCGGAACAAATCAAGCCGGAGATCGCGACCGGTCGCTGTCACTGCGGGCGCGTGCATGCACGACGAACTTTCGTCTGGCTCGTGTCAAAGAAGTCTCGTTTCAAAGTCTCACTTCTAAGCCTCGCTTCCAAGTCCTTCGCTTGCAAGTCTCTTGCTCCCAAGTCTCTTGCACCCAAGTCTTGGGCACCCCGGCCTAGCCGCAAACGCCTTGCCAAGGCAATTGCTAGGGAGCACGAGACGTTATTCATTGGACGGCATCGCATCGGCCGACAACCCAGTTGAGCCAGGACGGCGCCTTGACATAATATAGCAAACGACGAAAGGCTCTCCATTGCCGACCCAAAGCGAACACCAAATGACCGCCCTCAAAACCGCATATAGCGCCGTCACGCGAAAAATCGAGGTCCAGGTGGCCCCGAAATTTCTGGCCGACCGTTCGTCGCCCGAGAATGGCTATTTCTTCTGGGCGTATACGATCACGCTCCACAACCATGGGAAGGAAACCGTCCAGCTGAAGACCCGGCATTGGCGCATAACCGACGCGCACGGCCGTCGCCAGGAGGTTCGCGGCGCCGGCGTCATCGGCGAAGAGCCGGTGTTGCAGCCGGGCGAGAACTACGAATATACGAGCGGGGTGCCGCTACCTACTCCATCCGGGTTCATGGTCGGAAACTATGGAATGGTGACCGCATCCGGGGAACCATTTGACATCGATATACCGGCGTTCTCGCTCGACATTCCGCAGAGCGGCAGGACGCTGAATTAGCCTCCGATGCGTGGCCCTCGTAGGATGGGTAGAGGCAAAACGCGTTCTTTCTTCACGCGTTTGCCGAAACCCATCGTCAACCCACGAGGGGTTGATGGGTTTCGCAACAAAAGCGCGTGAAGAACGCGCTTTTGTTGCTCTACCCATCCTACGAAACGTCATCCAGGTTTACGAAACGTCACCCGGATTAAACACATAACTTGCGCTGCAGAACTCGCACGTCACCGTGATCTTGCCGTTTTCGACCATATGGTCGCGATCGTCCTGCGAAAAGTTTTTCAGCATTTCGGTCACGCCGTCGCGCGAACAAGAGCATTGTGCCGCAAGCGCCCGGCTTTGATAGACGCGCACACCACGCGCATGAAAAAGCCGATAGAGCAATTGCTCGGAGGACACTGCCGGATCGATCAGTTCGACATCTTGCAGCGTCGACATCAGCGAACGCCCTTCGACCCAGGCATCGTCTTCGGCAACGTGAACCGGTTCAAGGCCCTCCGGGGCATCACCGGGATCGAGGTCAGCCTGCCGGGCGCGGCTGGGGTCATTGGGTAAGAACTGCAGCAGCATGCCGCCGGCGCGCCAACGCGAACCATCCGCACCGGCGCTCAACTCTTCTCCGACCGCCAGCCGCACGTAGGTTGGAATTTGTTCCGAGCGCAGGAAATATTCGTGCGCCGCATGCTCAAGGTCCTTGCCTTCAAGCGGAACCAGACCCTGGTAGCGGCTGGCTTCCGGCCCATGGTCGATGGTCATTGCAAGGTGGCCGTGGCCCAAGAGGCTGCCCTGGTCATCCTTGCCCGCCGCCATGGCGGCCGCCACGCCGTCCTTGTTGAAGCGGGCGCAGGCGCGCACGCTGCCGGGCGTACGAAAGTCGACAACGAGCATGCTGACCGGCCCGTCGGTCTGGGTCTGCAGGATGAACCGCCCCTCGAATTTGAGGATCGCGCCAAGCAGGACGGTCAACACGATCGCCTCGCCCACAAGCTTTGAGATCGGCGCCGGATAGGCATGGTTACGCAGAATGGAATCGACCACCGGCCCGAGGCGCACCAGTCGCCCACGCAGGTCGAGCGCCTCGACCGCAAACGGGAGAACCGTGTCGTCGACCGATATTGCGGATGGTTCCCGCATTGTAACAGCAGGATAGGGATCGCTCATGTCGACCTTCATCAACCCGGCATGCACCAGGTCAGGATGCCCTTCTGGACGTGAAGGCGGTTCTCGGCTTCGTCGAACACCACAGACCGCGGCCCGTCGATGACCTCATCGGTGACTTCTTCTCCGCGATGGGCCGGCAGGCAATGCATGAAAATCGCATCCGGACTGGCTTTCGCCATCAATCTGGCATTGACCTGATAACGCTTGAGCTTGCTCAGGCGAAGCTCGCGATCCTTGTCGCCCATCGAAACCCAGGTGTCGGTCACGACACAATCCGCCCCTTTTACAGCCTCATCGGGGCTCGTCCCCAACACGATGTCGGCGCCGGATCGCTTGACCCAATCGGCCAGCCACTTCTTGGGGCGAAATGACGGAGCGGTCGCCACCCGCAAACAAAAATCAAACCGCTCGGCAGCATGCATCCAACTTACGAGCACATTGTTGGTGTCACCCGACCAGGCAATCGTGCGGCCACGGATCGGCCCGCGGTGCTCCTCGAAGGTCATCACATCCGCCATGACCTGGCACGGATGCGAGCGTCGGGTCAGCCCGTTGATCACGGGAACACTGGCATGGCGCGCAAGCTCGGCGAGCGCGTCATGGTCGAGAATGCGGATCATGATGGCGTCGACATAGCGTGAGAGCACCCGCGCCGTATCCGCAATGGTCTCGCCGCGGCCGAGCTGCATCTCCTTGCCCGTAAGATGGATGGGATTGCCGCCGAGCTGGCGCGTCGCCACTTCGAAGGACACGCGCGTACGGGTCGATTCCTTCTCGAATATCATGGCCAGTGTCTTGCCGGCGAGCACATGTTCGGAATTGCCTCGCCGTCCGGCCTTGATGGCGCGGCTCGTCTCGATGATGCTGCGCAATTCATCCTTCGGGATATCGATCAGATCGAGAAAATGGAGCGGAATAGCAGACGTCATTCGGCCGCTCCTTGTCCCCGCGGCCGCGGGAACACTGTTGCACCCTGCGCCATGGCAATGCGCACGCAGGCCCGGTCAATCCGGTGCACGCCCTCGGCAATCTCCTCCTCGGTGATGATCAGCGGCGGCAGGAGCCGCACCACATTGTCGCCGGCCGCAACTGCGATCATCCTTTCGGCGCGCAATTCATCGACCAGTTCGCTCGCCGGGTTGACGGCGCGCAGGCCGATCAGCAGCCCCTCGCCACGCACTTCGGCAACGACCGTCGGGTAACGGTCTTTGATCTCGGCGAGCTTCTGTTTGAGCACGAGCGCAACCCGCCGCACGCGGTTGAGGAAACCGTCGGCGAGCACGACATCGAGCACCGCATTGGCGGCCGCCATGGCCAACGGATTGCCGCCGAATGTCGAGCCATGCGTACCGGCCGTCATGCCGGAGGCCGCGGCAGCGGTCGCGAGACAAGCGCCGACCGGGAAACCTCCACCAAGCGCCTTGGCAAGCGCCATGATATCGGGCGCAATCCCGCTGTGCTGATAGCCGAACATCTCGCCGGTCCGGCCAATGCCGGTCTGCACCTCGTCGAACACCAGCAGCAATCCATGCTGGTCACAAAGCTTCCGCAAGGTACGCAGGAACTCCGGTGACACCACGCGCAGCCCGCCTTCTCCCATGATCGGCTCGATCAGGATGGCGGCGGTCGCTGGACCAATCATGCGTTTGACTGCTTCGATGTCGCCGAATGGGACCTGGTCAAAACCGTCGGCCACCGGCCCGAAGCCGTCGAGGTATTTCTTTTGCCCCCCGGCCGCCAAGGTCGCGAGCGTACGGCCATGAAACGCGCCTTCAAAGGTGATGAAGCGAAACCGTTCGGGCTGTCCTTTGACGGCGTGGTATTTGCGTGCAGTCTTGATTGAGCACTCCATCGCTTCCGCGCCGGAATTGCAGAAGAAGACGAAATCGGCAAAGCTCGCTGCGCACAGGCGGGCGGCGACACGTTCGGCTTCCGGGATGCGATAAAGATTGGAAACGTGCGACAGCTTGCTCGCTTGTTCCGTAATGGCCGCGACGACATGCGGATGGCCATGGCCGAGCGCGTTGACGGCAACGCCCGAAGTAAAATCCAGATAGCGGTCGCCGTTCTCGGCAATGAGCCAAGCTCCCTCCCCGCGCACAAAGGCCAGGTCGACCCGTGCATAGGTCGGTAACAGATGCGACGTCCCGGTTCTGCTCATCTTAAAGTAACATCAAGTTGCCGGACAAGATTTGCCCGAAATAAAATGTGCCGCCTCTCCGGGCGGCACGGACATCCATTGTATTGCAGGGCATTTTACTGTCAACATACCTGCGCGCGGCATTGCCCGTAGTGAGACGGGCGTAAACGCCCTTACGGCCCGTCGCGAAACCGGCGTAAACACGCTTGTGGCCCGGCCAGTCAACAAGGCCGCTCGGATGAGGCCGCCAGTCGGGCACGTGGGCCGGGCGCCGCGGGAAACCGGCCAAAATGCTGCTCCATCGGCACACCGGCCCGCCGCCGCTCCGCAATGTCAAGCGCGTGGAACAGGACACCCGGGCCGGACTGACCAGGATCCACAGGCTTGACATTGCGGAGGGCCGGCGATGCCCCATCGCGGTCACGCATCTTGCACAAACCAGAGAATGAGCGGTGCCATTTTCAGGCACCGGGTGGTGAAGAAAGAGGTTGAACGCGCGCTGTACACACTGACGCGATGGCAATTGCGCCGTGCGCGCGAAAAAAATCGTTACCGGAACCCACAAAGATGTGGATGCGTCGACATACCCACACGTAAGGTGTGGACGCGAAGGCGAGCGACTCTTGCGCCTGACTCACGCCATATTGTAGCGTTTCATTCGTCGAGTACGACATCTCGTGCAGCGGACTCACAGTTTCTGCGTCAACTGTCAGTAGGAAGTGCGCGTCGGGTCAACATGTGTTGCCCAGACAGATATATTCTGTCTGCGTTAGTTCCAAAGCAGTAGCGAGCGGCAGCAACGTCGAAGGACGCTCAAATAAGCGCACACGGAGGCGTGACAATCACTCGCGCGGGCGACGCGTGACGATCGTTGATTCGAGAAACATGTGTGCCAACGGGTTGGGCGCGAAGGAATTGGACAAATGAGCTGGAATGACGAACGCGTCGAGATGCTGAAGAGGCTTTGGGCCGAAGGCCTTTCCGCGAGCCACATTGCGACCGAACTAGGCGGCGTTACACGCAACGCTGTAATCGGAAAAGTTCACCGGCTTGGACTTTCCGGTCGCGCCAAGTCGGCTGCCACCGCCAATCCCCGGCCGCGCAAGACAAGGGCTCATCCACAGATGATGAGAGTCGCGCGCCCGGCAGTGCGGGGCAACACCGCGCTTGCAACCGCCTTCGATTATGAGATCGAGGCGGAACCCGAAATGCTCGACAATGTCGTCCCTATAGGTCAGCGGCGTAGCCTGCTGGAACTCTCGGAACATACATGCCGCTGGCCGATCGGCGATCCTGGCGATGCAGATTTTTTCTTCTGCGGCGGGCAATCTGCTGCCGGCCTGCCTTATTGTTCCCATCACTGCCGTGTCGCATACCAACCCGCCAACATGCGGCGCGACCGGAAGCCTCAGTTCCGCTGATAAGCGCTAAGGCGACACTTTCGGCGGTTTAGATTTACCAGCGAAGACGATCAACAGTTCGCGGGCCCCAAGAATTAAGAGTGAAATTCCAAACGGCGTAACATAATAGAGCAAGCGGAACAGCAGCAGGCCGGCGAGCAAGTCTTCCTTGTCAAACTGCCATAGAGCGACGAACATGGCGGCGTCAAAGACGCCGAGCCCTCCGGGCGCGTGGCTGGCAAATCCAAGCAAAGTCGACGACACGAATATGACGGCAAGCATGACGTAACCGATGTTCGGCTCGCCCGGCAACAAGGTGTACATCGCGAGCGCGCAGAAGCAGAGATCAACAATACCGATCCCGATCTGCAGGAGCGTCAACGGCCCCCCGGGAAGCGTCACCTGCCATCCGCTGCGCCCGACCACGCGCGGCTGGGCCCATACCCAGGCGACATAGATCGCCAGGACGCACAATACCGACATGGCGAGGGCCCGATTTAGCCACGCCGGCAGCCGGGTGATGGAGGAGACAGCCTGCGGCTCAATCGAAATACCGAGCCCGAGCACGGTCGCGTTGCCAAGCCAGAAAGTCAGACCGGCAATAAAACAGATTTTGGCGACGGCGATTCCGTCCAATCCCCATGCCGAATAGATGCGGTAGCGCACTGCACCACCGCTGAAAATACTTGCACCCACATTGTGGCCAATCGAATAACTCGTGAACCCAGCCAAGGCGGCGATCCGATAGGGAACATCCGTCCGCCCGATCGTGCGCAGGGCAAACAGGTCGTAGAAAGTCAGGGTAAAATAGCCAAGCGCCACGAATAGTGCCGCGAACGCGATGTCGTGTTTGTCGGTGTCTCGGACCGCCTGCACAACTTCGCTGACGTCGATGTCGCGCAGCATCTGGAAGAGCACGATCGCCGCGATTGCGATGATGGCGACGCTGAGCAACACGCCGATCCGATTCCAGCCGATTTTTTCATCAAGAAATCGGGCAATCGCGCGCAACATGGTGAGCATCGCATGCCACCGATCGGCTGAATTCGGCTCCATCAATGGGTCCGTCACCACGTTGCAAAGCAGGGATATTGGTCCTGGTCTGGCGCAGGGTTCCCAAGCGTCAGACCAGGACCAATAGCAAACTTAATACTTTTTGGCTCGATACCGGCACAATCGCGGATGCAAGGCGTCAGCATCATGCCCCTACCGGGCCGCAAAGAATGCGTGCAGTTCACGGTAGGTTTCATCGGGCGCTTCTTCCATCAAATAATGACCACAGGGAAGCGCCTTACCGGCTTGGATGTCGGCGGCATACCTCCGCCAGATCGTCATCGAATCGTGATTTCGTCCAACCCCGCCCGTCGCGCCCCAAAGCAGCAGGACGGGAACCTCAATCTTGCGTCCGGCCTTGATGTCCACCTCATCCATATCGAGGTCGATGCCGGCGCCGGCACGATAGTCCTCACATATGGCGTGGATAGTGGCCGGATCCCGAAAGCAACGAATATAGTCGGCAAGCGCATCCGGATTGAAAAAACTCAAACCACTTGCGGTCTTGGCCAGTTTCTTGCGGATGAACCATTCGGGATCAGCTCCCATCATCCGCTCTGGCATGTCAAAGGGCTGGATGTTGAAAAACCAGTGCCAGGAAAAGGTCGCCCAGGCACGCGTCACGTTGTTGTAAAGATAGTGCTGCGGAATGATGTCGAGGATCGCTGCCCGCTCGACTTTCTCCGGATGGTCGAGACACATCCGGTGGAGAACGCGCGCGCCACGATCGTGGCCCGCCGCAAAAAAGCGGCCATACCCGAGCGCCGCCATGACCTCGACCTGATCCTGAGCCATGGCACGAAACGAATAGCCGGCGTGGTCGGCACCGCCTGGCGGCTTCTCGGAATCCCCATAGCCCCGAAGGTCGGTCGCAACAACCGTGAAATCGCGCGCGAGCTTCGGCGCGATCTTGTTCCAGGACAAATGATTGAACGGGTTCCCATGCATCAACAGCACAGGCGGCCCGTTGCCGCCGTGCACCGTGACAATACGGGCTCCCGACGTCTTGATCTCAGTGCGAGTAAACCCTTCAAACATTAGAGCATGATGCCGAAAAAGAGAGCGGTTATTCGAAAAACATCATGCTCAAAAGCTGGAGCGTGACGCCGACTGGACTAACGTCATTGCGCCTCAACGTGTCAGCACAATGAATTCCGTATAGCGGCCCGTTTCCTTGCCCAATCCCTCGTCGGAAATGATCAACGACGAACCTGGGCCCAACAGCTCGCTGATCAGTTCGACCGCCTCTTCCGGCAAATTGACGCGATCGAGCGCTTGCTGCGCGGTCGACGGCTGGCGGAACTCCACTGGCTTGCGCGGCGCCGGCTCCTCTTTCCGCCCGGTCTTTTTGTTCTTGCTGCTGATTTCGACCGCCGCGGTGCGGGACTGCTCGGTCGCCGGCATCGTGATGGCGTTCCAACGCATACGCGCGCCCTCGTCTAGCACTTCCATGGCGGTGAAGACGTGGGTGCCGAGCGGTTGCTCGGGGTTTGCGATCTCGATCGGCATATCAAAAATCGGCATGAGGGCGTATCGCACGAAGACCTTCTTTTCCTTCTTGCTCACGAAAACCGCCACATGACCACTGCGCTTTTTGGCTTCGGCAATGCGCGCCCTGATGGGCGAAGGTTTGGCGGGCTCGGACTTGGCAGGCTCCGTTGCGGCCGGATCCGGCATTGCGGGCTCGATTGGAGCAGCCGCCGGCCTGACGACGCCAGGCATCGGCGCAGCTTCAGCCTTCGGCGCCTCACTGGCGGGCGTCGTAGCCGTTGTTTCGACATCGGGCTCCACGCCAGCAGCCGCCCGCTGCGCAGGATCTGTCTCAGCGGGAGGAGCGACCTCGCGAATTGGCTCCGGCAATGGCGGGAGCTGTTCCGCCGCGTCGGCGTCCTTGCTGGCATCATTGGTGACGGTGGAAGCCTGCGCTACTTGCACGGATCGCCGGGCGGCAGGCGCGGAGGAATACTCAGTCGCAATCATTGGCCGCAACGCGTCGATCGGTCCGTTCTCCAGGAGTTTCGCTTCCGCGGGTTTCACCATCGGATTGAACAGCTTGGGATGTGAAAACTCATAGGGGGCAACATCGTTACGAGCCACTACGACGCGCACGCCAAGCTTGGTCGTCACCCACAGCTTCGACGCAAAAGCCGTCGGCATGCGGATGCAGCCGTGCGAAGCCGCAAATCCGGGCAGCATTCCTTCATGCATCGCAACACCCGACCAGGTCAGGCGCTGCATGTAGAACATCGGGGCACTTTGATAGAGATTCGAACGATGCCAGCGATCCTTTTCAATGACACTGAACACACCCATTGGCGTCGGGTGGCCGGGAGTGCCGGTTGAAACCGGCGACTGCGCCACGCGCACGCCGTTGCTGTAAAGCGTCACATGTTGCTGGCCAATGGAAATCACCATCTGCAGCGGTCCCTTGGGCATTTCGCCGAACGAATTCTTCGATTCGTCGCTCTTGGTGCCCTTGCTGGCGGCAACCGGGCGCGCGGACTTCTTGCGCGCCGACGGATTCAACGCAGCCGGCGGGTTGTTCGACCAACCGTTTGTATGGAGCGGCTGCGCCTCGGCGAAGCCGGCCACAAACAGATATGCGACACCCGCCACCAGGGTCTTGCGGAAAAACGCCCTTCCCGTGCCACCTGCTCCCGTGCCACCCGCAGAATGCGGTACCGGGGCCAAACAAATCAATGTCGTCACGCTGGTCTCCCCACACACAATGAGCCTTACTGCAGCCTTTAAACAAGCCGGCTCGATTCCACGATATACTAGAACAAATGCCTTGCGTATGGGTAAAGCCATAAGGTCGGCCACACAAAAAAATATTCAGTGTGGCCTGGATGACACGGTCGAGTCGGATTTGGGCCCCCTGCCCGGGTCGCCCCCGCCCAAAATAACGTTGAAAATGAAGGCTTTTGCCATTTTCGGCCTTCCCAGCGCCCGCAATGCTCAGCAACCTATAACCCCACTACATCCCCAAAACCCGCGTGATGTCGTCGAACAATTCGTCGACCGTCAACGAGCGCGGAAGAAGATACTGCTGCGTCAGATATTTGATCAACATGACCAGCGACGGCCGGCAGGCCGCGAGCCCAAAGGGGAGGATATCGATGGTGCCGGGCCTGGGCATACCGGCCGCACGCTTGCTCTCCAGCAGGAGCCGGTACACTTCCCGCACCAGGTCGGGGCGCGTTTGGGCAAGTTTTTCGGTGACCACCACCATGTGGTTGATCGGCACGACCCGGTGCCGGGCGAACCATCTTTGAGCGGCGGCTTCGGGATCGGGGATGAGGCTCTTAAGGGTCGGATCGTTCGGCAGGTTGACGCCATAGATCGCTGCGTCGATCTCACCCTCCCGCAACATCGCAAGCAGGTCCTTTTCCGGAGCCGCCCGCTCAACGCCCGGCGGCTCCACAAACTCCGCTACATGGCCGTCCTCCTGGGTGACCCAGTGGCACCGGCCGGTGTCGACCCCATAGTCATTGAACAGAATGCCGCGCATCCAGATGCCGGTGGTCTGGCTATAGGCGCGCACGCCCACCCGTTTGCCGGGCAAGTCCTTCGGCGTCATGGGGCCGCGGGCGGAATTGTAAAGCATGGTGCCGTGCTGAAACCGCCCCATGATGGTAGCCGGCAGCAACACCAGCGGCTTGCCCCAGGCCTTGGCCATCAGGAAGGTTCCGATCGCCAGTTCGCTGACGTCGAATTTCAATTCGCGCACGCAAGGCTTGAAGAACTTGTTGGCGGGTTTGATCGGACTGAACGTGAATGCGACCTTGTCCGATTTGACGTCAAGGGCCTTGATGGCGCGGGTCTGCGGATAGTCGTCAAAGGCGGCGCTCAGTGTCGTTAGCTGATTTGCATTCATCGCGGCTTGCGTCCTCCCCCATGGTCTGCCAGACCTGGACCGATTCCGGTCCCTTGATAGCCCATCGCTACCTCACTCGTCATCATCTTGAAACGGCGCCGAAAATGACTTTGATCCTGTCCAACGACGATGTCGAAAAGCTCCTGACGATGCCGGAATGCATCGACGTGCTCGAAGAGGCCTATGTGGAACTCGCCGAAGGCCGTGGCGTCAACCGCACCCGCACCGACTGCATCACCCCGACGTCCAATCCCGACGCGGTCTATGGGCTCAAATCCATGGATGGCGTCATCCCGAAACTCGGCATCGGCGCCATCCGGATCAATTCCGATATCGTGACCTTCCCCAAGAAGGGCAATAATGTTGTGCGCCACAAACTGCCGGCCGCCCCCAACGCCCGCTATACCGGACTGGTGCTATTGTTCTCGTCGGAGAATGGCGAGCCGCTCGCCATTTTTCCAGACGGCGTCATGCAGCGCATACGGGTCGGCGCCGCCAATGGTCTCGGCATCAAATATATGGCGCGCCAAAATGCGAACACGATCGGCATGCTGGGCTGCGGCTGGCAGGCCGGCGCACAGCTCATGGCAGCCTGCGCGGTGCGCGACATCAAGTCGATCCGGGTTTTCGGCCCGACCAAAGCAAACCGCGAAGCCTTTGCGGAACAGATGAGCGCGACGCTCAACATCGACGTCAAGCCGGTCGATCAACCCGAGGAGGCTCTCCAAGGCGTCGACATCGCGATGTGCGCCAGCAACAGTCTCGACGCCATCTTCTTCGAGCGCTGGGTCGAGCCCGGGATGCATATCACTTCGATCAAGCTGCCGGAGATCGAGGTGAACGCGCTCAAGCGCGCCGACCGCCTGGTGCTGCATGCGCACGAGCAGAGCCCCGTGCACATCACCACCAAGGATCTCAAATACGCCAAGACCGCCAATGAACATGCCTGGACGGCGCCCAAGGAGTTCGACTTCAACAAACTTCCGACCCTGCCCGACCTCATCGTCGGCAACGCGCAAGGGCGCAACGGCGACGGCGAGGTCACCTGCTTTCTCAACAATATCGGGCTCGGTTATCAATTCGCCGCCGCCGGCTCCGTCGTCTACCGCAAAGCCAAGGACAGCGGATTGGGGCATAATCTGCCGACCGAGTGGTTTACGGAAGACGTGCATCCGTAAAGGTCGGGGAATCGCGCCTACGCACTTGTTTTAGGTGCCGACATGGACACATCTCTCCAAATCCGCCCGGCCGTTGCGTCCGACCAGGATGGCATCTGGCTAACAATCGAGCCCGTGTTTCGCGCGGGCGAGACGTATCCGATCCCGCGCGACATTTCGCGCGCCGACGCTCTCGCCTATTGGCACGCGACGGGGCATGACGTGTTCGTCGCCGAGGTAGGAAAGCGAATTCTCGGAACCTATTACCTGCGTGCCAACAATCGTGGTAGCGGCAGCCATGTCGCCAACTGCGGTTACATTGTTGCCACCGATGCTACCCGTCGAGGGGTGGCACGGACGATGTGCGCCCATTCGCTTGACCACGCACGTGAGCGCGGCTTCACGGCCATGCAATTCAACTTCGTCATCTCCAGCAACGAGCGGGCGGTACGGCTGTGGCAAAGCTGTGGGTTCACCATCGTGGGGACCCTGCCGGGGGTGTTTGCTCATCCGACGCTCGGCCTGGTCGATGCCTTTGTGATGCATCGGAACCTGTAGCATTGTCTCGACCGCCGGGGCGAAATAGGTTAGATTGGTTACAAATGTGACTAACTGCCCTGAGAAGCGCCCATGACCGCCCGCACCCCTGTCCTGATCGTCGGCGCTGGTCCGATCGGCCTGGCGTTGGCAGGCGATCTCGGCTGGCGCGGCAACGCCTGCACGCTGATTGAAAAGACCGACGGCGTGATCGACCATCCCAAGATGGACTTGATCGGCGTGCGCACGATGGAATTCTGCCGTCGCTGGGGCATTGCCGACTGGGTGCGTGATGCGCCTTATCCAGGCGACTATCCGCAGGACTACATCTGGCTGACCGCGCTCACGGGCTTTGAACTCGGGCGTGAACGCTTTCCGGGCCGTGCGTTCGAAGCCTGTCCGCAGGAGAGCCCGCAAAAGCGCGAGCGCGTGCCGCAGGATATGTTCGACCCGATCATCAAGCGGTTCGCGACGTCGTTCCCTTCCGTCACGCTCCACCACAACACCGAACTCGTGGGCTTTGCGGACAAGGGCACGCATGTCGTCGCAAGTGTGCGCGACACCATAAGCGGTGAGACGCGCGAGATCGAAGCCTCCTACCTGATCGGCACCGACGGCGGTGGTTCCTTCGTGCGGGAGCAACTGAAAATCGGCATGAGCGGGCACCCCTCGCTCACCTATACGACCAACGTGATCTTCCGCTGCCCGAATTTTTCTGAGCTGCACGACAAAGGCAAAGGCTATCGCTTCATCTTCATCGGGCCGGAGGGCACCTGGCTGACCATCGTGGCGATCAACGGCGGCGACCGCTTCCGCATGTCGATCGTCGGCACGCCCGATAAAGTCACACATACCGAGGCTGATATCCATGCCGCGCTCAAGCGCGCCATGGGCAAGGACTTCGATTACGAAATCCTCTCTGTCATGCGCTGGGTGCGTCGCGAACTGGTGGCGGACAGTTACGGCCGCGGGCGCGTCTACCTTGCCGGTGACGCCGTTCACCTCACCTCGCCAACAGGCGCGCTGGGCATGAACACCGGCATGCAGGACGCGGTTGATCTCGGCTGGAAGCTTGATGCGGTGCTCAAGGTCTGGGGGGGAGAAAATTTGCTCGCCAGCTACGAGACTGAGCGCAAGCCGGTTGCGGTACGCAACATCAAGGCCTCTACCGAGAATCTCGAACGCATGCTGGCGCCACGCACCACGCACAAACCGCCGCCCGAGGTTTTTGTGCACGGCCCGGCCGGTGACGCCGCCCGCAAGGCCTATGGGGAGTGGTACACCGAGTTGATGAGCCACGAATGGTTCATGAACGGCTACCATTTGGGCTATCGTTATGATGACTCGCCGATCGTCGTCCCGGACGGCACGCCGGCGCTGCCGCTCGAAGGCAGGACCTATACGCAGACCGCCCGGCCGGGCGCGCGCGCCCCCCATGTGTGGCTGCGCGACGGACGTTCGACGCTCGATCTTTATGGACGAGGATTCGTACTCCTGCGCCTTGGCGCTCATGCGCCGTCCGGCGCGGGCATTGCCAGCGCAGCCGCAAGCGCGGGCGTTCCGCTTGACATCGTGACGCTTGACGAGCCGGCAGTTCACAAGGCCTACCAGGCCCGGCTGGTCCTGGTGCGCCCGGACGGCCATGTTGCCTGGCGCGCGGATACGGACCCGGGCGACGCGTATGGCGTCATCGCGCGGGTGACAGGTGCGTTGCCCTTGCGGCCGGCCCAAACAAAGGCTTCGTGATGTGTGGGGTTTGTAGGATGGGTAGAGCCAATAAAAACGCGTTTTCAAACACGTTTTTATTGGCGAAACCCATCATGGTCACGGGCCGCAAGATGATGGGTTTCGGAAAAGCGCGTAACGAAAGAACGCGCTTTTCCTCTACCCATCCTACAAGAAACTCTGACGCGCGTTCGCAGGAGAAAACATGCTGCTGACGATGAAAGAAGACAAAAACTCGCCCTTCTACACAAATCTGCACGCGCAGCATTTTTCGCCGGGCTGGGCGCGGCCGGAGCCATCGATGTGGGCGGAGCCGAAGCCTAAATTCAAGCCTGCGGTGTGGCGCTATGCGCAGGCGAAGGTCGCACTCGATGCATCGCACAATATGGTGCCGGCAGACCAGACCGAGCGTCGCAATCTCATCATGGTCAATCCGATCGAGGGAAACACATATGCCTCCACCCGCCACCTGGTCGCCGCCTATCAATGCGTCATGGCGGGCGACAGCGCGCGCACCCACCGTCATTCCGCCGCGGCCCTGCGCCTGGTATTGAAAAGCAAACCGGGCATTGCCACGATCGTCAACGGCACCCGCATCGAGATGATACCAGGCGACGTGTTGCTCACGCCGGCTTGGTGCTGGCATGGGCATGTCAACGAGACGGATGAGACCGGCTACTGGATCGATTTTCTCGATATACCGTTCGTGCAGCTCACCGAGGCCATGTTCTTCGAGGTGCACCCCAGCGGCCGGCTCGAACCCGTCACCTCGCGCGGCCCGACGCCCATGCGGATCCCGTCTGGTGAAGCGCTCGGACCCGGACGTGACGCCACGACTGTAGAGATTGCCGCGGGCATCATGCCGACGATCGGGCTGCATCTCATCCGCCAGCCGAAGGGCGGCCGCGTCGATTTCCCCAAGAGCACGGTCAACAACATCTATGCGGTGGTGAGCGGCGAGGCGCGGTTCACCGCCGACGGCTTTGATGAAACGGCCTCGCCGGGCGACGTGGTGGCGATGCCGTGCTGGCACGAAAATGCGATCGAAGCGGTCGAGGACACGGTGGTGTTTCGCGTATGCGACGAGCCGCTGCTGGCGAAGCTGGGGCTGGTAAGGACGGTGGCGAATTAAGTTGCTATGCCAGGACAATCTGGAGACCTAACGATTCAGCTTGTGCCAAGACGCTAGGGCATCGGCCTCCCTCGCAGAACCATGGCGTCCGATTACGGCTACCAGCAGCCCTAGGATGCTGCCAATAACGAGAAGTAGAATAGCGCCACCAATCGGCCTGAGTTGCAGGCCATAAATATCCGGCCATATGAATGGAAGCCCAGTGGAAACGATTATCAAGAATACATATACCCAAAGCGTGAATGACCGTGTGTAGCCCCAATACGGACGCTCACCGCGGAAACGCTTCCAATCTTGTTCCCATTTGGAGGCATCAGTTACAATCAAGTAAGTCGTAAAAACCCGCTGCATTTGTGCCAAGCTATAGTTCAACATGAAGAGACTAAATATTAGGAGACAAAGAATAATGGAATTTGCAAATACGAAGCCTCCTCCCAATTTCGTAGGGAGCTTTGGCAAAATCCAACCCTCAACAACACCGAAAGTTGTGACTGCGAAAATCGCCAGTAAAAATCTTTGATTCGCAATTTGGGTGATTTCTGCATGAAGCTTTCGTTGATCTTCCGTAGTTGGTACCGATAATGGCATGCTGGCCTCCATTTGAGCCGTACATAATCCATGGCCCTGATTCGACCTGGACGTCGTTGAATCTCGATGTAAAAGCCAATTCGAATCTTGGGTTCGACGGTTCGACTACAACAATCCTCTTGGCTGAATCTCTCTGCCAATTGATGCTGGATAATCGCACAGGAGATTATAAATGCGTTACATCGATGCCTACAATCATTTCTTTCCGAGACGCTATTTCGACGCGCTGATGCAGACGCCGGCGGGCGAAAAGGATATTGGCAAGCGCGTGCGTGGAATTCCCGCGCTCTACGAACTGGATCAGCGGCTGCGCATTGTCGAGCAGTTTGAAAACTACACACAGCTTCTCTCGCATGGCCTGCCGCCGGTCGAGCGCTCGTTCGGGCCGGAGCAATCGCCCGAAATGGCGCGCATCGCCAACGACGGCCTTGCCGAAATCGTCGCCAAGAACAGCAAGCATTTCGTCGGCTGGTCGGCCCTGTTGCCGATGAATGCGCCGGAGGCCGCGCTCAAGGAAGCCCAGCGTGTGCTCAAAAATGGCGCCAACGCGATCCAGCTCGCCACCAATGCCAACGGGGCGCCGATCGACGCAAAGCATTTCTGGCCGATCTACGAAGTGATTGAGAAATCCGGCAAACCGATCTTGCTGCATCCCTCGCGCACGCGCCAGATGCCGGACTATCCGACCGAGACCTACTCCAAATACGAAATCTGCAGCGTGCTGGGCTGGCCCTACGAAACAGGCGTCACGCTCGCGCGTTTCGTCTTCTCCGGCATCATGGATGCCTATCCGAACCTGAAAATCATTTCGCACCATCTGGGTGGCGTCATTCCGTATCTCGAAGGGCGCGTCGCGCACAGTTTCGACCAGCTTGGCGCGCGCACGTCGGACGAGGACTACGGCGCGCTGCTCAAGAGCCTGAAGAAGCGCCCCTACGACTACTTCAAGGGTTTCTACGGCGACACGGCAGTGGAAGGCGCGCGTGCGGCGACCATCTGCGGCATCGATTTCTTCACTGCTGATCACGTGCTCTTTGCCTCCGATTGTCCGTTCGACAAGGAGAAGGGGCCGGGCTACATCCGCGACACCATCAAGGTGCTCAACGCCATCGGCCTGTCGGAGACGGACAAGGAGAAAATCTGCCATGGCAATGCGCAGCGGTTGTTTGGGCTCGCGTAGGGTGGGCATTGCGCGCATTCGCAAGGCTCCATTTCGATTACGATCGTTCGTGCGCGCATTGCCCACGCGTCCGGAATACACATTGTGCAACGACGCGTGGGCAAAGGCGCGCCAAGACACGGTGTTTGTCACTAGCTTGTGCCGGGCGCCTTTTCCCACCCTACGAGAATCCCCATGACCTCCCCCCGCCGCATCGACTTCCACGTCCACCTCATTCCGCAATTCTACCGCGATGTCGTCTATGCCACCGGTTCGGGTCCGGCGATCGGACGCTATCCGGACTGGTCGGCGGAACTGGCACTCGAACTGATGGATGCGAGTGGCATCGCCGTCGCGCTGTTGTCGCTGGCGCAGCCGGGTGTGCAATTCGGCGATCCGACAGCGGCTCCCGCGCTCGCGCGCCGCTGCAACGATTATTCCGCCGAACTCAATGCACGCTGGCCACGGCGCTTCGGCGGCTTCGCGGTGGTGCCGATGTGGGATGTCGCCCACGCGGTGGCTGAAGTCGCCTATTCGCTCGACGAGCTCAAGCTGCAGGGCGTCTGCCTGTTCGCAAGCTACGGCGAAAGATTTCTGGGCGATTCTTGGTTCGACCCCGTGTTAGAGGCGCTCAACGACCGGGCTGCGGTCGTGTTCGTTCATCCGGCATTGCATCCTTCGAGCCGCGGCCTCAACCTGCCCTGGCCAGGGTTCATGATGGAATATCTGTTCGACACGACGCGTGCGGCGGTGAATCTCGTATTCGGTGGCGCGATCGAGCGCTACCCGCGCATTCGCTTTGTGCTCGCGCATGCGGGCGGGCTCATGCCCTATTTCGCCTGGCGGCTGTCGGTATCGCCGATGATCGACGCCCGGATGGAACAATTGTCACGCCAGGACGTCTACTCACGGCTGCGTCGCTTCTGGTATGACAATGCACTGTCGCCGGCGGTGGAGACGATGCAATGCCTTGCGGGCGTGGCGGCGCCAACGCAAATCGTGTTCGGCAGCGATTGGCCGTTTGCAAACGCCCGCGTCATTGCGGAGGCCGTGAAAGCCCATGAGGGCGTGACGATGCCGCAAGCGCAGCGCAACGCCATCGACCGCGGCAACGCCTTCTCCCTTTTCCCGCAATTCGCGTGAGGTGTCTCATGACGCAAATCCGCTCCCTCGCCCACCCTATTGCCCGCCGCCCGGGCGAACTCGGCGTACATTCGCTCGACCATTTCAATTTCTCGGTTCCCGACGTCGAACAGGCGCGCATGTTTTATTCGACTTTCGGTCTGGAACTAAAACCCGAGGCCGGCCGGCTCAACCTGCATACGCAGGGCCATCCGCACCGCTGGGGTTCCGTGGTCGAGGGCCCGGGCAAGAAGCTGCAATTCATTTCCTTCGGCGCTTTCGAAGACGACCTGCCGCGCTTTCGCCAGCGGCTGGAGGCGATGCGCATCGCGCGGATCGACCCGCCGCCCGGCGCGCAATCGAATGGCCTCTGGTTTCACGATCCAGATGGCACGCCAATCGAAATCCGCGTGGCCGAGAAATCGTCGCTGAATGAAAAATCGACGTTCGAGGCCATCTCGTGCCCGCCCGGCGTTGCCGGTGCGCCCGGCTGCAGCACGAAACCCTTTGTGCGGCCGCGGCGGCTCGCACACATTCTGGTGTTCACGCGCGACATACCGAAGGCGGTCGGCTTCTACGGCGATGTCCTGGGATTGCGGCTCTCCGATCGCTCCGGCGACATGCTCGCCTTCATGCATGCGGTGCACGGCAGCGATCATCATGTGATCGCCTTTGTGAAAGCGCCCGGGCCTGGCCTGCACCATTTGAGCTGGGACGTACCTTCCATCAACGACATCGGGCTTGGCGCGAAACAGATGGCCGACAAGGGTTTTGCGGCGGGCTGGGGCCTCGGGCGTCACGTGTTGGGATCGAACTACTTCCACTATGTGCGCGACCCCTGGGGCAGTTATTGCGAATATTCCTCCGACGTCGATTTCATTCCAGTCGATTGCGACTGGACGAGCGGCGATCACCCGCCGGAGGATTCGTTCTACGTCTGGGGCCCGACACCGCCGGCAGACTTCGCGTTCAATCATGAGGCCGGTTGAATGATTCATCGCCCGCAACGCGATTGAACCGCCGGAGACCCGCGTAATTCGCATACCACGGGCGGCCTGGATTATAACGATTCAAAAACATAGCTGTTGACGCGGGCCGTGATGCATGGACTTCTCCGCCCGTCGGAAATTCAAGTAAAATTGTGTGATATCGGATGGAGCCCATGCCCTTTCAGACGAACCGCGAGGCGCCTGGAGACCGGCAATGATCGTGTGCCACTGCAATTGTGTCCTGGCGGTGGAGATCGAGCAATCGGCGCGTGCGCTCGGAACGGACTCACATTTTCCTCCCACGGCTGAGCAGGTGTATGACGCCCTGGGCGTGCAACCATGCTGCGGCGGCTGCCTGCCGCTCGCTGAAGCGATCATTTCGGCAGTCTTGCCTTCCCCGGCGCCGGGGCCCACGGCACGAGCAAGGCCGGTTCTGATGGCCGCCGAATGATCGGACAGTGAACGGATTGCGAAGCCGCATCCATTCACGAAACCCTCCGTTTTTGAACTTCGGAGCCAAGCTACGAACTGGCAACTTATTGATTATATTACAGTTTTTGAATGTAATGTTCCCAAACCTGCTTGCCCGCAATACGATGGAAGCTTCAAATTCCCCACACTAGCGCCGGTGCATCACGACGCTCCGGTCGTTGACAAAGCTGTTCGGGAGGCCTCACCTTGCTGTCGGCTGCGACGATTATTCCCACACGAGGTTCCTCCCATGCAAGGCAACAAGCAAGTTATCGATATCCTCAACGAGTCGCTCAAGCACGAACTCGGCGCGATTAATCAGTATTGGCTGCATTATCGGATGCTTGACAACTGGGGGTATACAAAACTCGGCGCAAGATCCCGAAAGGAATCCATCGAAGAGATGCATCACGCCGACAAGCTTGTCGACCGCATCCTTTTCCTCGAAGGCCATCCCAACCTTCAGCATGTCGCCCCGCTGATGATCGGTCAGAACATCAAAGAAGTGCTCGAATGCGACCTGAAGGCAGAGTTCAACGCACGCGACCTCTACACCAAGGCGCGCGACGTCTGTCGTGACGTGAAGGACTACGTCACGATGCAGATTTTCGAGGACCTACTCAAGGACGAGGAAGAGCACATCGATTTCCTGGAAACCCAGCTCGGCCTGATGTCCAAAATCGGCGAACAGAACTACGGCCTATTGCAATCGGACGCCGCGGACGAAAGCAAAAGCTAGTGCCGTGCGTCCTTTAAATCGAAGGGATCGCACACCCTTCGAATTCGCGGAGCGGCCCTCGAATGCGCCAGGATAAGGGCGCGAATCGTAGGATGGGTAGAGGTAAAGCGCGTTCTTCACGCGATTTACCGAAACCCATCAACCCCACGGGCCGCAAAATGATAGACTTCGGTTTGTGGTTGATGGGTTTCGCAAGGGCTCAACCCATCCTACGGTCGCGCTGTGGGCCGCCCCCGCGAAAAATAAAAGGGATTGCTACCCCTTCAGCGGATCCAACATGCGCCTGGGCGATTGTCATAACTTCCATGATTTTCGCCGGCTCGCCAAGCGGCGGCTCCCGGCGCCTATTTTCAATTACATCGATGGCGCAGCCGATGACGAAGTAACCTATCGGCACAACACGGCAAGCTTTGAGCGCTGCGACCTCGTGCCCAATATTCTGCGCGGGGTGGAAAGCGTCGACATGTCCGTGACGGTCATGGGGCAAAAACTTGGCCTTCCGATTTATTGCTCGCCCACTGCGCTGCAACGGCTGTTCCACCATCAGGGCGAACGGGCGGTGGCGGCTGCGGCGGCCAAATTCGGTACCATGTTCGGGGTCTCCTCGCTCGGCACGACCAGCCTCGAGGAATTGCGCAAGGCGCACGCTGACGCGCGCCAAGCCTATCAGTTCTATTTTCACAAGGATCGCGGCCTCAATCGCGCCATGATGGCGCGCGCCAAGGAGGCTGGCGTCAACGTGATGATGCTGACCGTCGACAGCATCACGGGCGGCAACCGCGAACGCGATCTTCGCACCGGATTTTCCATTCCATTCCGGCTATCGCTAGCCGGCATACTGCAATTCGCCACCAAGCCGATGTGGGGCATCAACTATCTCACCCATGAAAAATTCAAGATGCCGCAACTCGACGAACACGTCGACATGCGTGGCGGGGCGATATCGATCGGGCGTTATTTCACCGAGATGCTCGACCCATCCATGAACTGGGACGATGTCGCCGACATGGTCCGGTTTTGGGACGGCCAGTATTGCCTCAAGGGCGTGATGTCGGTCGCAGATGCCAGGCGCGCCGTCGAGATCGGCTGCACCGGCATCATTCTGTCCAACCACGGCGGCCGCCAGCTCGATGGTTCGCGCGCGCCGTTCGACCAGCTCGCCGAAATCGTCGATGCCGTCGGAGACCGCATCGACGTGCTGATGGACGGCGGGGTCCAGCGCGGAACCCACGTTCTCAAAGCCTTGTCGCTCGGCGCCAAGGCGGTCGGAGTTGGCCGCTTCTATCTGTTCCCGCTGGCGGCGGCCGGGCAAGCGGGCGTCGAGCGGGCGCTCGGCCTCATGCGCGCGGAGATCGAGCGCGGCATGAAGCTGATGGGATGCAGGTCGATTGGCGAACTCTCGCGAACAAATGTTCGGTTCAGATAAGGTTCGGAGTTCCGTCCGTTCGGAGTCCCGCCTTCACGGCAGCTTCGCCGCGGGCGGCCCTTCCTTACGGTCTCGCCTCAAGTAAGAAAGTCCGCGTAAACGCGGAACTCCAAACCTGCCCGTTCGGAGTACCGCCGTAGGCGGAATTCTCTTGCTGTCTCACCTCTCGAATGAAAGTCCGCGTAAACGCGGGACTCCAAACCCGTCCGTTCGGAGTACCGCCTTCACGGCGGCTTCGCCGCGGGCGGCTTCGCCGCGGGCGGCCCTTCCGGCCTCTCCAAGAACTTGGTAGCATTTCGGTTCGGGGATCATTTGAGAAATCCCCGCAGTGTTTCCCGCGAAATTGGCTTACAAGACGTGAGGAGAACATGCTGTACCGGTCTCTCTTGGCTGCCATCGCACTGGCGGCGCTCTGTGCGCCGGATGTGCGCGCACAAATCCTGGACTACTCGAAATATCCCAACCTGCACGGCCAATGGGGGCCAATCGGTGGACCCGGGCGTTACGACATCGGCAAGCCTTGGGGGCCCGGGCAGGAAGCCCCGCTGACCCGCGAATACCAGGCCCTTTTTGAGGAGAACCTGAAGGACCAGGCCTCAGGCGGCCAAGGCTGGGATCGCGATTACGTCTGTCAATCGCCCGGCATGCCGAGGGTCACCAACGGCTATGGCCAGCTCGAATTCGTCATTACGCCGACGACGGTCCATTTCATGACCCAGCACATCCATGACAATCGCCGCATTTTTACCGACGGGCGCGATTGGCCGACAAATCTCGAGCCCGCATACCTCGGCTATTCGATCGGCAAATGGATCGATACGACGGGGAGCGGAAGATACGATCGCCTCGATGTGGAGACGCGCGGGCCGTTTCGAGGGCCGCGCGCCTATGACACCAGCGGCATCCCGCTGCATCGCGATAACGAGACCATCGTCAAGGAAAAGATATTCGTCGACCCTGCCGATCCCGATGTCCTGCACGACGAGGTAACCGTTATCGACAATGCGCTGACGCGCCCCTGGGTCGTGATGAAGAATTATCGTCGCGTGGCGGACCCACAGCCGTATTGGCGCGAGGTCAACTGCATGGACAACAACAATCATGTCGAGATCGGTCAACAGAACTATATGCTGAGCGCCGACGGCCTGCTGATGCCGACCAAGAAGGACCAGCCGGCGCCTGATCTGCGATATTTCAACCAGTCACGGAAGTGACTAAGGGAGTCGAACATGAGATTAAAGGCAATCAGTTTAAGTCTCGGCATGCTCGTCGTGTGTGCCGCCTCGGCCGCAGACGCCCAACAGAAGACTCATGAACTCAAAGCATCCCCGACGACCGTGCACCGCAGTTTCTTCGACGCGTCGCTTAAGCCCGTGCTGACGATCGATTCGGGCGATGTCGTGCGGCTGTGGACTACGACCGGCAATCCGCGTTACTTCGAAAGCCTAGGGGTGCCGAAGGAAAAAATTCCGCCTGAACTTTATGCCGCCTACGAGGGCGCGCCGGGAGCGGGCCGCGACGACCACACCCTCAACGGACCGATTGAGGTACGCGGCGCCGAGATGGGCGACACCGTTGAAATCCGCATTCGCTCGATCGACTTGTGGCTGCCGATCGCGGCGATGAGCTTCCGGGCAAACCGTGGCTCGCTGCCGGAGGACTTTCCCTATTCGCGCGATCGCGTGTTCTTCATCGACCCGGCCAAGAAGGAGGTCGAGTTCGCACAGGGCGTGGTGGTTCCGACCAAGCCGTTCTGGGGTGTCATCGGGGTCGCGCCGCCGCCTTCCATGGGCCGCGTGCCGAGCGGCCCGCCCAATGTTTTTGGCGGCAACATGGACAACCACGACCTGCAGCCCGGAACGAGCCTGTTCCTGCCGGTTCATTCTCGGGGCGCCCTGATATCGATCGGCGACGGGCACGCCGTTCAAGGTGGCGGCGAGGTCGGCATGTCGGCGGTCGAAACGTCGCTCCGCGGCGAAATCCAGGTGGTGCTGCACAAGAACATGCGCACCCTGTGGCCGCGGGCGGAAACGCCGACACACTACATGACGATGGGCCTGCACGAGGACCTCAACCAGGCCGCCAAGATTGCGACGCGCGAAATGCTCAATTTCATTGTCGCGACCAAAGGCATGCATCGCGACGATGTGCTGATGTTGCTCAGCGCCGCCATGGACCTGCACGTGACGCAAATCGTCGACGGTACCAAGGGAATTCACGCGATGATTCCCAAGGCGATTTTTCGGAATTGATCTTCGTCTCAATGCCGAATGGCCTTGCGTTCGATCTCTGCGGCGTCATACTCGTGGCTCATAAAAGTACATGCGCCGGTCGACGAGATCCGCGCATGCAAAACACAGGGAGGTTGTTATGAGATTGCGAACCTGGATGCTCAGCTTGAGCCTGCTCACCGCTTGGGGCATGTGTTCCCTGCAGGCGGCTGAAATCACGATACTGGCCGGGATGGGCAACGTGTCGGGGATCAACGACCTCGCGCCGGCGTTCGAGCGCGCCAGCGGACACAAGGTCGTCGTCCGTTTCGTGCCGACCGCCGACTTGGCCGGAGTGATCAACTCCAATGCGCCCGCGGATGTGCTCACCGCCGGACCGCAAGCCATCGACGACCTCATCGCCAAGGGCAAAGTCGTAGCCGGAACGCACGTGGATTTCGGCAAGGCCGGCGTCGGAGTCTCGGTGAAGGCCGGCGCGCCGAAGCCCGACATCGGCAGCGTCGAAGCGTTCAAGCGCGCAATGCTCAATTCCAAGTCGATCGGGTATTCGAACGGCGGCTCCGGCAACGTTGCCGCCAAGGTGATGGAGAAACTCGGCATCGCGGGAGAACTCAAGGCCCGCACCAAGTTCGTCAACGGACGCCCGGTTGCCGAGGCGGTCGCCAATGGCGAAATCGAGCTCGGTATCCAGCAGATCAATGTGCTGTTGCCTGTACCCGGCGCCGACTACGTCGGCCCATTGCCGGGCGAGTTGCAGGACTACGTGTTGTTCTCGCTCGGTGTCATGGCCGTTTCGAAGCAACAGGACGTCGCGAAGGCCTTCCAAGCTTTCGCAATAGCGCCTGAGAACGCCGCGCTGCTTCGCAAGAGCAGCATGGAACCCTGGCGCGGCCGCTGACGTGACCTCATGTTGTGTATGTCGATGATCTTGCGACTGAATCGGTCTGTTCCCTCTCCCCTCCGGGGAGAGGGTTCCGGACCCAGGTTCTAGAATAACCATTATATTTCAAATGCTTGCAATACAACATCCGCAAACATTCGGATGGAGGCTACATATAGGTAGCATAATTCGTTGGGTTCAGCGCTTACCAGGAGTCCGAATCCCACTCCCCGCGCCAGTCCTTCCGCGAACAACTCTCTGCCACCGCCGAAAGCGCATGTACGCACCGACAGCCCAATTAATGGCCGAAAAAGCCCCACCCTCAGCTACATTTTTTGGTGAGCGTCGACAAGACCATCGGCTGAATGGTGGGCCGCCTCTGCCCATTTGTAAACGCAAGGATGCCACGACCCTGCGTCGAACTTGTACGAGCCCTGGAAAGGTTGCGCGTTGCCCACGGCACATTACTGCCTTGCCGACCGCATCAGCCAATTTCCGCTCAACGGCTTATAGCAGAAAAAATATCTCCACTTGAGTATTGCCGTATGTGAAGGTTTGCTCTCGCGTATGGGACGAATTCCTTTGGCGAAAGGTCCTTGCTTGCCACGATCATGACTGAAGCCGATCGGCACGAAGTCGATATCCGGCTTGTAGGCAAGGTTTGGATAGAGAGCGACCGCGGTGGCGTGCGTTCCCATTCTAAGCGAGGACAGCGCGATTGCGGCCGCCGCGATGATTGGAGGCTAGAGAACTCCGGATATCGGGTACAGCAGTTTGAGCTCCCCAGTGAAAGACGTCGCGACGTAACTTAATGCATCGCTATACGAGGAATCCGTCTCGTCCGTCAGCGGGGTAACTCCGTTCGGCGAGCCGCCTCGAACAGAAACCATGTCCGCCGCTCTGCTTCGTCGATCCAGACCTCCAGCAGGCTTGCCGTCGCAACATCCTCCATTTCATCGCATATGCCATGCGTTTCGCGCATGTGAGCCGTCAGCTGTTTGTTGTCGTCGTGCAGTTCCGCGAGCATATCTAGGGGCGTGACATACTCAGCCTCATTGTCGAGCACGCGCTGCAAACGGCCGACGTGCCCGATTGAACGCAGTGTAACACCGCCGATCTTGCGAACACGTTCCGCAATCGCGTCTGTGGTGGCGAAGATCTGATCGGCTTGCTCGTCCAGAAGGAGATGATAATCGCGGAAGTGTGGACCCGATACGTGCCAGTGGAAGTTCTTCGTTTTCAGGTAGAGCGCGAACATGTCGGCAAGGAGGATGTTGAGCGCGCCCGAGATATCACGGACGGCATTCGGCTTAAGATCGGTCGGCGTGTCGAGCGCCGCCGTTTGACGCAGTTTTGCGCTAGAACTCATCGTTTTCTCCTTTGGTATCTTGGGACAAGAAGTTTCACGCGCGGCTACCTGCAAAGGCGTGTTGAACTTAGGGCGGCGCTCGCAGCCGATAACCAACACCAGTCTCGGTCACCAGGTATTGCGGCCGCTCCGGATCATAATCCGCCGCACGAAATCTGCTGACAAATTGCCGGTTTGAAAGATAGGGCTCTCACTATCGGTTTGCATCTGATGGCGAAGCGCAGCTCGCATTCTCGCCAAAGAGTTCGCCCATTCCGAATGGCTTGGTGAGGTAATCGTCGGCACCGAAGTCAAGCGCCTTACCTTCCCGGTCTCATCACTGCGGCCGGACAAGACTACGATTGAAACGTATTTATCCAGCGCACGAATCCTTTGCAGGAGTTCCTGTCCGATATATCTGGCAGCCCAAGATCTAAAATAATTAGTTCGGGCTCCTCACTCAATCGCTTGAGCGCTGTCTTGCCGTCTGACGCCTCGATTATTCGATAACCTTGCGTTCCAAGACCCATGCGTAGCAGTTTCCGGATAGATGGCTCGTCATCGACTATGAGAACCTTCTCCAGGACGTGACTCATTTGGCAGTCTCCAGTTATTTCTACTTCACTCGGAAAGCCTGATCCGAATCCGGACCCTGTGCGATTAGTCCGAACTTGCGAGGTGATGACCCTGAAATCGGCTGCCGTTGCGAAGGCACCGCCCAGTAATGGGCACATCAACCCCATCGACCTCGGTGGCTGACGCGCAGCGGCGCGCTCGCGCCAGGGTTCGCGGAGATCGAGTGGACTGCAATCGATCCAATAAACTGCAATCAAGATACCCGATTGCGAGCGTCGCCAGGGTAAGAATTAACAAGTTTGAGT
>DATGVJ010000021.1:0-36610 GCA_035300505.1 Xanthobacteraceae bacterium
CCTGCGGTCTCCAGACGAAGTCCATCGGTCTTGGCGTCGTTTCGCTTAAGGTGCATCATATATCCGTCCAACCGGGCCTGCCATCCAGACTTCTGCAATGGGTCATGGGCCGAAATACCCACATTGAGAAAAACTCGGCCGCAGTACCCCAGAAAGCAGTCCCTATATTGCGGTGCGGTGCGATTCTGCCGTGGGCCAGGAGCAGACCAACCGCAGGCTCGAAGGGGTGACCGCTTCTTCGTGCTATTTGAGGCCCGCCAAACGAAATCCCCGGATATATCTCTGCCGCTCGTCGGCGCGAACGTACGGCAGTTCCTCTTCTATCCATTTGAGCGTGAGATGGGGCAAGAATCTCTTCTTCAACTCACTGAGTACTTGCACCGCTTCCTGCAGCTCACCGCCGAGCGCACAATTGACGACGAGTGACCGATAGGCAGGGGAGAGGTTGGGGCTTTCAATGATGGCCTTGCGTGCGAAGTCGCTTCCATCGCGGTAGCGCCCAGTAACGAAGCATGCCATCGCGCGAAGGTTGTTGCTCACGCCGGCATTGCCCCGCGCAAACAGGTCACGCGGGCTGAGGCGCGCTGCCTTGTCGGCATGCACGAATGCCTCGTCGCCACGTCCTAGATAGTTCACCGCAAGTCCGAGAAGCCAATGCGCGATGGCAAAGTTGGGATCAAGCGCCAGAGCCTTTTCGTATTCGGGAACCGCATCGGCCGCTCGTCGGCTCCAGGCGAGGACGTAACCGAACGCCAAGTGTGACCATGGATCGTCAGCATCCAGCTGCAAGGCTTTGTGCGCAGCGGCGGACGCAGCCTCGACGGTATCCTCTATTCTGTCCCAGCCCATGTGCACGCCGAGCGTGGTCGCAAACGACAAGAGGCTGTGGGCCTTAGCGTAGCTCGGATCAAGCAGGACGGCTTTGTTCAAAAGAGCGCGCGCCGCCAGAATGTCGGCCTTTGCCCGGCTGTTCAACAACCCGAGGGCGCGGACGACGCACTCCCAAGCATCAAAGCTCTCGGGCGGCTTGCGCTTCGCGCGCAAGCCCTCCGCGGCATAGAGTTGAGGTTGGATCGCAGCCACGACTTGCTCGGTGATATCGTCTTGGACAGCGAAGGTGTCCGCAAGCTCGCGATCATAACGCTCGGCCCAGATATGATGCCCTGTCGTAGAATCCAGCAGCTGCGCCGTGATACGAACCCGGTTGCCGGCCTTGCGCACGCTGCCTTCGAGCAGGTAACGCGCGCCGAGTTCGCGGGCGGCCTCCCTCGCGTCTACCGCTTTGGCTTTGTAGGCGAACGCCGAGTTGCGCGCCGCGACTGAAAACCACCAGACCTTTGATAAAGCGGTTGTGATGTCTTCTGCCATGCCATCGGCAAAATAGTCCTGTTCCGGATCTCCGCTCATATTGGTGAAGGGCAGAACCGCGATCGACGGCCTTTCGGGCAGGATCGGCCCGCTCATCGGATGCTCCGCGACGAAACGTGTCGCCGGGGTTGGCGGTTGCTCTTGCACCTCGCCGACGAAGCGCACGCCTTTGCGCAGGAGAGTCTTGATCAGCCGCTGATCGTCGCCGCTGTCACCGAGGACGACCCGCGCCGCATTGATCCGGTAGTGAGAGCCGAGTCCGAGACCGCCCGCCCTTCCCATATCGAGGCGACGACCTCGTCCTTGGTAACGACGCGCTCGCGATGGCGGATCAGGTAGGCGAGCAGGTCAAAGACTTGGGGAGCGACTGGAATCAGGCTGGCGCCGCGCTGGAGCTCGCGCCGGTCGGTATCGAGCACGAAATCTTCGAACAGATAGCGCAACTTGATGATTTCCCGCGTGGAATTTTGGCTCCTGCCGAAAGTAGCCTAGTATAAGCCCGATACGGCAAAATTAACGTCGCCGTAAGAGAAAAGGAAGCCGCACGTAAAGCAAGGCTACCGAACTTCCGGCATCTTCGAAGCAGTGGACCAACAGTTTGATTCCTGGAGCATGCCATGTCATCGACAATCACACGCCGTCGGCTTCTCAGTGTGGCAGGAGCCGCTGCCGCTCTTCCGGTCATCCCGCGCCCGGTGCTGGCCCAGACTTATCCCAGTCGGCCAGTGCGGCTCGTCGTTCCGTTTGCGGCTGGCGGACCAACCGACGTTGTAGCGCGTTTGATCGGCCAATGGCTGTCAGAGCGGCTCGGACAACAATTCGTCATCGAAAATCGACCGGGCGCGGGCGGTACTATCGGCACCGAGGCTGTCGTGCGCGCGGCTCCCGATGGATACACCTTGCTTCAGGTCGGTGCCTACAACGTCGTCAACGCGGCACTCTACGACAACCTCAACTTCAACTTCGTACGCGACGTAACTCCCGTCGCGAGCATGATTAGCGTCCCGCTCGTCATGGAGGTGCATCCGTCTCTTCCGGCCAAAACGGTTCCTGAATTCATTGCCTATGCGAAGGCGAAGCCCGGCAAGATCAACATGGCCTCGAGCGGCATCGGGGCCACACCCCATATCGCCGGCGAACTGTTCAAAATGATGGCTGGCGTCGACCTGGTGCACGTGCCCTATCGCGGCGCTGGACCTGCATTCACCGACCTTTTGGGCGGGCAGGTGCAGGTGATGTTCGACTTCATCCCTTCGTCCGTCGAATACATTCGAAACGGGAAGCTTCGGGCGTTAGGCGTGACCACGACCGCGCGCGCAGATGCGTTGCCCGACGTGCCGACGCTCGGCGAATCCGTACCGGGATACGAGGCGAGCGGGTGGTTCGGCCTGGGCGCGCCCAGGAACACCCCTGGTGAGATCATCGAAGCGATCAACAAGGAAACCAACGCGATACTCATGGATGAGAAGGTTAAGGCTCGCCTCGCTGACATCGGCGGCACCGCACTTGTCGGCTCTCCCACAGACTTCGGTAAGCTGATTGGTGTCGAGTCCGAGAAGTGGGCGAAAGTGGTCAAATTCTCCGGCGCAAAGCCAGGCTAATCTCTGAAAGCTACGACGCCACTATTTTGGAAGCTCTGGTCGGATTACCGATGGCCCCATGTCAGCTAAGGGTCCAGGCTGTGTGAAAAGTCGCACAGGTCAAAAATGCGTAGAATCGATTTCTCTATTGCCTTCTCGTGACGGCGGTTGTTGGCACTATTCGATTATCAGATCGACGAAATCGAGAAGGAAGTTCCAAGTGCAAATTGAACTTCCGACTTCACACAGCCTAGGTCATGGCCCGAAATACCCACATTGAGAAAAACTCGGCCGCAGTACCCCAGAAAGCAGTCCCTATATTGCGGTGCGGTACGATTCTGCCATGGGCCCACAGCGGAAGAATGCACCGCGATAATTGCCGTCGAGCCCCTTCGCCTGCTCGCAAATCTGATGTAGGATTTTACCTAAGCAGCCAGCAGGACGTGCCGAAGTCCTTCCTTTTCAACGGCAGAGCAGGCACATAGCGGCGTAGCCTTCATTGGCCCAGCCGCGATGACCAGACAAACAAATAAGTCCGTAAACCGGATTGATCAATGGGAGGAGACAGTTGCCAAAATCAGATGGGGCCAAAGAGCCCAATTCAAAGCTCAAGAGAGCGGCGATTGAGAAAGGATTCTCGAAGAACAAGTCGGCCAAGCTCAAGTTAAGCAGTTGGTATGAGAAGGCTGCCGAATCCATCAGAATTTACAACAATCCGAGGACTGAAAGCCGCGATGAGGCGCCTCAATAGGGGTGCCTCGTTTGTTCAGGCGACGGGGACAATGGGCCAACACCGGTCGTGAGCAACTGCAACAAATCTTCGCCCAACGGCATCGGCCAATTGCAGCCGTAGCCCCTTCCGCTGTCGCCGGTTACTCGCGGATGGCCTTGGCGTGATCGAAGTAGGTGTAGCCCTCGTCGCCGCGGCTGAGTACCTTGGTCTTTAGCTCGACGGCATATGTCGTCAGGCTGGGATCATTGCTCCGGCCGTCCAAGTCGGTCGGCAGCTTCATCGTCAACCCAGTCTTTGTTGAGGACCGGTGCATCTTGTTCAGCACCGCGTATTCCGTGACACGCGGTCCGCCGTGCAGCGCTTCCTCGAGCACGCGTCCCTGAACACCCGGCATGCTGAACTTGAGGATGCGCGCGACGGTAGGCGCGATGTCCACATTCGCCGTGGGCAGCGTGTCATAAAGGCCCGATTTAAAGTCTGGCCCGTGTGCCAACAATGAAATGTGCGTGTCGGTCTGCGAGAAGCTGCCGTGATCACCTCTCCGGTTGACCGAGCTGGCATAGCCGATGCCGGATTTCCCTGCCACAGCCACGTTTTCATCGAAGCTGAAGCTGACGATGATATCCGGCGCCCGGCCGTTGCCGCTGTTCTCGGTCTTGATGAGGCTCATGGGGAGCGTCCCTGCGACCTCGCCATACCTGTCGCTCACGAAGATCGCGCCAAATTGCAGGCGGCTCTGCAGGCTCGCCACGGCGTCCTTGACAGTGTCGATATTGCCATCCGGGACGAATAGATAGTCGCTGCCCGCATTCGCGGCCACGACGATCGCCCCAGCAGGAATCGGCTTCGGGACCACATAGGTCGGTGAGGTGTATTTTTGCGCCCGACCGCAAACGTTGCCGTGCTGGTCATCCTTGCTGGGCTGAAGGTGCGTGCCATCGTCCACGATACCCGACAAAATCGGTATGTCCCGGCAGCCCGCGCCATCATAAGCCTTCAAACCGTCCCGGGTCAGCAGCTCTGCGGTCCGCACGAATCCTGATACCGAGTAGCCGTGCGGATCATGCGATCCGACACCGCGATCGACAATTGCTCGCAATGGATAATGCGCAACGTCACCGGAAACCGTACTGTGATTGTGATCCTGAGTGATGATGATGTCGGTGGATTGTTCCCAGCCGAGCTGGCGGAGCTTGTCGACGACCCGGCCCAGGATCTCGTCGTTCATCTTGGTCGCGTCAATTGAGTTGTACGTCCCGGGCCCGTACGCATGACTCGTGGCGTCCGGTTCCTTCGACCAGAAGATCGTCAGGTCCGGTTTCTTATTGGGCAGGATGTAATTCGCGAAGACCTCAGTCAGGTAAGCGAAGCCGCGCCGGGAAAGCGCTCCGGTGCGGTCGAGGGGATTGGCGGTCTGCCCATCCTTGAGCCGCTGAATGGGAATCGGAGCCGTCGGGTCGCCATTATCATTCGCCAGCGTCAACGCACCCGCCTCATACGCACTGCCGCTGTTCCGCGGAAGCGGGTAACCGGCCTGTTGCAATTCCTTGGCGAAACCAAGCGGCATCGCCGCGTCTTCGTCGAGGATGATCCCGCCGCGCTTGTAATCCTGAATGAAGGCGGCGCCGAACTTGCCGACAGCCGCTGTCGTCAGCCCTTTGGCTTGTGCGGCTTGCAGCATCGTCGAAACAAGCGTGAGCTTGCCCTGGTGGAGCTCGCGCACCGCTTCTACCACGCCAAAATCTTCTATGAACGCCGGCGCGGAAAAATCGATATCGGCCCCTTTCGCGTTTCTTCCCTTCGCCAGCGGCGCATACACCACGTTGCCATAGAATCCATGCGCCCCTGGATAAGTCCCGGTGGCGATGGAGGCGGAATTCATCATCGTAAAGGTCGGATAAACCGCATGATGGTCTGCAAAAACGACACCGGATCGAGCAAGCGCAAAGTAATTCGGCGTAATTTCTGGAGTCAGGTCGTCGGTTCGAAGCCCATCCCAAACGAAAATGATGACTCTCCGTGCAGCTGGGCCAGTGTCCTGCTGTTGCGCTCGGAGACCTCCTGCCAGTCCGAGCAGCATGAACGAGAGAGCACTCAAGAAAATAAGGGGCCGTATTTTCATGGTTCGCCTCCTCGGCAATGATGCGAGAATGAGGGTTGTTTCATCCAGACCCGGCTATTCGCCGCCTGGATTCCGTAAGAAAGACCGTTGATTGGACGCGTGTTCCGGCAGGCTAAGGGCCGCCTGCTTTTGCGTCCAATGCATAATTGTTCTATTCCTTATGCGATTTGGAGATAAGCAATGGATCTTAAGCGCCTGCGGACGTTTGTCGCGGTAGCCGATCTCGGCACCGTTTCGAAGGCGGCGTTACGTCTGCGCATTAGCCAGTCTGCCCTGTCGCGGCAAATCAGCGATCTTGAATATGAATGCGGGTTCAAGCTTTTTGACCGTATCGGTCGCCGCCTCTTCCTGACCACCAGAGGCGAGCAATTGCTCGGAGATTGCCGCGGGGTATTGGGTCAAATGGGCTCGCTTGGCGAACGGATAGAGCTGCTCAAGCGCGGAGACTCCGGCGTGTTGAAGCTGGCCGCACCGCCGCAAACGATCGAAAGCGTTTTGTCGGGATTTCTGCCGCGATATGCCGAACGCTTCCCCAACGTGCGCGTGAAGTTGACGGAAGCGCTTGGCCTGGACCAGGTTCCTTTGCTGGAGCGCGGCGAGGTTCATGTTGGCATCAGGCACGATCAAGGCATCAACCCTCAGTTCGAGAGCCTCGCATTGCCGCCCGATGATGTCTTGGCCGCGTGCCTCCCCTCGCTCCAGCTTGGCCGCGCCGGGATGATTGATATCGTTTCCCTCGCATCCTATCCATTGCTGCTGTTGGAATCGGGTTACTCGGTTCGCCGGCTGTTCGACGCGGCCTGCCGTCTCGCCGACGTCGAGCCCAATATTCTGGTCGAGAGCCGCGCACCGCACACGTTGCTCGCGCTCGCCGAAGCCGGACAAGGGGTTGCCATTATTCCGTCGGTGCTGCGAACCGATCGCTACATATTGAAAATCGCCCGGGTGACGCACCGGCGAAAACCCCTGCGAGACCGCTATGTTATCCAGTGGGACAAGCGGCGCCCCATGCCGAGCCATGCCCAGAACTTTTGCGCTGCACTCGCCGAATACATGCGCGAGGTCCTGCCGATTACGCAGCCGTCATCAAGCGCAACGGCCAGGCGCAAGCGGTGATGATTTTGCGCCTTCGTTAGGCGTTTCATTCTGCACGATCGGAAGCGCGCAAACCGGCGCGCGCTGGGCAGTGGTGCCCGCCCCCACCGATGATGTGAAATCTCGCAACGCAAAAAATTTGGACCGCCGACGGCGGCTCCGGGTCACTTTGAGAAAAACTCAAAATGAGCAAATGTTGGCCGCAGCACCTTCGAAACCGGACGCGATATTGCAATGCAATGCATCTCGGCTCAGGGCCGACGACCTGAGACCTTCTCTGGTTCGGAGTTGCTCGCGTTGATGTAATGCTTGCGGTTACGTGAAAAGCGACTTCGTAAACTCTCGAGCGAACTAGATAAAGCGCACAACACCGGGCTCAAGGTCCTCCCTTTCAGCATGACGGCTGCGACCGACCATTGTTCGATGGCAATTCGATGGGCAGCACTTTCACGGCACAGCGACGGGCGACCGACTTTGGCATGGCAGTGACTTATGCCCGGTCATGAGCAGATCGATGCGAATCGATATCGACAGCGTCACCACACAATCTTTGGCGCCGTCTGGGTGGTTGGGTACTGTCGTCGCCTGTCGACGCCGAAAAGTTCGCAGCATGGAGCGCCCTTGACAATGAGAACAAAGCATGAACAAATGAAGAAAGCATTCAGTGCAGCGAGACGAATTTGTAGTGGGACGTTCAACAGTGAGACGAGCGATGAGTATGGCGATTACCGACACTGCCCAGGCCCCTGTTTCTTTGCGGCCGCCCCTGGCCTGCGTAGCGCAGCCCGCGGTGCTGCAGGGAGAGAAGACCGCGGATTTTGAGACCCTGCTTGCCGGCATTTCCTCTGCGCTGCGGCCGGCCGATATCTTTGAGGAGATCTGGACGCGCGACATGGCCGACCTGGTCTGGGAGGTTTTCCGGCTGCGGCGGCTCAAGGCGGCACTGATGCGGGAAGACGCCTATAGGGGCATGGTGAAAGTTCTTGTGCCGCGCCAGACGCTCGTCCAGGGGCCGGGCTTTCAGGCGGTCGCCAGGGACTGGGCCTGCGGCAATGATACCGCGGCGGCAAGAATCGAAGCGGTGTTCGCGACAGCCGGCGTCACCATGGACGCGGTCCACGCCAAGACGATGGTGCTGCGTATCGACGAGATCGAGCGCATCGACCGCATGACCATGCTGGCAGAGCGGCGCCGTGACGCCACTCTGCATGAAATCGATCGCCACCGGATGGATTTTGCGCAGCGACTGCGGCGTGCGGTTGATGCGGCGGAGGAAGCGGAATTCAAGGTGATTGCGCCGGACTGTCCCGCACCGGAGGTCGCTGCCGCCAACGGCATCGCACATGATCCGGACATGCGTGAGGGTGTATCAGGAGAGGGTAGCTCATGACCAGCATCCACCAAATCATGGCCAATCGCGCCAATGCGCTCAAAAGCACCGGGCCGAAAACTTCGGCAGGCAAGGCGCGCGCGTCGCAAAATGCGCTGCGGCATGGTTGCGAAAGCCTGGCATTGTGGGCGGGAGGGTATGCGGAGGAAATCGAGGTGCTGGCGCGCACGATGGCAGGCAATGATGTAAGCGGCGGGCGGTTTGCGCAGGCCCGCCGGATTGCCGCCGCCCAGCTTGATCTTGCGCGGGTGCGCCAGATGAAACTCGACCTTCAAACGGCAGCCAACTTTGGCTCCGTGGCTGATGGCCTCGACAGGACTGTCCGCGTGTCGCCCGATTGGAACCTGCTGGTGCCAATTTCAAAGCTCGAACGCTATGAACAGCGCGCCCGCGCGCGCCGGCGGCGGGCTATTCGTGAATTCGATACGATGTTGCCGGACGCAACCGATGCAAAGAAATTGCGGAACGAAGCCAATGAGTGAAAGACCTGTAATTTCAATGAAGGTGAAGCGCCGACATAATGTCGATGCAAGCGCGACGTCACGATGAGTTGCCGGATGACTGTTCAGGGCGTCCATGAGGAGTTTTTACGGAACGAAGCCAATGGGAAATATCTCAATGATTTGGATAGACATCGTATCGATGCAAGAGAACACCGCAAGACGTTTACGGAACGAACCCAATTGAAGAAGTTACCATCGACAACCTCCCTTTGCGGCGCGCCGCCGAAGGGTCTATGCTGCCATATGCGACCCCGTCACAGGGTCGGCTTAATCCGTAGGAGAATTTAATCGACAGCGGGAGAATTCAAGATGACATGCGTCCTTGGAATGCGCCCATCGTTTCTCGCACAACAGCGCGTTTACGTGCGTCCAGTCGCGCTATGCGCCGTGTTGACAGGCTTGGTGCTGTGTGCCGGTCCCTCAATGGCCCAAGTGATGACCCAAGTGCCGTCTCCGTCGGCGCTCTCCGGCAAAGTGACCTCGCAAGTGGAGGGCGCAATGGAGGGTGTGCTTGTCAGCGCCAAGCGTGCCGGTTCCACAACGACCACCACGGTCGTCACCGATGCGCAGGGACAGTACAGTTTCCCACGCGAGCGAATGGAACCTGGCAGATATTCGGTCGCGATCCGCGCCGTGGGTTATGAGCTTCCGGGCGCCAAAACGGCTCAGGTCGAGGTGATGGCGCAGGGGGCGGCCGCGCTCGATATCAACCTCATCAAGACCAGGAATCTTGCTGCACAGTTGTCGAACGGCGAATGGCTGCAGAGCTTCACCGGGACTGAACAGCGGAAAGAAGGGCTTTACCGTTGCGTTTCGTGTCATACGCTTGAGCGCATCGCCAAGTCCACCTACGACGCGGCAGGGATGGCGCAGGTCGTGCAACGCATGACGACGTGGGCGCAAGGCAGCCAACCCATACGCCCGCAGCCGCAACTCGGCCGTAGTATCGGGACACCGAACGCGGCACAGATCGCATTCGGTCAGTATCTCAGCACGATCAACCTCAGCTCTTCCGGCGAGTGGCCCTACACGCTAAAGACGGACCCGCGGCCGAAGGGCAAGGCGACGCGCGTGATCATCACCGAGTATGACCTGCCGCGCCGGGAAGCCATGCCGCATGACGCCCAGATGGATATGCGTGGCATGGTCTGGTACGGGGATTTCGGCTCGCAATACGTCGGGTCGCTCGATCCCAAGACCGGAAAGACCACAGAATACGTCGTTCCCATCACGAAGCCAGGAGCCCCGACCGGCAATCTCGACATCCGCTTCGACCGGGATGGGATGATCTGGATCGGCAGCATGATGCAGGGTTCGCTCGTCAAGTTCGACCCGAAGTACCAGAAATTCGAATCCTGGGGCGCACCTGACTTCCTCAAGCGCAACGACGCGCGCATTGCGATGGTCATGCCCGAGCAGACGCACGTCGACGGCAAGGTCTGGATCGGCGCCGACAACGAATATCAGGTCGACATGGCGACCGGCGAGTGGACGGAAATCGATTATCGCAAGATGCAGCCGCCGGGCGCCAAAGATCACGGCTCCTATGGTGTTGCGGCCGACTCCAAGAACAACTTCTATGGTCTCGAGCTCAACGCCGACTACATCATCAAGGTCGATTCCAAAAACTTGATCCCGACCTATTATCGCACGCCGACCGCGAACTCCGGGCCGCGGCGGGGACACTTCGACGATCAGGACCGCCTGTGGTTTGCGGAAAATCGCGGCCACAGGATCGGGATGTTCGACGCCAAGACCGAGACATTCCAGGAGTGGAAGACACCCACGCCGTACTCGATGCCGTACGACGCGATCTACGACAACAGCACCTATGCCTGGACCGGCGGCATGGGCAACGATCATGTGTCGCGGCTCAATGCCAAGACCGGAGAGGTGATCGATTATCTCCTGCCGTCCAAGACCAACATCCGCCGCGTCGATGTCGACAAGTCGGTCAATCCCTCGCAATTGTGGATCGGCAACAATCACGGCGCGACGATCATCAAGGTCGAGCCGCTGGAACCGTGAGGGCACGATTAGTTCCGTAGCCCGGGTTGAGCGTTCTTCACGCGAAACCCGGGACCACCCCGGGTTTCGGCAAAGCTCGTGAAGAACGCGCTTTGCGTCAACCCGGGCTACGAAATCTCAACCTACCGCTTATGCGGAACGCCCCATGCGTGAACCTGGAGGTCATATGCAAACCTGGCATCCAATCCTTTGTCCCCGAAATACCTCCCCCGCTTCGGACCTGTCGCGCCGTGGCTTGTTGTTCGCCGCTGGCGCGTCGGCTGCAGCGGGACTTGTCCTCCCGCAGGACCGCGCACGTGCCGCCATCGTCCAGACCGATGTTTCAAAACTTCCGCCGCTGCCGCTTCCTGCCGGCATCCGCTCCCGCTACGTGAACAATATCAACGGCCTCAAGTTTCACGTTCTTGAAGCAGGCTTCGAGACCGCGGGTCGTCCATGTGTGCTGCTGCTGCATGGCTATCCGGAACTCGCCTATGGGTGGCGCAAGGTGATGTTGCCTCTGGCGTCGGCGGGATACCACGTGCTCGCGCCCGACATGCGGGGCTATGGGCGCACGACCGGCTGGGACGACGCCTACGACGGCGACGTATTCATGTTTCGTCATACCAATCTGGTGCGGGACGCGCTTGGTCTGGTGTCGGCCTTCGGCTATCGCTCGGTCGCTGGCGTTTTCGGACGCGATGCGGGTTCACCAGTAGCAGCTTACTGCGCCGTGATCCGCCCCGATGTGTTCCGCTCGGTGGTCATGATGACGTCGCCGTTTGCCGGGCCGCCGGCGCTGCCGTTCAATACCGCCGATAGCAATGCGCCAATGCGCGAGGCGGTGCCGCGTGATGACGTCAACGTCGAACTGGGAAAGCTCGAGCGGCCGCGTAAGCATTACCAAACGTACTACACGACGCGCGAGGCCAACGACAACATGCGCTATTGTCCGCAGGGCATCCACGCGTTCCTGCGCGCCTATTACCATTACAAGAGCGCCGACTGGAAAGGGAACAAGCCGTTCAAACTGAGTTCATTTACGGCTTCCGAACTTGCCAAGATGCCGACCTATTACATCATGGATCGCGACAAGGGCATGGCGGAGACCGTCGCCGAGGTGATGCCGACAGCGGCAGAGATCGCCGCGTGCAAGTGGCTCACCGAGGATGAACTCGCGGTCTATACCGCGGAGTACACGAGGACCGGGTTCCAGGGTGGGCTGCAAGGCTATCGCCGCGTGGGCGCGAGATTCGCCGCGGACCTGCAGACCTTCTCCGGCCGCACCATCGATATTCCCTCGATGTTCATCGGCGGCAAAAGCGATTGGGGCGTTCAACAGAACCCTGGCGCGTTCGAGCGGATGCAGGGGACGTCATGCACGCAGATGGTCGGCGCCCATCTGTTGGACGGGGCAGGGCATTGGGTGGAGCAGGAACAGGCCGAGCAGGTCAGCCAACTTCTTGTGGCGTTTCTGCAAAATCAACGTCAGATACGGTGATTGCGGTCGCAATCACGCCGTTGCCGTCACACCCGTTGCCGTCTCATGGCGACGGGCCGATCGCGGCCTTGGCCTTGGTGACCGCATCCGACGGTGCATTGATGGTCGCAAGCACGATTGCGGTCACGGCCTCGGCACTCATCGGCTGCATCTCGAGCCCAAGCTGCCGGGTCTCGGCGAGGAACGCGGCATCCGTCATGGTGGCATCGAAGGCTTTGCGCAGTGCCGCCACCCGCTCGGCGGGCGTATCCGGGGTGGTCAAGAAGGGCCGCCCGAGCGATGGCGGCGACGACACCAGCGTGAGCACCTGTCGCTGTTCGGGAGTCTTGGCGAGTTCCTGCATCAACGGAATATCAGGATACTCCTTTTCGCGTTCGGTGCCGACCTGAACGAGGGGAACAAGCTTCTTGTCGCGGAGCCAGTCCGTGTGCTCCTGGATCATGCCGGCAAGACTGGCGCCGCCGCGCGCGGCTACTTCGCCCCGTTCCATGGCAAGGTCGAGTTCGGCGCTCGAGGCATAACCCATGACGATCTTGTGCCTGGTGCCGAGCACCATGTTCATCGCGTTCGGATAGATGAAGGTGCCGGAACCGGCTCCGGTTGCCCCGGTGACGAGTTCGCGCCGCATCACGTCGTCGATGGTCTTGAAACCCGCGCTGTGCCACGCCCAGGTGAACAGGTTGCTGCCGCCCGTCGAACCCAGCCAGTTGAACTTGCCGGCATCGAAGCGCACCCCGCGGCCGTCGAGAACTTGGTGCAGCGGAATGCTGTTATTGACAGTTGCGAGAACGGTGCCGTCCTTGGCGGCTTGCGTATACATGAAGTTGGTCGCAAGCACGTGGCCGCCGCCCGGCATGTTGCGCACGATCATGGCCGGTTGACCGGGAATGTATCTGGGCATGTGCTTGGCGAGCGCCCGCGCCGTGAGATCGAAAGCCCCGCCGACGCCCGTGCTGGTGATGATCGAAACCGTCTTGCCTTTGTAGAAATCCTCGATCGGGTCTGCCCGCACGGTCACGGTACATAGGACGGCGCCGCACAGCGCGAATACAAAGTGGCATTTGTCAATTCGGCGCATGTCTCGTTCCTCCGTTGACCCGTAGCCCGGATGGAGCGATTGGCGCGCCTTTAGCGCGCCAAGAGCATAATCCGGGACCGCCGCTCGGACCGAATGGTTGTTCCCCGGATTTCACGCATTCGCGCATAAGAGCGCTCATGCGTTACATCCGGGCTACTGGGCCGTCATCTCGTGCTTCCAGAGCGACCAGGCGCGTGGCACATTGCGGCCCTTGCCCGATTTTTCACTCTCCTCGATGGTGAGGAACTCGACTTCACCGCCGACCGCGAGTTGATGGGCTTGCATCTGGACGGTCGCGTTGTCGGCCGAATAGACGGCGCGGAACACGGCTTCGGGGATCGATACTCCTACCATGGTGGCGCCATGCCCACGCATGAGGACGACGGCCTTGTCGCCGAGTGATTGTGCCAGTGCTTTACCGAGATGCGCGGTCCGGATCAGCATGTCGGTCATGCCGCCGGCGTCGCGGATCTCGAAGATAGGAACGCCACACCCGAGAAACCCGCACATGTGCGACATGGGCCGCAGCTTTGCGCCCTTGGCGGTCCCAAACGGAATAAGAGGGCGGGCGTGGCAGTGTACGACCGACATCACGTCGGGTCGAACTTTGTAGATTTCGCCATGAATGAAACGCTCGCTGTATTGCGGCTTGTCGGCGAGCGTGAGCGGGGCGCTTTCGAGATCGAAGATTGCGATGTCTGCCGGTGTCACCATCCCGGGCGGAAGGTGGCGGGCCATCAGATATTTTTGCGGGTCATCCGGGTGTCGCACGCTGATATGCCCAAAAGCATCGACGACATTCAGGCGAAAAAGGATTTTGTTGGCAATGACGAGATCGGCAAGCAGGTCCTTGGGCAAATCCTGGGGCAAGCGTGTGTCGGCAGCAGCGTTCATTTCGATGTCCTTTGTTTGATTCTCTGAATTTGCATCTGTGCCAGGAATGGCACAAGTGGATGCGTACCCATTTTCACGAATGTCGGCATGTCGAACTTGATCAAAGCATCGCGCTGGTCAGGCGGCAGCTTGAACTGGTCCGCGTAGGCGGGGGCATTGGCGACATATTGGGCGCGTTTTTCCGCGTCATGGGCCAGCCCATGGAGAGCGGCGGTGAGTTCGACCAGTTCCGGCCGGATCGAGGGATAGTGCGCCATATGCTCCGTAGGGTGTGAATCGATCCAGGCCAGGGAAGCATAGTTGTGATGCCAGCTTGGATCCATCGACACAATGTCAGGCTTGCGCTCCCCAAGCGCGCCAGCCGCGCAGGCCCAGCAGCGTAGTTCGATATTGCCCGTTTCATCGAGCTCGCTCTCGTCTATGCCGATCAGCGATTTGAGATTGCCAGTGGCGAGCTTTTCCAGCACGCGCCTGTCCCAGGCGAGTTCCGGATTGGAATAGCGGTCCGTGCCGGGGAAGTGCGACATGCCGCCACTCGAGAGAATGACCGTCCGCAGCCCCATGGCGGTCACGGTACGCGCCACCGCCTGACCGAAAGCGTAGCAGCGTTCCATCGTGGGCTGCGGGGGCAGATAGGCGTTCACGTAAATCGGCAATACCGGTCCGGTATGGCCCAAATGGGTGAGGGGGATGCCGATCGCATAGTCGATTTTGGCGGTCGACGTGAAAGCCGGGTCAAAATTCTGCCGATAGAGTTGGCGCACCAGTTCGAATCCGATTTCGCTCGGGATGGCCCAGTGGAACCTGCGTCCGGCAAAATCGCCCGTGGCCTCGCCGCCGACGTGAACCGTGAAGGGCGGGGCCGCATTGTGAAAGAATTGCTCGGCGTGATCGTTGGAAAAAATGATCCAGAGGTCCGGATCGAGCGCACGAAGTTTGGCTCCGATGTCGGCTGCAACTGTGCGAACGCGCTCGACATTGGCCTTGTCCTCCGTCTCGGGCATGGTGAAGAACTGGGGGGCGTGGGGCAGCATGGCCCCGCCGACAACAGTCGACTTCATGGTCGGTCTCCTTGGCTCGCGAAATTAGCGCTCAATTCAGGCCGCAACAAGCGGGCGAGTCGACTAAGTTCATGATACCTAATCAAAATCCGTGCAGGAAGGCAGCGGTGATGGCCTGCCGACGCAACAGGGCGTTAGGCTCATGTGTGCCTGCCGCAACGCATTAAGCTTAGTAGATGATTACCATCGCCTACACAATTTTCCTCATGTACTGAAGGTAGGAAATCACCATGGACAGGCCGCGATGGATATTCCTACCTCTCGTTCGAACAAACCTACCGAATGGGACGATGCATGGGAGATTGTTTGTCGACTTGGAGCGTCACGCGACAGGCTGTCGGTCGACACCAACAATCAGGTAGAAAATGGCGTCAGTGAAAATGTAACGACGCTTGCGAAACCGAATTCGATATCTTCGATTGCGGCGAGCGGCCATGCTGCGAGCGATTCAGATGAACTTGTGCGTGCCATGGCCGACATCGAACAGGCTACTGCAGCCTTGCGCCGTGCTGAGCCGGACCTTGAGGCGGGCGCGGAGCGCACCTTGGCGCCAGCACTTGCTGCTGGGCAGCGATCCGTCCTGGGCTTGATCGGCTTGCTGTGGACGTCGACAATGCTGGTTACCACAGGGGTAGTTTTTGCGATTGTCGCACTGCTCCGCTGAATTGCTCGTCCCGATTCTAGGGCCTCGTCCTTAGACAACTACGACAGTAAAATGCCGGAAAACTCAAAATTTTCTCGGCAAACGATGACGTTATGACTCGGTTAATTGCGCACAGGACTTAATGGGCATTCCGATACGCGTGCCGCGACAACACGGTTCGTATCAGGATAAAGAAATCAAGCCATAATGACCAGTTGTCGATGTAATAGAGGTCATACTCCACGCGCTTACGCATTTTTTCATCGTCCGTCTGGCCGCGATAGCCATTGACTTGTGCCCATCCGGTGATGCCCGGCTTGACATTGTGTCGGCGTGCATAAATGGAAATCTTGCGCTCATACTCACGATCATGCGTGAGCGCATGCGGTCGCGGTCCGACGAGCGACATGTCTCCCAGCAAGACATTGAACAGTTGGGGAACCTCATCGATGTTCCAGCGACGTAACCGGTTTCCGATTCTTGTTACGCGGGGGTCGCTTCGTCGAGCCTGGAGGACTTCATCTCCATCGTCCATCGTTGTCATTGTCCGGAATTTGAAGATCCGAAACTGCCGTTGGTTAAATCCGTAGCGTCGTTGCACGAAGAAAGCAGGGCCGGGGCTGTCCAATTTGATCAAGGTTGCCACCAGCAGAAGGACGGGGGTGAGCAGCGCTATCGCAATGCTGGCAATGACGATATCGAAAACACGCTTTTCGAAAACCTCCAATTTTGAAAGAGGGTGCCTTGTCAATTGCAGGCTGGACATGGGGCCGCGTGTGGACAACTGGATATGATCGAATTTTTGTAGAATTTGCTCCGGCGCCAGATGAATTTCGGCAGGCAGAGACATAAACCGCTCTGCACACCTGCTTATTGTTGCGGTCTCCGACCAGGGAAGAACCAGGAATATGGCATCGGGTTCAAGAACGCGTGCGCTATTGACTGCCTCGTTGAGATCAAGGTCAAGCGCTTCAAGGCGTTCATTGGCGGATACGTCGCGCCGAAGCGGCGTCAAAAATCGACATCCGACGACGCAAATTCCAAGGGACCACGGCTGATAGCGGCTGACGAATGCCCCGATCTCGTTTCCGGCACCAACCAGGAAGACGCGGCGCGCCGCAATAAGGCCGGCCGAATTGGCAGCTCTTGTCGCCCTCACGACGAGATAGCGGAGCAGGAGAAGGACTGGAATCGTTGATAGGTAGAAGGCAAGGGTCCAGCCACGTGAATAGACAATCGTGATCTTTGCCAGGAAACCGATTGCGAGCAGGACGATGAATGTGACGTTCCAGGCGAAAAATGCACGACGAAGATGCGGCTCGAATTCAAGAAACGCCGCAATTTTGTATTCGCCCCGGATCAGGTTCGGAATTGCGAATATGCCCGCAGTAAGAACACCTAGATTGAGGAAAATGGACGTGTCGCCGGACTCTCCGTAAACGATGAGATGATATAACGTACCCGACAGCCATGACATGGCAATAATGCCGATAACTTCGACCAGCACGCTTGAAAAAGTCAGTGTGCTTGCCGCCAGTGCGCGCCATCTCCCCGGGAGTGGACGAGTCTCGGATCGGGACGTGAGCGTGTAATTGATCTGCTGGTTCATTTCGCACGTGTTCCGGAACGAAACAACGCCGCCGAATCCGTGCGGACAATGCTCCGAAGTTGGACATAGGAGTGGATCCTCCACCCACCCTGCCAATTTTGTGCCAACTGGAATCGGAACGCCGGCTTTCAGTGAAGCGTTTCAGTCTGCGGCGAACTGTTACAATCCGGCGGCTCCGATTAACGTAAAATTAAGAATACGGTTGCGCGGGAATACAAAGCGCATATGACTCTGACAATCGCTTTCATATCAATTCAATCGCAACATAAATGAGAATATCGTGCGTGTAGCTATAGTTCATGATTGGCTTTACGTTATTGGCGGCGCGGAGCGCGTGCTTCGCGAGATATTGAATTGCTATCCGGATGCCGATGTGTTCACTTTATTCGATGTGTTGAAGCCTTCGGATCGCGCGTATCTCGGGTTCGGTCGGGCCCACACAAGCTTTCTTCAGAACATGCCGTTCATTCGCACGCGACATCGTTCCTACCTGCCGCTCATGCCACTCGCGATCGAGCAATTCGATCTCTCCAAATATGACCTGGTCATTTCGAGCAGCTATGCCGTCGCGAAAGGCGTGATAACGGGGCCGGATCAGGTCCATGTCGCATACGTTCACTCGCCGATGAGATATGCCTGGGACCTGCAACATAGCTACTTGAGAGAAAGCGGTTATTCGCATGGCATAAAAAGCGCAATAGCGCGTCTTATTTTGCATCGTATGCGCATATGGGATACGCGAACCGCACATGGCCCAGATGCAATCATTGCCAATTCAGCCTTCGTAGCGCGGCGAATTCGCAAGGTCTATGGACGGCATGCACGTGTCATTCACCCGCCGGTGACGCTTTCCACGCTCAATGTCGATGTTCCCAGGGCGCAGCATTTTCTTGTTGCGAGCCGACTGGTCCATTACAAGAATATCGAAGCGGTCGTTCGTTCTTTTCGCCTGCTGCCCGATCTGCAGCTTGTCGTCGCAGGCGATGGCCCTGACGCAAAAAAGCTGAGGGAACTCGCAACTCCCAATGTGATATTTACGGGATTTGTAAGCGACGAACGCTTGCGACATCTCATGACTACGGCGAGGGCATTCATTTTTGCGAGCGAAGAGGACTTCGGCATTATTCCGGTCGAGGCACAATCGGAAGGGACCCCGGTTCTGGCGCTTGGTCGTGGAGGCGTACGGGAAACCGTGGCCACGGGATTGCATCGCACGGGCATGTTTTTCGCCCAACCGGAACCTGGTGTCATCGCAGAATGTGTTCGAGCCTTTGAGATGCAGGAGCACCTTTTCTCCCGATCGGCATGTCGTGCTCAAGCCAAGCAATTTGCGCCCGAGCGGTTTCGGTCGCAGTTCAAAGCATTCGTCGACAAGGAAGTAGAACAAAGTAGCCGGTCAAGAGACGGGGAAGTCGTCCAATTGATGCCGGCGCGGAGCTACGCACAGGTGATATGACCATGTCAGGTGATCTTGCAAAGAGCGTGGATCAGCCTGCGTCAGTGGCGCCGGCGAGACGCAATGGTCTTCTTGTGAGCATGTGGCGTCGACGCTTGCTCTTTTTAGGTGCCTTCTTTGGCGTTTTTGCAGTGGTTGTTCTGGCATTTGTCTTGTTGCCGGTGACGTACCTTGCCACCGGTTCGGTCATCGTGGCCGAACAGGAACCCGGAATAGCGAATGCTTCCGCCGCCTGGGCGCAAAAGATTGGCGATCCTGCCGACTTGGAGAGTCAACTTCTGATGATCCGGTCGCCACGGGTCATCCGTTTGGCGGCTGCCGAGACAGGCACGCTTGAGACCGCGCTTCTAGAGTGCCATCACGACACCGAAAGCCGCGGGCTCAGCTTGTTGCGGATTGGGCAGCTAACGACATGCGACAAGATCAAGACAGATGAAGATGCGTTTGTTGACTATCTGCAATCGCGTTATTTTGTTGGATCTGTCGGCCGATCCCGTGTCATCAATATTTCCTACAAGTCGACCCTGCCTGAAGCGGCACGCGGTATGGTCAATGCATTGATTACCGCATTCTTGGAGGATCAGCGGAGCAATCTTTCCAAGGGACGCGAGGTTGCTGCTACCTGGCTTTGGGACGAATTGCGCCGGCTGGATGCCGAGTTGCACGATGAAGATGCCAAGATCCAGACCTTTCGCACGCAAAAGGGTCTTATGCGCGGTGCCAACGCTCCGATCAATTCTGAACGCCTGACGAGCACGAGTCAGCAGCTTGCCACCGCGGAAGCCGCGCGAGCCGAGGCGGCAGCCAGGCTTCAAGAGATCAAGGCCGGCCAGTCGCGGGGATCGAGCGAAGCATCGGCGGTGCTGTCAAGCCGAGCCATTGCGGATTTGAAACAACAGATGACGGCCGTGAACGGGCAACTCATTCTCGCGTCAAGCGTGCTCGGTCCTCGCCATCCGACCCTGCAGGCGCTGCAACGGGAGTACGCAAGTCTGCAGGCTCAGTTTGCGCAGGAGGTGGCCGTGCTGGCCGCCAATGCGGAGAAAGCTTATGTCGCTGCCGATGCAGTTGTGGCGACGCTCAGGGGCCAGTTGGAGACCGTCAAGACCGAAGTTGCGAAGGCGACGGTGGATGAGGCATCCATCGAAAGCATGGTTCGCGGCGTGGAGATCAAGCGCACGCAATATTCCGATCTTCACAAGCGGGCCAGCGAGTTGGAAACCGAGCGACGCGTTCTCCTCGGAAGCACGCGACTGGTCAACCTGGCAGAACTCCCCAACGTTCCGTTTTTCCCAAAACGGCTGCCATTCGTTATTGCAGGATTTGTAATCGCGTTTCTTTTCGCAGCGGTTTTGGTGCTTTGGCGTGATCGGTCGGATCGTACCGTCAGGGGTGCATCGGAACTGGTTCTGACAACGGGCGTGCTGATGTTGGCCAGAGTCCCGCAACTGATTGGAAGCCCCACGAAATTTGCGCGTGGAATATTGCCGCAACGTAACGGGACATTGTCTCATCGAGCGGCGCTGGATGCAGCTCAAAAAGATGAAGCGTTTCAGGAAGCATTGCGCAAGATTCATGGCAGTCTAGTTTTTGCGACGGGGAATCGGAAGACCCAAACCGTTCTCGTCGCTTCGCCCGGTACGCGCGAGGGAAAGACATTCCTGATGCTTGCGCTAGCGCGATTTGTCGCAGCCAGCGGGCGACGTGTGCTCGTGGTGGAGTGCGACATGCGCCGACCGAGTATAAAATCTACTCTCGGGCTTGAGGGAGACCATGGCCTCCTGGATGTTCTTCAAGGCTCGATTGCCGCACCCCAGGCGCTCGCCACAAGGGTCATTCCCGAGTTGGATATTCTTCCCGCAGGCGGCCCAGTCACAGAATCGATTGATGGGCTTGTTGCAAATCGCATGCCCGAGTTCATTCGCTGGGCTCAGACCTACGATCTCGTGCTGCTGGATGGTACATCGTCGGATAGCTTGATCGATACTTGCATGCTGGCCAAATACGCCGACGGCATATTGTGCTGCGCGCGTTGGGGCCAGACGTCGATTGACAACATTATTGAGACATTGAACGGGATACGGTCGGTGGGCGGGCACGTTCTTGGAACGGTCATCACGATGGTTAATCCAGGCGACTACCGGCTATACGAACCCGCACTAACTTCGACCGCGTCGATCGCATATTTGAAGGCAAGCTGATGTCATTGCCGCGCGTCCTGTTTGTCAATCATACCAGCCAGATTGCGGGTGCCGAGTTGGTCCTGCTGGACGTGGTCGAACGCTGGACTGGCGCGTCGGCATTTCTGTTCGAAGATGGCCCGTTGAATGCGGCCATGACGAGCCTGGGGATTCGCGTGATCGGGTCTGCCTGGGGTCGTGATCTTTCGCGATTTCGCCGTGATAGCTCAATCTGGAATGCAATTCCGCTGGCAGGACGGCTTGGTGCAATTTCATGGGAGATTGGAAGAGCCGCGCGCGAATGCGATGTTGTTTATGCAAATTCGCAGAAATCCTTCGTCCTGGCGGCTGTCGCAACCGCAGTCTGCAGACGACCCTTGGTTTGGCACCTCCATGACATTATTCACAGAGCCCACTTCGGGGCAATGCAGCGCCGGATCCAGATCGCGCTGGCGAATAATCGTGCCACGCAGGTCATCGTTCCGTCGCAAGCGGCGGCATCTGCTTTCATCGCCGAAGGAGGCAGGCGAGCTCTGGTTCGCGTAGTCCCCAACGGGGTAAATGTAGCGCCAGAGACTCAATCCGGTTTGCAGATAAGAAGGGAACTCGGGCTTTCAGAAGGACCACTTGTCGGAGTCTTTAGCCGGCTTGCGCCGTGGAAAGGGCAGCACGTCGTCTTGGCTGCGCTCGCTAAACTTTCTGGCGTAAACTGTATCATTGCTGGCGATGCGCTGTTCGGGGAACAAGCCTATGCGGCAAGCCTCAGGGACTTGGCGGTGAAGCTCGGCATCGCGGACCGGGTTCATTTCCTGGGCCAACGCAGCGATGTCACGAAGCTGATGCAGGCCGTTGACGTAATGGTGCACCCGTCGGTCGATCCGGAGCCGTTTGGCAGGACGCTCGTTGAAGCCATGTTTGTCAAGGCGCCGGTGATCGCAGCCGACACGGGTGCGGCGAGCGACATTCTGGAAGGAGGCGCTGCCGGGATGCTGGTCACTCCCAACAGTCCGGACGAACTCGTTGCTGCAATAACCCATGTCTTATCGCGGCCACCAGATTTGGGAGCCCGGGTCGAATATGCGGCGGCGCGAGCGCGGAAGCATTACAGCGTCGGGACGATGCGCGAGGGCATTTCTTCGCTTATTGGTCAGGCAGCATCGGAGGCCCGTGCGTGATTGGCCGCCTCAGCTTTTCATTGAACGGGCACGCCTGGGCATTGCCCGGGTGGTTGCCGGGCGTTTTATTGCTGATCGGCACGGCAGTGCTCGGGCCGCAGCTTGGTGCGTTGTCCAGGCCGTTGTTCATTCTTGGTTGCGTGATCGTGGGATGGGATGCATGGCGGCGCGGTCCGGCAGTTCATCTGTCTACTGTGCTCATCCTTTTCGCTTTTTCACCTCTCGTGCGCCGCATTGTCGATTTGTCGGTGGGGTACGACACGACGGGGCTTATGCTGGTGGGTCCGTTGCTTGCCATCCTGGCTCCCATTGAGAAATTACCGTCATTGCTAAGCCGCGGAGGTTCTTACGGACGCCAGATCCCGCCAATCCTGATTGTCGCCGGCTGCGTGACCTATGCGGCCATGATCACGTTGCTGCAAGGCGACTGGATGAATACGGCAACTGGAATCCTGAAATGGTTTGCACCCCTGATCTACGCGGCGGTACTCAGCGAAAGCGCAGATCGAGATGAAGTATTGCGTGCTGCAAGTTCCGCATTCCTGGTGATCCTGCCGGTTACGGGACTGATCGGTATCGAGCAATACATCGATCCACCGAGTTGGGATCGTTACTGGATGCAATTTGCACCGATCATGTCCGTCGGCCAGCCTATCCCGTATGGCGTGCGTGTTTTTAGTACGGTCAATGGGCCGGCGAGCTTCGCCACATTCACCGCGGCCGGAATATTGCTGGTCTGGTTCCTGCGTTCCGAATGGTATGCCCGGCTGCTGGTCGTGCCTGCGGCTCTCGCACTTCTTTTGTCGCTCTATCGCACCGCTTGGATGTCTTTGGGGGTTGGCATCCTGTTTTGCCTCGCGTTTCAATCCACCCGCAGGCAGGCTCGATTATTTCTTGGGAGCGTTATCGCTATTGTGGCGGCAGCCGGTACTTTGGGACCGTTTGCCGAAGTCATTGGCGAGCGCATGATGACTTTGGTGCAAGGCAGCCAGGATGGCAGCGCGCAAGAGCGGCTCGAACAGTATGTTGCGATGTGGAACCAATCGGAAAGCGCACCATTCGGTATCGGATTTACGACGGTCGACGTTGGTTCCGCGGGCACCATGGCGATTGATGGCTTGATTATTTACTGCTGGATATCGATGGGTATAGCGGTCGGGTTGATTTGTTTGTTTGGGCTGGTCTGGGCGGCCGCAAATGCGATCAAGGCGGCGTTACGTGACGATCGGAAAGAGGCGGTCGTCATCGGGGCGCTTGGATGCGGTGCCTTGATACAACTGCCCCTCGGCAATATTGCGTCGGGCGAATTGGGATTCCTCTTTTGGACGTTTGCGGCACTGGCGTCAGCCAATACCCATCGCACCGCTGCTGGTGGTGCAACATGAGCTTAGCTAATCAGGTCGAGCAACCTGCGCCGTTGAGCCCGGTTGTGGCGGCCGGCGCAGAAAGACGGTCATTTGCCGGGTTGGCGACTGCCCTTGTAAGTGGAGCCTTGTTGAGCAAGGCCCTCGGATTCGCGCGTGAAGTTCTCATGGCACAGGTGCTGGGAGCTTCTCTGGCCGCCGACAGCTATAGAGGCGCGGTCGCCGCAGTCATGATTCCATTGGCATTCCTGCAACACGAAGGCGTCCCCGGGATATTGATACCGATGCAGCGGGAGGCGAGCACGAAAGGAAATGCTCCCCAACAACTCGCCGCGATCACGATCGTGCTGACATTGATGGCCACCGTACTGATGCTGGGGGTTCAGGCGCTTGGCGCATGGTGGGTGGGGGCGCTCGTTGGAGGCTTTGCGTCGGAAGCTCAGACCCTGACCCTGGAATTCGTGCGTATCATGGCACTGGGGATGCCGGCATCGGTCATGCTGAACTGCTTGGCCGCGGGAGAAATCGCTCTCGGAAGATCGCGCGTGACCAACGTGCGTGCAAGCCTTCTCAATGTCGCAATGCTGATCGGCATTGCCATGCTGGCATTGACGGGACGTTTCAGTGCGCTTGCCTGGGCATTCACGATCTCATTTTGCGCCTTGGGAATCTGGGCGCTTTGGTCGTTGTGCCGCGAGGGCAATCTCGTCTTCGCGGGCATCACACCAATGTTTGTATTTAAATTCGGATCGGAATTCCTGCGGCGATTGTCCCCGCTCTTTGCAATGCCCATTGTCGAACAAGGACACATTTGGATCGAACGCGCGCTCGCTTCCAGGCTCGCAACCGGAGCCATTGCGTCACTCGATTATGCGCGGACGCTCACGGAAAGTTCGTTTCCCCTGATCAGCCAGCCGATTGGGCTTGCAGTGCTTTCGGGCAGCAAACCGTCGAACGTGCGCGCGCAGATCGACGCCATCGTTCTTCCGCTCCTCGTTCTTGGACCCCCTGCGACCGCGTTTCTATTCGTGTTTGCGCATGAAGTCGTGCAGCTGGTGTTTCAACGCGGAGCCTTCAGCGACGCGGCGGTGGCGATGACGAGCCAGGCATTGCGCGGTATTTCCGTTGGTCTTTGGGCTACGACGCTCGGATGGGTTTTACTCCGTATTCTCAACAGCGCCGGGCGCAATTTGCTCGCAACAGGAATCCTGGTGGCGGCGTTTGCCGTGAACGTGGCCTTCAACCTGATCGGGTCCATTTTGCTGGGGGCGGGTGGGGCGGGCTTGCTGATCCTGGGACTGGGCGAGTCGGCACGGGGGTGCGTGTTGCTTGTCGGCATTGTGCTGGCACTCGAGAGCCGAGGCCTGATCATGTTTCAAATATTGTTGGGCTTGATCCCGGCTTGCGTCATGTTGTTGATGGGCTGGCAGATATGCGAGTTTTTTCCAGGCACGATTCAGCGTTTGCTCGCGGGTATTGCCGCCTATTTGCTTTGCGTGGTGCTGGCAGCGCTGATTCTCGTTCCGGCATCGGGATATGGTGGGTTCTCAGCCATCCGTCGATGGTTTCCATTCACGAGGAAGACTTAGATGCTGCAACGACTATCGGCACATCCTGATGCGATCCCACGGGCGCGCCGCCTTATCAAGCGGCTCGCCGGCAGCGCCACTTCCCTGATGGGAACACGCGGCTGCATGTTCACGTTTCATCGTGCAGCGCCGTCGGCGATTTGGGATCGCTTGCCAAACCGGAATTTCTATCTTGATCTTGGCTTTCTCGATCGTTTGTTGTCCCACCTCAATCAAAGCGGTTGGAAAATTGTAACAATCGATGAAATGCAGCGACAATTAGCGGACGGCGGGGATCGCGGACGATATGTGAACTTCTCGGTCGATGATTGCTATCGCGATACCTATGAAGACGTTGTGCCGTTGTTTCGGCGACACGGCGTTCCGGTTACGCTGTTTGTCACCACGGGTATCCCGGACGGGACTCTATCGTTGTGGTGCGCCGGACTGGAAGATGCTCTCTTGCAACGAGATCGCGTGTGGCATGGCGATGAGGCTATTATTCTGAGTTCGCCAGACAGCAGACGCGAGACCTACACCCGCTTGGCGCGGGAGTGGGATGGTCCGGATGCTGCTCGTCACTACACTGAATTTTGCCTACGCAATGACATCGATGAACATGCGATGCATTGGAAGCACGCAATATCATGGGATATGTTGCACGAGTTGCGTCGAGACGCTCTCGTGGAAATCGGAGCTCACACGATCATGCATGCAAGGATCTCAACTTGCACTCCGCAGGCGGCCACGGTCGAACTTGCGGGAAGCCGCGAACGGCTGCGGGAGCGGCTTGGTGTTGTGCCCAAGCATTTTGCCTTTCCCTATGGTCGTTCTGGTGATTGCGGCGAGCGCGATTTCGATCTGGCGAGACAAGCCGGGTTTCTCAGCGCCGCAACGACACGCAAGGGCATCGTCCGGAAGGAGCAGGATGCCTTTAGTCTGCCGCGCAATACTTTGAACGGGGCCCACCGTAGTCTGGCGATGGCGGAACTGCATTTGCTCGGAATTACGGGCGCTGCTGCCAGGATTCTTGGCCGTGTCTAGTCAAGCTCCAACCAGGATTCTATCGATCGCTCATACCGCGGTGAGCCGCGCCGCCGGGCGATTGCGCTATTATCCGCTTGCTGTTCGACAAGATATCGATGTTCATCTGGTCGTGCCTTCAATCTGGAGTGAATTCGGTCGTACGATTGTTGCCGACCCGCCCGATGATCCTGGCCTTAATGTTCACGTCCTACCCATTTGGTTTCGCAGCGCTGGCCCGATGAATTGGTATCTGCATGTTTATTCCGGCCTGCGCGCATTGATAAATAGAATTGAACCGCAGGTCATCCACCTCTGGGAGGAGCCTTGGAGTCTCGTCGCCCTGCAGGCATGTATGCTCAAGGGCAATGCGTCGCTCGTATTGGAAGTCGATCAGAATATTCTCAAACGCCTGCCGCCACCCTTCGAGGCGATACGGGCATATGTATTGCGCAGAACCGACTTTGTGCTCTCCCGTAGTGCGGCGGCGGCTGCGGTCGTGCGAGCCAAAGGTTACCGGGGGCCGATTGGCGAAATCGGCTATGGCGTGGACATGGATACATTTCGGCCGCGCGATGAGGCGACGAGCGATCGTGCCGGTGGGCAGGAACTGAAAATCGGGCAGGAACTAAAAATCGGGTATGTCGGAAGGATCGTGGTGGAAAAGGGACTTGACGATTTGATCGATGCGATGACGCGTGCCCGATCGCAAGTCTCATTGGCCATCATGGGGCATGGGCCTCATGAAAGTTCTTTGCGAAAGCGAATCAAGGAGTGCGGGCTGGAGGAGCGCGTCAAATTCCGGACGTGGGGGCCGCCTTCAGAGGTTGCGGAGTTCATACGCGACCTCGATGCGCTGGTTCTCCTGACCCGGTCTTCCGGAACCGTGGTCGAGCAATTCGGCCGTGTGATCGTGGAGGCGCAAAGTTGTGGCGTCCCCGTGCTCGGCTCGACGTGCGGCGCGATACCGGAGGTGATCGGCGACGGCGGCTGGGTGGTGCCGGAGCGCGATCCTGATGCCCTGGCGAAGGTCCTGGATATGATCGCGGCCGACCCCGACTGTCGCCGGGCCCGCGGCCGTTCCGCCATGCAAAATGTTTCGAAGCGCTTTACTTACGACGTCGTGGCCGATGTTCTGGCGAAGGCCTGGATGCATCCGTTGACGAAACAGCCCGCCCGTTAATGTCGCCGGCGATCTGCGTGTAACATATAGGTTTCGCCTTCCCGCAGGTCTCGGATCACCACTTTGCCCTCTCGCACAGGAACGACACGACGCAAGCCGTCCCAGCCCCAAAGCTCGGCGGTTTGCGCCCAATTCGGCAAGTCGACATTCCAGATTGATGCAGGACGATCGGTCCAGCCGCGGAGGTTCTGCCAGACGAACAATTGTCCATCGCGGTTTTCGAGTTTGTAAGTGCCGGTTCGGCGTGGATCAAGCGTGGTGAATGTCATATCGCCTCCGAGGCGCAGCACGGTTCGCAACACGATTGTACGCAGGTCGGGTCGCCAGGGGTCTTCGCCGGCGGCCATCGCATAGGCAGGGCCTTCGATGCGGCCGGTATCTGCGAGGTTCCAGGGGAAGGCGAGGACGGTCGCCGGCGAATGGCCGTCGGCGCGCACGACACCCGCATGATCCCAGAAACCGGTCAAGAACAGTCGGGCTGCAAGCTTTGGATCGGCCCAGTCCTCGACCTGCGCAATGTTGAACTCGGTTGCGTAGAAATTCACGTCGCGACGCAGTCCGAGAGCGGCTTTGACACGGTCGAAACAGCTTTGTGCCGAGAATTCGCGGCCTCGCGTCAACGGGTACCAACGCGCGTTGTAATAAGTATGGAGGTCGATGCCGTCGAGACGGCCATCCTCCAGAAGAGAGGCAATGGCTGGGCCGTAGCCGCGCAGCGTGGCATCGCCATGAGAGTTGCAGGTCGCAAATCCGCCCGGCACGACGCGAAGCGTGGGATTAACGCTATGTATGCCGTCGGCCAGTCCTGCCAGGGCGTCTCGATAGTCATGACGTGGAATTGTGGCCTGTACGTCCGGCTCGTTGATTGCCGAGTAAATAGTCGCACCCCAGTTGGAGATTCCGTTCTCGCGTCCCCATTCACCATTCGGCTGAAAGCGATTTGCCATCGCCCGCCCGGCGGAGTACCAATCTGAGTACGATCCTACCAATTGAGGGGGCTCAAGATTCTGATAACTGCCTTCGTATTCCAGCAGGATGATGGGCTTAATTCCCCGCTGGTAGGCTTCGAACATGGAACGATCAAAATCCTTTGGATTTGGAACGTGGTTAAGGTCGCGCCAGCCATATGAGTTCATGCGCCCAAGCTTTGCTCCGATGCCTTTGAGGGCTGAATATAGCTGCGCAGTGGGTGCGCCGGTCAGGTGCGTGACAATATTTCCACCGCCGATGCGATCGCGCAAAGTAACCATTGCGGGCGATATCTCGGTCGCTTGCGCTCGCAATCCGAGAGCAAGAACGATGAAGGTTACGGTGGCTGCAATACGTCCGCGAAATTCCATGTCTTTCCTTTACATGTCTTTCCTTACATGTCTTGCCTTCAGATGAGACGGATATGGAATTAGAGATCATACAGGTTATTCAAGAGTTAAGCACAGCGGGTGGGGCAGAACGGGTTGCCTGGGAACTATCCCGCGCGTTCAGCCGGGTTGGAATCTCCAATGGCGTTATTGCCAGCACACTCGGTGTGGCAGTAGAAGGCAAGACCTCCATCGAACGCGTGTTGCCGTGGCTTGACCGGATACCGACTCGTGGCGCCATGAGACATGTTGGACGCGCTGTTGTTGTTCCGCTTTTCACATTGGCTGCAACGCTCGCTTCCTTGCGGCACCCGCGCGCGGTGGTGCTCAGCCATGGCGACTGCCTCAAGGGCGATGCGATGGTCATTCATGCCGTCAATGCAGAAAACATTGCACAGAAACGCAAGGCCGGCGACCGACGCTGGATGCTCAATCCCCTCCATTTCTGGGTCATGCTGCGCGATCGCTGGATCATCCGCGGATTGCGGTACCGCACCTATGTAGCTGTCTCCTCCCGCGTCGCGACCGAATTGCACCAATATTTCGGAGTACCAAAGGAGCGTATCCGAATTATTCCGAATGGGATTGATACGACCCTATTTCGCCCGGATCCAATTGCCGGGCAGGTTATCAGGCAAGAATTTGGAATTCCCTCCAACGCAAAGCTCCTGCTCTTCGTGGGTAACGAATTCAGCCGCAAGGGGCTTGCACATGCGATCGGCGCGCTGGAGCAACTTCCGCGAGATGTCTGGCTGCTCGTGGTCGGCTCGGACAATCCAACGCCATACCGCAAGCTTGCGAACAATGCGCGCGACCGGTTGATTTTTGCCGGGCCAAGACTTGACGTGCCCGCCTTTTTTGCGGCTTCCGACGCCTTGGTCCTGCCGACCGCATATGAAACGTTTTCGCTTGTTTGCATGGAGGCGATGTCGACGGCGGTTCCGGTGTTTGCAACGCGTGTTGGCGGCATAGAAGATTATCTGGAGGACGGCATCAATGGTTATGGGATTTCGACGGATCCGTCCGATATTGCGAACAAGATAACCCGGGCATTTTCCGACAATGTTCTCATGAACAACCTCAGAAATGGCGCGCGCGCGACGGCGATGCGCTATGGATGGGATGAAATCGCCTCCAAATACGTTGCGTTGCTGCAAGAAATCCAGATATCCAAGCGCATGGCTGCGTAGTCCCACTTTGGCTTTGGCGCAGATTCAATTCAACCTTTTAACTTCTTTACCTTAATTTAAGGTACTGATTGGCTTTTGCTTTCGTATCCGTAAACTCGCGCTGTCAAATCGTTCTGATAAAGCGCTTGTGCGTTTGGCCCGGTGGCGGAATGGCGACGCGATGGACGGGGCACCGTCCTGCATCCTGGTTCAACTCCAGGCTGGGCCTCCATCTCCTAAAAAGCTCATTGATTTCCCTAGATTGTTCCCAACGTCCCACTTGGGCCGAAAGTGGCATCAGGTTTTGTGCTTTTTTGGTTCTGTGGGCAATGATGATTCATTGTTGAGCCACTTGAAACATGGCGCCGGATATTTGAAAGCTAAGTGATAGTTCCTAATTCAATTTCTGATCATTGTTGCGTTTCAACTCTCGAGCGATGTCCGCAAACACTTCCGCAACAGGCCGTCCATCAGCCGCGGTAAGGCTTTTCTTAATTTGCCTCCCGTGCCACCACACTGCCCAGCAGAACAGTACAAGCGGCAAAAGCGAAACAATAAGGCTCACGTACCAGGGGGCTTCATTGGGATTCATCTGCGACCTCCATCGGCATTGATATACTTATTTTGTATTAAGAGTATTACCCACGCGTTACAATCACGGCCAGAAAAAATATTTGTTGGTTGAATACGCTTGATCGTCGCCACAGAATTACGTCAAATAAAAATTTCCTTGCAGGAGTTACGACAATGCGCCGCCGGCTTATCGATCATCAATACGTCACGGTCTTGGTTCCCCGTCAGACGGTCGACCGAATCGTTCTGTTCGCAGATAGCGAATTTTCAAACTGCTGTTCCGCGATTCGATTCCTGCTGGATCGCGGTTTGAACGCTGGGGTTTGCAATGTCCGATACTGGCCCGGAAACTGCTGACGGCAGTGCCCTACTTTAAGGGGAAGCGCATGACCAAGGCGCAAATGGCATCGTTTTTTGGCGAGCCAATCGCGACTGTCGATCACTGGGTAAGATTCGGCTGTCCTTGCCGCAGGACCGGCGCGGTCCGGTTGATTGTGGGGGCGCAGGCTGGGCCTACAAACCATTGGCGCCAATTAGGTATGCAGCCCTTCCAGAATGCAGCAAAAGTCGGTAGCTTGGCGTACCCACAAGCGCCGGGGCACTTTGATCCGGCAACTTTCACAACATCAGAACAACGGGAGACCCCATGGTCGAGGTGCCCTTAACGATTGCATGCGGCAATTACGACCGCACCCGAGCGATCATCGATGGTCGAGTCAGGGTCGAGGGTTGTGCAGTCACGTATCTGCCGCTCTATCCTGAGGAAATCTTCTTTCGTACATTCCGCTATCAGGAATTCGACGTCGCCGAAATGTCGTTCTCGAGTTACTTGCGCACCGTTGCGGCGGGTACGTCGGCCTATGTGGGATTGCCGGCTTTCGTGTCGCGCATTTTCCGCCATTCGGGAATCTATGTCCGTGCCGATGCCGGGATCCGGACGCCGCAAGACCTGCGCGGAAAGCGCATCGGCCTGCCCGAATATCAGATTACCGCCGTCGTCTGGATGCGCGGCTTGATGCAGCACGAATACGGCGTTTCGCCGAACGAGATCAGCTGGCGCAGCGGTGGCCAGGAAGAGCCGGGGCGCGATGAGCGCACGCCGCTCAAGCCGATCCCGGGGCTTGACCTCAAGCCCATCGGCAAGGACCAGACGCTGGTCGACATGCTGCGGCATGGCGAACTTGATGCATTGTTTACGGCGCGCGCGCCCTCGTCATTTCTCGCCGGTGAGCCGCATATCGTGCGGCTGTTTCCCGACACGCGCGCGGCGGAGAAGGCCTATTACCAGAAGACCCGCATGTTTCCGATCATGCATCTCATCGGGATCAAGAAAACGCTCGTGCAGCAATATCCATGGCTTGTGACCAGCGTGTACAAGGCCTTTCTGGAAGCAAAGGCGCTTGCCATGATCGACCTGTGTGACGTGAATGCGCTCATGGTGACGCTACCTTGGCTCGAGGCTGAAACCAAGGAAACGATGGCGATCATGGGCAAGGATTTCTGGAGTTATGGTATTCGCGAAAACTCCGCCGAGATCGAAGCGCTCGCGCAGTATGCGTTCGAGCAAGGCCTGATTGATCGCAAGATCAAGGCCGAGGAATTGTTTGCCACTGCAACGTTCGAAATATCAAAGGTCTGATGGCCGATTGATCTGCATTGACAAAGCCGGCTGCGAGATCGCACATGCGTCTGCAGCGCGTCCGAAGTGGCCGTGACGTGGCAGCGCGTTGAAACAGCGAAGCGTGTTCTAGATCATCAGAAAATCTTACCGTAGCGATCACTAAAGTAAATTTTACCTGATGGGATGCGTTGCGTTACGTTGTACCGGGAACCGGGCGGAAATTGTTCAAATCAGGATAGGAGGCAATATGGATGACACGACCAAATGCCCGTTTACGGGCGGCCAACACAGGGTGAACCGAGACTGGTGGCCGAAGCAGCTGAATCTGAACATTCTCCACCAGAACTCTTCTCTGTCCGATCCAATGGGCAAGGAGTTCGACTATGCCAAGGAGTTCAAGAGCCTCAACCTCAACGCCGTGGTCAAAGACCTGCATGCCTTGATGACGAGCTCGCAGGAATGGTGGCCGGCCGACTTTGGCCACTACGGCGGTCTGATGATCCGCTTGGCGTGGCACGCTGCGGGCACCTACCGCATTGCTGACGGCCGCGGCGGCGCCGGCGCGGGACAGCAGCGCTTCGCGCCGCTCAACAGCTGGCCGGACAATGCGAACCTCGACAAGGCGCGCCGGCTGCTGTGGCCGATCAAGCAGAAATATGGCCGCAAACTCTCCTGGGCCGACCTGATGGTCCTCGCCGGCAATGTCGCCCTCGACTCGATGGGCTTCAAGACGTTCGGTTTCGGCGGCGGCCGCGCCGACGTCTGGGAGCCCGAAGAACTCTACTGGGGTCCCGAGGGGACATGGCTGGGGGACGAACGCTACAGCGGCGAACGGCAGCTTCAGAATCCGCTCGGCGCGGTGCAAATGGGACTGATCTACGTGAATCCGGAGGGGCCGAACGGTAATCCGGATCCGATCGCGGCAGCTAAAGACATCCGCGAAACGTTCTTCCGCATGGCGATGAACGACGAGGAGACCGTCGCGCTGATTGCCGGCGGCCACACCTTCGGCAAGACCCACGGCGCGGGCGATCCGTCGCTGCTCGGCGCGGAGCCGGAAGGTGCCGACATCGAGGATCAGGGCCTCGGCTGGAAGAGCAAGCACGGCATGGGTATCGGGGCTGACGCCATCACCGGCGGCCCGGAAGTCACCTGGTCGCAGACGCCGACGAAATGGAGCAATCATTTCTTCGACAACCTGTTCAACAACGAATGGGAGCTGACGAAGAGCCCGGCCGGTGCGAAGCAATGGAAGGCGAAAGGCGGCGCTGCCACGGTCCCGCACGCCTACGACAAGTCGAAGAAGCATGTGCCGACCATGCTGACCACGGACCTCTCGCTGCGGTTCGACCCGGCCTACGAGAAGATCTCGAGGCGCTTCTACGAGCATCCGGACCAGTTCGCGGACGCGTTTGCCCGCGCGTGGTTCAAGCTCACGCACCGCGACATGGGGCCGATCGTGCGCTACCTCGGCCCACTCGTGCCGAAGGAGACGCTGCCGTGGCAAGACCCGATCCCTGCGGTTAATCATCCGCTGATCGGCGAGCAGGACATTGCGGCTTTGAAGGCGAAGATTCTCGCATCGGGCCTCACCGTGTCTCAGCTCGTCTCGGCGGCCTGGGGGTCGGCATCGACGTTCCGCGGCTCCGACAAGCGTGGCGGAGCGAACGGGGCGCGCATCCGCCTCGCGCCGCAGAAGGACTGGGCGGTCAACCAGCCGGCTCAGCTCAAGACTGTCTTGCAGAAGCTCGAAGCGATCCAGAAGGACTTCGGCAAGAAGGTCTCGCTCGCCGACCTGATCGTTCTCGGCGGCTGCGCGGCGATCGAGAAGGCCGCGAAGGCGGCCGGACACGACGTGAAGGTCCCCTTCACACCGGGGCGGATGGACGCGTCGCAGGAGCAAACCGACGTCGATTCCTTCGCGCCGCTCGAACCCCTCGCTGACGGTTTCCGCAACTATCTCAGCGGCAATGGGTTCATGCTGCCTGAGGAGGCATTGGTGGATCGGGCACAATTGCTGAGGCTGACGGCGCCCGAGATGACGGTCCTCGTCGGCGGCCTGCGCGTCCTCGGCGCGAATGCCGGAGGGTCCAAGCACGGCGTCTTCACCAAGCAGCCAGAGGCGCTGACGAACGACTTCTTCGTCAACCTGCTCGACATGAGCACGCAATGGCAGCCTGCCGGCTCCGATGGCGTGTACGAGGGCCGTGACCGGAAGACGAATGCGGTCAAGTGGACGGGCACCCGTGTTGACCTGATATTCGGCTCGCACTCACAGCTCCGCGCCTTCGCGGAGGTCTATGCGTGCACGGACTCGAAGGAGAAGTTCGCGATGGACTTTGTAGCTGCGTGGAACAAGGTGATGAACCTTGATCGCTTCGGTCTCGCCTGATCTCAGGAGAAATCAGAGCGGCGTTTCAAATCGAAACGCCGCCCTGACAAGAGGCCCCATAATTCGCAGGCCCTTTGGAGTAAACAATAACGGTGTCGATGTACCAGATCTCGGTACCGATTTTCGTTCAGTTTCTGACGGCGTTGTCCGGTGTACTTGACAAGGTGGCCGCGCATGCCGAAGCCCATCATATAGATCCGCGGGTCCTGATGAACATGCGGCTTTTTCCCGACATGTATACATTGCGCTTGAAGAGTTGGTTGAGAACTCAATAATATCAGCGCGGCGTAGGGTGGGTAAAAGCGCCTGGCACAATCGTTGAAGATGCATCGCGCTATCGTGGCGCTTTTGCCCACGCGGCGATGGTGCGACGCACGAGGTGCGCGAGATTCACACATCCGCAGACGCGTGGGCAAAAGCGCGCACGAAATTTTGAGAACGTTGATAGACCGAGAAGCGCGCTTTTACCCACCCTACGGCCCTCGCATTGCGAGAGTGATTACCCAGCTCAACAGCATCAAGCCTGAGCAGATCGACGGGACCGAAGCCAAAGTCGTGAAGGTCGGTGAACGCGAAATGCCCGGACAGATGATGTTGCTGATCCGCGCGCTCCCGCAGTTCTATTTCCATTGCACCACGGCCTACGACATCCTGCGCCACAGCGGCGTGCCGCTCGGAAAGTCTGATTTCATGGGCAAGCCGGTGGGCCAATAGGCAGGTTCCACTTGCGGCAGAAATCGCCTAGCATGGGGCTTAAGCTTATTCCGATAAAAGCAACCTAGGGAGACGAGAATGAAGCGAATGTCCAACTGTCGTGGTGTCACGTTGGTTTCGGCCGCCGTTGCGCTGCTGGCGGGTACGGCCGCGATCAATGCTGCCGACGTCACCTATGAGCGTCTGCTCAACCCCGAGCCGCAAAACTGGCTGCATCATCATCGCGACTTTGGCTCGCAGCGTCATACCCCACTCGATGCGATCAACCGGACCAACGTCAAGAATCTCAAACTCTTGTTTGCCGTCCCGTTGGGCGGACGTTCCACAAATGAGAGCCTCGAAGCGACCCCGCTGGTCGACGATGGTTTCATGTACACGGTCGATTCCTGGGGTGTCGTCTACAAGATCGACGTGCGCTCGGGCACGTCCGGTAAAATCCTCTGGAAGATGGATCCCAAGCTTGACAAGCAGGACCGCAACCGCGGTGTGGCGCTCTGGGGCAATCTGGTCGTGTCGGTCACGGGCTATGCGGGTCATGTGATCGCAACCGACAAGGAGACCGGCAAGGTCGTCTGGGACAAGAATCTGCTCGACCAGGAAGATTTGGAACTGACCGCTGCGCCGCTCGCGGTCAAAGACGCCATTCTGGTCGGCGGCTCGGGCGGCGACCGCGGCTTGCGCAGCTGGCTCGCGGCGCTCGATCCGAAGACCGGCGAGATCAAGTGGAAGACTTACTCGATCCCGGCACCCGGCGAACCCGGCAGCGAGACTTGGAAGGACAAGAACAACGCCTGGCAGACGGGTGGCGGTGCCTTCTATGGAACGGGTGCCTACGATCCGGCGAACAATCTGACGTATTGGGGTTCGGGCAATCCGGTTCCAGCCTATGATGCCACGTTTCGTCCTGGCGACAATCTCTTCACCAACAGCGCCATCGCGTTCGACGCGACCACCGGCAAGATCACGTGGTGGCATCAATACACGCCGAACGACAACCGGGACTATGACGAGACCGGGGCTCATATTCTCATCGATACCAAGATCAACGGCGAGGACCGCAAGATCGTCTCGCATGCGGGCCGCAACGGTTTTACCTATAGTATCGATCGCCTGAACGGGCAGTTCCTCAAGGCCGCTCAACACGTTAATCGGGTGACCTGGACCAAGGGCATCGACCCCAAGACTGGCAAGCCCGTCGAGTACGATCCCGCCAAGGATGTGCAGACCTATGCGGAGGGCGCCGACACGCT
>DATGVJ010000022.1:0-4749 GCA_035300505.1 Xanthobacteraceae bacterium
ATCCGAGCAACTACGCGCTGGTCGTGCTCAGCGAAGGCGCCGAGTGGGAGGGCTACAGGCTGCAGGAATATGGCGAGCCTGACGCCTACGGCCATCGCAAGAGGGCAAGCGTCGCCGAGTCACTCGCTGACGAGATCAACCGGCACGTCGGCGAGGAGACGATCGCCTCCGACCTCACGTATGACCTGCGATCGGGCGATCCAGACTTCATCGACAAGCTCGTCGCCTTGACCTTCGGCAACATGGCGTACGACGCCATCCTGGAAGGCAAGACCGGCCTCATGTCGGCGTTGGTGGACGGCCGCTACGATCTGGTACCCATCCCTGACGCGCAGCTTGGGCCACGTAAATTGGAGGTTGTCACAACCTACAACACTGAGCGCTATCGTCCCATCTACGCCAACAAGCGCGGGCTGCCAATTTTTTTGAACCGCGCGTCATAGGTTTTCCTGGCTGGACTTCACCGATCCGGACTGCCCGATGGATGCGCCTTGGCGAACCAGATTTCCGCTTGTGGCCCATCTCTGCCGTCAGCAGCATCCGCCGCGCACGGCAGCCATCTGGGGATAAGCTGCCGTCACTGGGGACGGCGCGCGACGGCCGAATTTGACCCGAAGGCGACATCGGCGGGCGGATTCCCAAATCGAGATTTAGAGATTTATGGAACAGTCTTATTCCGCCTTGACGTTGGCCGCGTTGATGAGGGTCCAGCGGGCAACAAACGACCCGGCGCCGGTTGTCACGGGAACGCTACCACTGTTGGAACAGTGCGGTCCGCTGCTCCGGCGTAATTGACGCGTTCACGACGTCAAGGGCAACCACCACGCCCAAAGCCAGAGCCCACAAAGCCCACAACGCAACGGTTGTTCGCATCCAGGCGGCGTAGACCTTCTGATCCTTGGCATCGCTTTCGTTGCGCATCGCCACGTTGTTTCTCCGTGTCGGGGGTGACGTTTGGTCGATGGTGAGTGCTGGTTAGTGTGCCGAATCCCGCGGTGGGTTCATTGCCCGTGTGTAACGCGTAAAAAAAATTGCATGCCCATGGAGCCGGGAGCGGGTCATCGCCATGGGACCGGGTCAACCGGCAACGGGAGGAGCCCGATAGTCAACGGAAGGCGGCAGCTTCGCTTGGTGACTGATGGCATCACGGCAGTAGATGACCCGAAGCGGAAATAGCGTCCGCTATTCGGGCACCAAAAAGCCCTGGAATTAGGACCTCTTTCAAGCCTCCTGACCCTCTACATCACCGCTGACTACCGCCCATGGCCGAAGCTGCCCGCGGCCTTGCGGATGTGTACACGCGCAGGTTGTGTTTCGCACTCGTCGTCCGGTATATTGCGCGCCAGCTTTCCCTCGATCAGGCGCTTGGCGGCGCTCTTGGCGTCGAGGGGAACCCGCCGCCGCCCGCCGAACCCGACGCGCCGGTCATCGCGTGCCGAGCTTAGCTTCGATCTGCACCAGCTTGTCGAAGATGTCGCGCAACGACAGCGCCATCTTCTGGTGGCCATCGCAGATCAGCGCGATGTTGGCGGCCATCTCGTGCTGATTACGTGTGATGATGAACGTATTCGTGTCGAGCGGCCGTTGGACCGCCGCTGCTCTGCGGTATGTTGACCCGCATCAGTCGGCCGGCCACCTGGAAAGTCTTTCACCGCTTCTTCGGTTTTGCGTGCCATCGCTTTGCTCCCCGTGGTCTTCTGAGCGGTTTCTTTCGCCAGCGTTATGTCAGCTAGGGGCCAATTCCGGACACACGCCGCATTCAACCAATCACCTCGTCGGCGTGAAAGAGAATGGGTGTGGCAGCGCTGTGCCAGGACGAATTTGTAGGTTGTAACGCAAACCATCGGATTTTCGAATCGGCGCTGTAATCGTTCAAGAACGTGTTGCCCATTTGCCAATACCGCATCCCGTCCGTGTTGCCCGTGGCGAGCTTCTCCAAGTGATCGATGCGGTCGAAGAAGTCGAAAATTGAGCAGCTCCCAAAACTCGCGAAAGTCGGTTTTTAGCTGCCTCCGCTGCTGCAAGCCTCTGTAGGACATGTACGAAGCTCTGTGATCGCTCTCTTGTGATTCGATGTGGTCCGTCACATTGGCGCGCGCGGGACGCACCAGCGGCGTTGAAAAATTTAGTTCACCCGCCAGAAAATACTTTTTCGACAGCATCGGCCATTACCGAAGTGACGGACCTACCTATTCGATCACCTCATCGGCGCGCGTCGGCAGGGCCGGTGGAATGTTGAGTCGGCGTTGTTCCGGGGGCCGCCTGCGCCCAGGCCGCCCGCTCGAAGTCGATCATAAAATCGCGCGTGATCGGCACCGCATCACGTTTGGTCGACAGCAGTATTTGAAACACCATGTGAGAGCCATGCAGGAATTCGAGTTCGACGGCGGCGAGATAGAATTCCCACATCCGGCAGAACCGTTCGTCGTAGATCGCAGCAGCCCGGGCTCTATTTTTGGCGAAGCGCTCGCGCCAGTGTTTCACCGTGTAGTAATAATGCAGCCGTAGCACTTCCATGTCGTCACACCACAGACCGCAGCGCTCCGCGGCAGCGAAGGTCTCGGATAGCGCCGGCACATAGGCGCCAGGAAAGATGTATTTGCGGATGAAGGGGCCGGTGGTGCCGGGCTGCGACATCCGGCCGATGCAATGGATGAAGGCATAGCCGTCAGGCGTCAAGAGTTCGCGGATCTTTATGAAATAATCATCAAAATGACCGATGCCGACATGCTCCATCATGCCGACCGAAACCACTCGGTCAAACTGGCCGGTGAGTTGGCGATAGTCCAACTCGCGAAACGAGACGCGATTGGAAACGCCGGTAGCCTCGGCATGATCGCGTGCAGCCCTGATCTGCTCGGGCGAAACATTGACCGCGGTGACATGGGCGCCCGTTTCGCGCGCCAGATGAATGGCGAAGCCCCCCCACCCGGAGCCGATCTCGGCGACCGTCATGCCAGGCTTTAATTGCAGCTTGCTGGTGGCGTGGATCAGCTTGTTGCGCTGCGCCTGTTCGAGCGTTTCATGCTCGGGGTCTCGAAAATAGGCGCAGGAATATTGCATCAGATCGTCGAGGAACAGACGGTAAAGTTCGGTCGAGATGTCGTAGTGGTGGCGCGCATGAGCGGCGGCAAGCCCGATCGGATTGGCCTGATGCGTGCGGCGCAGGACGCGCCACACCCGCCGCATCAGCTTCTGTGAGCCGTACGAATAAAGCCCGGCGCGATTGATCGAGAACAGCAGCAGAAAATCATGGATTGCGGCACCGTCCTCCAGCGTCAGCCTGCCGTCCATATAGGCTTCGGCGGCGTATAGCTCCGGATTGATGAACAACTTGGTGTAGAGCTTGCGATCGTGGAGGTGGACGGCGACGTCGGGCCCGGGCAGGCGGTCGCCGAAAACATGGATCTTGCCGCCGGCGTCGCGGACTCGCAGAGTGCCCTGGCGGATGAAACGCTGAAGCAGATTGGACAACAAACGCACGTGGCAGTCCCCCCATGGGCGCCGCAAGTCTCTGTACCAATGTATCCGCAAGAACTCACGCGGCGCCGGACGAAGCAGCGCTGAACGATCTCACGGAATCGAACTTTGCACCATCAAGGTCTGTTTCGGGTCCTTAACGGACCTTGAGTTCAGTCTTGGACAGTGTTGCAAATGTCTCTTTTTGCGTCACTGAAGACAATTCAACACAATCCCTGAACGTCGGACATGCGGGTACTCCGGCAGCGTGTTCGTTTGGTGGTAACGGCGGAAGTCGCAAGTGGTTGTAAAACCGCTCTTGCAGTACAAGGAGCGCTATCCTTCTCCCTTTGCCATCCTCTTGAGCATGACAATTTGTCGAAAGAAGTCTCTTTTAGGCTGAGCAGGGCTCCCAAGCACTTCAGCGCCTGGAACCAAATCCGACATGACGCCCGCCTGCGCTCCGATTCCCGCACCTTGACCGATCCGAAGATGCCCGGCCATCGCCGCCTGCCCGCCGACGCGGACCAAATCTTCAAGCACGGTTGAACCCGAAATACCGACCTGGGCAACGATGACACAACACCGGCCGAGGATAACATTGTGGCCGATCTGGACGAGGTTATCGAGACGAGAGCCGGCGCCGATCACCGTGTCTAGCGATGATCCTCGATCAATCGTGGTATTCGCACCCACTTCGACATCGTCTTCAAGAATGACTCGCCCAAGCTGGGGAATAGAGAGAAATCCATCTTTGGTGGAGGCGAATCCAAACCCTTCCTGTCCGATCCGCGCGCCCGGATAGACGTAAACACGTGCTCCCAGAAGCGCATAGCTTAGGCTCGCATGTGCGCCAATCCGGCAGTCCCGACCGACAATCACGCCGCCGCCGATAACCGCGCACGGACCGATCCGGCAGTTAGGTCCTATCTCTGCTCCGGCCTCAATCACAGACAGCGGCCCGACCTCCGCAGACGGATCGACGCGCGCCCCCTTTGCGACAATTGCGGACGGGTGAATACCGGGAGACACTGGTGGCAGGGGATAGAAGAGTGCAGCTACGCGGGCCCACGCCGCGTATGGTTCGATCGTCTGGATCGCCACTGTCCCAGCAGGCACTCGCGCAGCCATATCAGGATGCACGATCACAGCACCGGCCGATGTCTGCTCGAGCGCCGACGCATAACGTCGATTGTCCAGGAAACTCACTTCATTCGGGCGAGCCGTTTGCAGAGGGGCCACACCTTCGAGGAGCAGTTCGAGTTCGTCCGCAACCCCGGGGGCCACACT
>DATGVJ010000023.1:0-4216 GCA_035300505.1 Xanthobacteraceae bacterium
CAACAAAAGGATAGCTTGGAGCTCGGACGCAAGCGATATCGCCTTCGCGCTCACCCGCGTCGAGATGTTCCAGAGCCGAATCGACTCGGCTTTCACGGCGGGAGGGATCAAAACCTTCGATATAGGTTTGGAAGAATATCGGCCGCTTGGATAAGTACGAGGTAGTTCAGTGGAGTTGTGTCGGCTACGATCGATTGCATCTACAGGCCGAGTTGCCGGTGCGTCTCGCGATCCCGTTCAATGTCTTCGAGTGTGTATTCCAGTTCGACGCCGTGGCTCTTCAGAAAGGCATCGACTTCCATCCTGGTTTCGTAACCCAGCAATCGGCGGAGTTGGACAGCCGAAATCTTACGTTCGCGGTAAGCTGCTAGGGCCAGGGCCTCAAAGGCCGCGCGGGACAAATCTTGACCAGGAGCAGCCAGAGCCGCTGAGAGTTCGTCAGGAAGGGCAATCGTGACGTGTCGCATTATTCAGGAATTATAACATCATTCGACAAGGGAAATACGGTGGCCGACCCGAATGGTCGTTAGCAGTGAGTCCTATTTAAAGAAATAAGTCCTGGAAATATGGCGGGGACGACGAGACTCGAACTAGCGACCTCCGCCGTGACAGCGGCCCCCTGAAAGGTTTTACAACAACATACAACAACGCGGGGACTGCCAAACTACCCGTAAGCCGCACAAGACTACACGAATTGTGGGTTGGGTTGTGGGTTGGAAAATCGTGTCGCTGGCCTCGGGCACGCCGCACCGGAAATCCATTGCCTAACGGTTTGGTTTCCTCTTGCACGCCGCCAGTCGATCTGCTATATACTGAACCACATGGTTCAGTATAACGAAACCCGCCTCGACGCTTCGTTCGCCGCGCTGTCGGACGCGACCCGGCGCGGCGTGCTGGAGCAGCTCAGCCGCGCCGACGCTTCGATCACGGACCTCGCCGGCAAGTTCCATATGACCCTCACGGGCATGAAGAAGCATGTTGGCGTGTTGGAGCGGGCAGCGCTCGTCACTACTGAAAAGGCCGGGCGCGTCAGAACCTGCAGGCTTGGCATGCGCGCGCTGGAAGAAGAGGCCGCCTGGATCGAGCGGCACCGCCAACTCTGGAGCGCACGCTTCGACGCGCTGGACAAGATTGTCGAGCACTTGAAATCAAAGGAGAAGGCAGATGCCCGAAGGAAAAGAAGGTAGTCCCGCCGCCATGAACCGGACCGCCGTGGAACGCAAGTCCGACCGCGAACTCGTCGTGACGCGGACGTTCAATGCCCCGGCGCACATCGTCTTCGAAGCGTGGAGCAAACCCGAATTGTTCAAGCGTTGGTGGGTTCCGAAGTCGGTGGGCATGTCGCTGCTCTCGTGCGACATGGATGTGCGCACCGGGGGCGCGTATCGCTTCGTCTTCAGTCATCCGGCCTTCGACCAACCGATGGCGTTCTTCGGCACGTACAGAGAAGTGACGCCGAACAAGCGCCTCGTCTGGACGAACGAAGAAAGCGATCAGGGCGCCGTGACCACGGTGACGTTCGAAGAAAATGCCGGCAAGACGCTGGTCACCCTACACGAACTCTACCCCACAACGGCGGCCCTCGACGAAGCCCTCGCCGGTTCGGCGGAAGGCCTGCCCGAACAGTTCGCGCAGCTGGAGGAGTTGCTCGCAGGCAGATCGTGACCACACCGCCGCCACCGGCGTATGGAAGGGATAACGATGACATACACGAACAGACGCGATTTCCTAAAGACTGTCACAGCGACCGCAGTGCTGACTGCAATCCCTCCCGTTCAAGCCAAGGAGACCCCCACTATGTCAAAAGAGAATTTTGCCGACGTCAATGGCCAGCATATCTTTTACAGCGTGCATGGCGCCGGCAAGCCGCTCATTCTTCTTCACGGGGGCATCAACCCAGACAGCTTCGGGAGCAATCTGGCCGAACTGGCCAAGGGCCGGCAGGTGATCGCCGTCCATCTTCAGGCGCATGGGCGCACGCCAGACACCGACAGGCCACTGCGCTGTGAAACGATGGGCGACGACGTTGCCGCTCTGATCGGCCATCTGAAACTCGGCAAGGCCGACGTGATGGGCTACTCGCTGGGCTCCTTCGTCGCGCTGCAGACCGCCATCCGCCATCCGGACGCGGTCGACCGGCTCGTGCTCATGGCCGCGAGGATGAGGCAGGACGACGCTTATCCGGAGGTGGTGGCGGCTTTCAATCAGTTGGAGGCCAACGCTGCCATGCTCGGCGGCAGCGTCAAGGCATCGCCGTTAGGGCAGGCCTATCCCGATGTCGATTGGACGAACCTCTTCCGCAAGGTCGGGGACCTGACCAAGCGCCCCTTTGACTGGAGCGCCGACGTCGCCAAGCTTCAGGCTCGCACACTGCTGGTCTTTGCCGACGCTGACTACCTCCGGCCCGAACACATGGTCGAGTTCTGGAAGGCGTTGGGAGGCGGCCAGCGCGATGCCGGGATTGATGGCTCACTGCGGCCCGCAAACCAGTTCGCAATCGTGCCGAACACCACTCACTACACGCTCGCGGTCGAGCCGATGCTGCCGGAGATCGTCGAGCGCTTCCTGGGAACCGCATAGAAGGCAGTCGGTCGCGGCGAGGCCCGGAATTTGTCGGACGCCCAAAACAACTAGCCATGGCGGTCGGTCACGCCAAGGCGATGGAAAATCGTAGAGGTTAAGATCATGTCGCAGGACTGCCGCTGCAAGGCAATTCACTCGACTGATTGCACCCTCCTGCCCTTCCATTCGCCTCCATGCCTGAAGATTCTTCTGCTCCGCCACGGCGGTGCAGGAGGAAAAGATGAAACGCGGATGTATGCAACGAAATAGTCGCAAAGAAGGCCCTGATGTCTGGCAGTTTCGCTGGTCTGAGACCAGACTTGACGGCAAGCGTCTTTACCACAAGAAAATTGTCGGCACAGTCGAGCAATATCCTGATGAAGATGCTGCACGGCGCTCCGTAGTGGGGCTGCTCTCAGAACTCAGCACCGATGGCCGACCAACGAATTCCGGCACAATGACCGTTGCTCAACTTTGTGATCACTTCGAGCAACGCGAACTCCCAAAGGAAAACACTTGGCGCAGTCACGCGACCAAGAAAATCTATAAGGCGTACTTGACTCGCTGGATTCGCCCTCACTGGCAGAAATACGGACTTGCCGAGGTTAGAACCATACAAGTCGAGTCCTGGCTTCGCGGATTGCCATTAGCAAAAAGCAGTTGTGCCAAAATCCGAAACCTGATGTCCGTCCTCTTTAATCACGCCTGCCGATATGAGCTGTTTGACCGCAACCCAATCTACCTCGTTCGTCAGAGCGCCAAACGCCGAACACCGCCGGCCACTCTGGTGCCCGCCGAAATCAAGGCGCTAATCGACGGCCTGGCACTTCGAGAACGCACATTAGTCCTTCTTGCCGCATCAACCGGGTTGCGGCAGAGCGAGATATTCGGCCTAAAGTGGGGCGATATCGACTTCGAGCGCGGCACGATGAGCGTCATCCGTTCCATCGTGTACGGAGTGGTAGGCCCGTGCAAGACCGAATCATCGCAAAAGCCAGTGCCAATGCATCCGACTCTCGCGGACGCTCTGACGCAGTGGAGAAAACGTTGTACCTACATCAGGCCGGAGGACTGGGTTTTTGCAAGCAAGCGCTATCGAGGCCGAAGACCGTACTGGGGCCAGGCGATCTTGCGCAAATACATACGTCCTGCAGCTCAACGAGTCGGAATTCAGAAGCGATTCGGATGGCATACGTTCCGTCACACCTACTCGACCTTGCTGCGAAGCGTGGGGACTGAGTTCAAGGTGATGCAGGAGCTGCTGCGGCATTCGTCGTTCCGCTCAACGTTGGACGTTTACACGCAGGCAGTAACGCCCGCGAAGCATGCAGCGCAGGCGGCGGTGATGTCGCTAGTCTTTTCTTCCGATGAGGATGGAGCAACACGCGTTGCTGGATAGGAAGCTCTGGATCGCCTAAAAAGGGCACAAAAAGGGCGCGAAACGCGCCCTTTTCGCGCCCCCAATGGTTTCAATGAAATCCGCCTAAGTGCTTTAGAAAGAATGGCGGGGACGACGAGACTCGAACTCGCGACCTCTGCCGTGACAGGGCAGCGTTCTAACCAACTGAACTACGTCCCCGCTGAAGGGTGTGGCGTCACAATGGTGGGCACTGTCCGATTTGAACGGACGACCTTTCGGGTGTAAACCGAACGC
>DATGVJ010000024.1:0-4001 GCA_035300505.1 Xanthobacteraceae bacterium
GGTGGAGTTGTCTGTCGACGGCGGCTTCTCGGCCATCTGAAGGCCGGGGAATCAATATCAACACAGATCGGAGAAGTATTATGAGCTATGCGATTGTAGGATTCGGTGCGGTAGGCCAGGCTCTCGCCCGCGCCTTCGCCCGTAAAAACATCGAGGTGACCGTCGCGAGCCGCCGGCCGCCCGAGGCGTTGGCGCCGCAGGCTCGGGCGATTGGACCCACGGTCGTCGCCAAGTCGCTGCAGAATGCAGTCGAGGCCGACACGATCATCTTGGCGGTCCCGTTCTGGGAGCACCGCGAGGTTGCGAAGGCCCTGCCGAGCTGGAAAGGCAAGACGGTCATCGACGCGACGAACGTCCTTGAAGAGCTGGACGGTCTCCCGTCCTCCGCCGTCATCGCGAAGGCGTTCACCGGCGCCAAGCTCGTGAAAGGTTTCAATCATCTGCCTGCGGCCACCCTGGCGGCCGATCCGATCGTCGAGGGCGGCCACCGGGTCATCTTTCTATCGAGCGACGACGAAGACGCGACCGCTCCCGTGGCGGCCTTGGCCAAACAACTCGGGTTCGCACCCGTCAAGCTGGGAAAGCTCAACGAGGGTGGCGCGCTGGTGCAGGCGCGCGGCCGCACTTGGGCCCAGCTCATCTTCCAGGACTTGTTCAAGAAGGAGCAGTAATCGATGTACGACCGCGTGATTTGGCCCCGAGAAGTACGATCCCAAAACGTCGGCCATCTATGCGCTCAATGACATCGACGTGAAGGCGCCCCCTCAAGCGGTATGGAGGCTGTCCAATGATGGATCGGGTCGCCTTTGCGCCTTCAAGGACTATTGAAGACGATCGATTGATCCCGCCTCGCGGCCCTATCCCCGGCTATCCCGGAACCATCCTTTTCTACGACCCTCACTCCCACTCGATTGTCTTGCATCGACATATCGTTCTGATTTTAGGATACAAATTCAAGGTGACTAGTCCAAAGCACCGACGACCAGACCGTCACAACCTGTCCCTTATGAATCCACAGCAATATTTTTTCGGCTGCGCAATCGTTCGATATCGGCATCTATCGACCTCAATCGCGTACTTCAGCTGAACACATTTGGCGTTCGCTCCCCTAGCCGAGGCCCTCTTGGTTTTTCTGGTTTTATGGCAAGTTCGTAGAACGCCGTTACGAGTTCTTTGCTTTTTCTTCTATGGTTAGCGCTGTCACAGCCATCTCCAACCGGCGCTCCTATCTGTTTCAACGTAACCTCAGATCGCCGGCGCACAGCTGAGAGTGCGAGCCCTTCGGCGGACGACTTTGGCCGTCGGGTCATTCATCAAACGGCGCCGCCGACATGATTTGCGATGCCGTCGGAATTGCCTTGCCATGCAACGTGCAGCCGGCGGTGCGTGCAACATCGTCGGTCCAGGTCAAGACTTGTGCGGCGGGGTTGTGCTGGCAGTGCTCGACCAGGAGATCGCCGAATTGCGATTTGAACTTCATCCGCGGGTATTTTTCGAGGATTTCCTCGAGAACCTGCGGCGGCACCTGATCAAGGCCCAGACCCAGAAAGTCGAGACCGGCGCCGAGATGGACCAGTGCTATCTCGCCCGCCAGCCGGGTCGGTATTCCCGGAGAGGTGTGCAAAGCGATCGCCTTCCAAACCAGATCCGCACGCTCCGGCGACACCTGATGCTTCGCGCAGAAATCGCGCGCAGCATCCGCGCCATCGACTTCAAACCGATTATCGCGACGGTAGGGAGGGATCAGCCCGAGGTCGTGCAAAAGCGCGGCGCAGAACGCGGCTTCTACATCAGCCACCGGACGGCCGAGGCTTCTGACGGCAAGACTGCCGAAAATGTAGGTTCGAAGACAATGCGCGCAGAGAAATTTGGGCGAACTGGATTCCAAAAGGTCCACCGCGGCAATGCACAGCGCGGTATCCGGAATTCGAACACCGGCCACAGATTTCAAGCGCGCCAAGGTCATCTCTCGCTCCTAGGATTGAGTCATTCATCCGTCGATGCCCATGGCGGCCTGCCGCGGGGCCTCCGACCGCGTCGGGGCGGGAGTGGCAGGTTCGGGCGACATCCTCGCTATCGGCGTGAAACTCCATGGCGAGGCAGACCTCGGCGATGAGTTCGCTTACCTGCGCGCCAATCATGTGCAATGCGGTAACCGCCGACCCCGCTGCTGATCACGACGACATCATAATTGGCAGCTGCCCCAGATGGTGCCGGGGCAAGATCGCCTCAGTACTCGAACCATCCTGCAAGCTGCCGGTTCTTTTCTTCGGTAAAGGGCGAGTAGAGATGTTCGATCGCGACGTCGGGCGGGGAGATCAGCATCGACTTGGCGTGTGTAAGGGCATCGAAGCCATACTTGCCATAGTAGTGGCCCATCCCGGCGGATCCGGTACCACCGAACGGCATGGTCTCGACGAACAGGTGAACGTTCACCAGATTCACGCCGCCTCCACCAAAGGACAGCTGGCCGATGAACCGGTCGATGGCTTTCTGATCGCGGCTGAAGATAAAGCCGGCGAGCGGACGTCCCGTTTTCGCCATCCGCGCCATCGCCTCATCGAATGACTTATAGGTCAGGATCGGCAGGATGGGTCCGAAGACCTCGTCCTCCATGATCTTGTCATCCCAGGTGACGGGATACAGAAGCGTGGGATCGAGATAGTGCGCATCGCGGTCTGACTTGGCGCCGGCGATCACCTTGGCGGGATCGATGAGCGAGGCCAGCCGGTCAACCGTGCGGGCGTTGATGATGCGCGAGTAGTCGGAGTTGGATCTCGGGTCATTGCCGAATAGCTCAACCAATGCCTTCTTGGCCTCGGCGGCGAAGGCGTCCGCCACGGACTCATGGACATAGGCATAGCCCGGCGAGGTGCACCATTGGCCGCCCCAGGCCATCGCACCCCAGACGATCTTCTTCGCCGCATCGGGAATGTTTGCGGTCTCGTCGACGATCGCCGGGTTCATCCCGCCGAGTTCGAGCAGAACCGGCGTGAGGTTTTTCCCTGCCGCCTGCGCAACGATCTTCCCGACAAAGGTGCTGCCGGTGAAGAAAATGAAGTCAAACGGGAGCTTCAGGAGCTCGGTGTTTTGCTCCTTGCCGCCGGCCACCATGGTCACGGCGCTTGGATCGAAATATTTCGGGACAAGGTCGAGTAGCACCTTCGTCGTTTCCGGGAGTGCTTCACTTAGCGTGAGAATACAGGTATTTCCGGCCGCGAGTGCCGCGAGCGCCGGGCGGATCAGCAGGAGCAAAGGTCCGTTGAACGGTCCGATGATAAGCGCCACGCCGTAAGGCTCGCGGTAGATTATCCCCTTGTGACCGGTTTTGGCCAGGAACTGCGGCACCGGTGCTTCGACCGGCTTCATCCACTCTTTCAACTGGCTCTTCTGCACCTCGCTCTCGCCAGCCGATGCCGCTGTCTCGAAGATGTATTCCTGCGAGGCCGTCTTGAATTCCTTCGCCATCGCCTGCTGGAAGCGCGCCTCGTTCTCCCTGATCATGCGGGCCATGCGATCGAGTTGGTCGACCCGCCATTCGTAGCTGCGTGTGACCCCGGTGGCGAAGAGCGCCTTCTGGGCGTCGAATATTTTCTGAAATTGATTCATCGGAACCTCCGCCAGAATTGCCCACAGACTTTTTCTCAGCGACGCGGTACGCCGCATCTTCTCGACAGGACGTCTTCGCGTGCGCTCACAGAACGCTCGCCTTAATGGCGTTGATGGCGGTGTTGTCCCAATAACAATCCAGGCGCATGATTTTGCCCTCCGCGCTGTAGCGGATGATGTAGGCGTGGGCGATGCGGTCGGACTTGCCTTTCGTTACAAGGCCAGGGACATCCGCCGGCATGGCGCCGCCGAGCAACGCCTGTACGACGACGATGTTGCCTTCGCCCTGGATCATCTCAACTACCTCGACTCCGAAATCGGGCACTGCTCCCAGCAGGCCGCGCCAGATTTGTTCAAGGCCACCCCGGATCGGCATGTCGCTTTTCTTGCCG
>DATGVJ010000025.1:0-21018 GCA_035300505.1 Xanthobacteraceae bacterium
ACGCGCAGGATCACGTCTGGGTCATCCACCGGCCGAAAACGATCGTGCCCGGCGAGCTGCACGCCGAAGCCAATCCCAAGATCTCCGAGTGCTGCATCAAGGCGCCTCCGGTGATCGAGTTCGATAAGGAAGGCAACGTGATCGGGAGCTGGGGCGGCCCGGGTCAAGGCTACGACTGGCAGAAGAACGAGCACGGCATCTTCGTCGATCATAACAATTTCGTCTGGGTCGGTGGCAATCACCCCGAGGACGGCCAGGTTCTCAAGTTCACCCGTGACGGCAAGTTCGTGATGCAGATCGGCAAGCCCGGGCCGGTGACGAATTCAAACGACACAACGCGACTCGGCCGCCCGGCCGACATGATCGTCGATCCGGCAACCAACGAACTTTATGTGGCGGACGGCTACGGCAACCATCGCGTCATCGTGTTCGACGCCGCGACCGGCGCCTACAAGCGCCACTGGGGCGCCTACGGCAAGCCGCCGACCGACGACAAGCTCACCTACGATCCGAAGGCCGCGATGCCGCAGCAGTTCAACAACCCGGTGCACTGCATCCGCATGAGCAAGGACGGGCTGGTCTACGTCTGCGACCGCGGCAACAACCGCATCCAGGTGTTCCGCAAGGACGGAACCTACGTGACGGAAATTGCAGTGCTCAAGGACACGATCCCGGCCGCGACCACCGGTTCGGTCATGCTCTGGCCGGATGAGAAACAGAGCTACATCCTGACGTCGGATGATCCCAATGGCGAATTCCATCTGCTCAACCGCGCCGATGGCAAATATCTCGCCTCCTTCGGCCGTGTCGGCCACAATGCCGGCGAGTTCGACAATCTGCACAATCTCGCCATCGACAGCAAAGGCAACATCTACGCCGCCGAAGTGGGAGGCAAGCGCGTGCAGAAATTCCGGAATCTTGGCGGATTGTAGTACGCCACGACTGACCTTGGCTCGTTATTCCGGGGGCGGGTGGAACCCGCCCCCTTGATGTGCGCTAAGGCAGCACAATGTTAAGGTCTGCGTGCGGCATCAATTTCTGACGCCAGCATATATTCGTCATCATCGTAATCTGTAATACCGAAGCGAGCACGGCTTGCAGGATTGAATAGAAATCTTATTTGGCGGAATCCGTCTTGTGTAACTAAGCGGTTCGTGGAAAGTCGCACTTCACAGCCTTGCTCTCTTGCGCGTTCTATCAGATCTGCAACAAGAATTCTTGGGCCGACTTGAACCGGCATGATTTATGCCGCACGTCGCCTGTCGGTAATTCTGATTTCCTGAAGTACGTGTGGCGTTGCTCCATCCTTCAGTCGGATGGAGCCGTCGTCCATCGCAGCGCGCATCTTTGCGTTTTCGTACATTTCCCAAAATTCCTTGGGCGCTGGACCAACGCCAGCGAGCGGCTCGTTGTCTCCGAGTTCGATCGACATGACAAGTTCAGCGCCGAACTTGTCATTGAACCGTTCCGACGCCTCGATTGGGCTGCGACCGCGCGCGGTGATATCGAATTGCACACCTTGGGCAATCCAAAATCCGTCCTCCGGGTAAAGGACGACGCTGACGCGAAATTGATCGCGGCTGACTACGGGCATGGATCGCTCCTTTTCGACACAATCTTTTTACAACTGCTACGGAGTCTAGGCAACACGATCTTAACGAGAAAGTGCGCTCCTGGACTCGTTTGCCGTGAGTATAATTCGCCGAATTTCCTGCCAGAACGCCCGCATGCGTCAGTCGCTCTCCTGCCCCAGCCGCATCTTCAAGCGCGGCATGGCAAAATCAAGAAACGCGCGAAGCTTGAGCGGCAGGAGTCCTTGGCCTCCATAGACGAGGCTGACAGGCCAGGGCTCCGGCTCGAATTTACTTAAGATCACCTCAAGCGTGCCGGTACGAAGCGCGCCGGAGACCTGATAGGACAGGACGCGCGTGACACCTAAGCCTGCGACCGCGGCGTCGATGGCGGCTTCGGCCGTGTTGACGGTCAGGCGCGAATGAATTGCTACCGATGTGGCCGTCTTGCCCGCGGGAAACTTCCAGGCGTCGGGAGGCGAGCCCCTCTCGAATGATATGCAATCGTGCTTGCGCAGGTCTGCCGGACTCTTCGGCGTGCCCCGCACCGAAAGATATGACGGACTCGCGCACACGACCCGGCGGACTGCGCCAACACGCGTTGCAATGAGGGCACTGTCACCGAGCGCACCGATCCGCGCCGCGACATCGACGCGCTCTTCGTGCAAATTGACAACGCGGTCGGCCAGCATGATGCGGATATCGATATCCGGAAAAGCTTTGAGAAACTCGATCGCGACCGGCAGGACATGAACCCGGCCGAAGACGATCGGCACGGTGATCGACAGGGCGCCGCGGGGCTTGAGATATTCTCCCGTAGCGGCACGTTCCGCCTCCCCGATGTCTTCAAGGATCCGCTTGCAAGCCTCCACATAGGCCCGCCCCGCATCGGTGAGCGAGAGGCGCCGGCTCGTGCGATTGAGCAGCCGCGTGCGCAAGTGGGCCTCCAGCTCCGACACCTTCCGGCTCACGGTGGCGAGCGGCATGCCGAGCTTGCGCGATGCAGCCGACAGGCTGCCGGCCTCTACGGCGGCCAAGAGGGTCGACATCGATTCCAGACGGTCCATTCATGCTACCAAATAATGGAAGGTTAGATTCACATTATACATGATACTCACAAATATTGGAAATCACTATATCAAGGAAGTCGCCAAAACGACATCGACTTCCCGGCCAGCGAAAGTGGAAACACAATGAACAACGGTCTTGCATATTCCAGCGACGTCGCCTTCACGCCGACCGTAAAGGAGATCCAGACTCGCAAAGGTTCGCGCCCGAAGTATGCGCGCGCGGAAGAGCACGGGGCCTGGCAGACAGAGATCACGCCCGATCTTGCGGAATTCATCGCTGCACAAACGAGCGCCTTTCTCGCCACCGTCAATGCCGAAGGCCAGCCCTATATCCAGCATCGCGGCGGACCGGCGGGTTTCCTGCGCGTGCTCGACGACAAGACCATCGCCTTCGTTGACTATTCCGGCAATCGGCAATTCATCACGCAAGGCAATCTCGCCGACAACAACAAGGCACACCTGTTCCTGATCGACTACGCGCACCGGAGGCGCGTGAAGATCTGGGGCGAGGCGCGCGTCGTTGAAGGTGACATTGAACTCGCGGTGAAACTGATGCCGCAGGGCTACAAGGCGCGGCCCGAGCAGGTGATCGTGCTTACGGTTTCGGCCTGGGACGCCAATTGCCCGCAACACATTCCACAAAGGTTCGAAGCCGCCGACGTTGCGGCGGCCCTCACCGAGCGCGATCAGCGCATCGCGGCGCTGGAAGCGGAGATCAAGCAGTTGCGGGCGGTCTCAATAACAAACGCGGAATCGTAGGGTGGGCAAAGTCGCGCAGGCCGTGAACTTGTAACATACTCGATGGTCCGAAAGCGCGACGTGCCCACGCGTTCACACCTGCGTCTTCGGCAACGCGTGGGCACGTCGCGCTTACGCCAGTAGGAGTTTGTCGCACCTTCACGGCCTGCGCGACTTTGCCCACCCTACGACCGCGGGGCAATCATTGCTGCGCTCAGAAATCCGGGCTCTTCGCTTCCGGCATCGGGAACAGGTTGTGGTTGAAGTGGTCGGCGTTGTTCTCGGGGCAGATGAACTCCTCCCACGCGCCGGTCTGCTTGCGCCATCGCGCCGTCATAAACATCGGTTCGTTGAACGTGTCCGGATCCTCGACCTTGACCAGAGCCTCCAGGAATCGTCCGTCCGCGCTCAGCTTGAACCGCTCGACAACATGCATCTTCTCCGTATGCGGCGTGCGGAACATGTCGAGGAAGTTCAACTTGGTGGACACGCCGATAGTGTCGACGATCAATTCGCCGTTTTCATAATGGCCGATCGATTCGCCGAACCAGGACGGCTTTACGTGTTCCGAATGCTTGTCGGTCAGGTGGACGCGGCGGGTCAGCGCGTCGCGCTGCCACATGAAGTGAACCATGTTCGTGGTCTGCCCGATGGACATCCGTTGGGCCGTCCACAGCAGCTGACCCGGAACACCTCCCGGATAGCAGCGCGATGCTGCCAGGAACGGCATCCCGCGCTTGCCCGACAGAACTTCCTCGTTGGAGATCCGCATCTGCTCGGCCGCCCAGGGCTTGAGAATGGGATCCATATGATTGCCGATGGCAACCGTCGTCTGCTCGCCCGTGCCCCGGGCACTGTTGCCGCGCAGCGGATGGTCGGGGTGCTCCTTGATCGGGCCACGCATACCGGCCGGCGGATCAAGCCAGCCGTTGCCGTATTGGGCGTTGCGACCGTCCTCACGCAAACGCTGCCAGCCAAACGTGCTGGAGGAGGAAAGCTCCGGAATCTTTCCGCTCGTCTGAGCAAGGGCACTGCCGTCGGCACAAGCCGCGATGCACGCGCCGGCGACGAACGCGCTAACCCACCGCGCAGTGCGCGCGCACGTCCGACGAACTGTTTCCGCAAGTAATGACGTCATCAGTTGCTACCTCCAGGGCGACAGGTTCCAGTCCGATGAATGTACAATGGTTTTTGGGCGACGACGAGATCAATTATCCCTTGTATCCGCTCGTATCCGTCTCGTAATGCTCGCCGCAGCACGGGTCATCCTGTTTGCCATGAACGCGGCACCAGGAACGCACCAGATAATTGAACACGTTCGTGTAAAGATCGCCGCGGCGACCGCGCTTGTTCTTGTCTTCCAATCCGGCGTCGGCGACGAATTTCGGGCCGCCGGCCCATTCGGCCAGAAGCTGCACCCGGCAGGCGCGCTCGAGCTTGACGGCGATCCAGACCGCCTCCTCGATGCTGCGGCCGGTCGCGACGATGCCGTGGTTGCGCAGGATCAGGGCGTCGTGCGGCCCAAGGTAGTGCGCCACCTGCTTGCCGCGCTCAGGCGTGACGATGAGGTCGCTGGTCTCGGAAAAGATCGGCAGCTTCTTGTAGAAATAACCCGCCTCGTTGTTCACCGGCACGAGTTCCTTGCCGAGCGAAGAGAACGCTACCGCATGCGGCGCATGGGTGTGGATGACACATTGAATGTCCGAGCGCGCGCGTAAGACTTCGGAATGAATATAGACCTCGTTGTGGCGCGGCATCGTGCCGCCGACCTTCTGGCCGTCGAGATCGACCGTGATGATATTGTCGAGCGTCATCTCGTCGAGACCGATCGTGCCAGGCTTCATCAGGAAGCGATGCGGATCGTCCGGCAGCCGCACCGTGACGTGGCCGGCCACGAAATCACCCTGGTCCTGGCTGGTGAGAACGCGGCCCGCATTGGTCAGTTTCTTCCGCAACGCTTCGGTCATCTGGTCATTCCCCTGATTGCATCAAGCGCGTGCATGTAAAGGTAAATGGCCGGCGTGCGGAAGCCCCTTGTAGCGATGCCGATTCCACGTGAAACTGGGGACAGACCCCTATTACGAGCATCAGCATGATCGCTTTCCGCATTGTCTGCCTCGCCCTCATCGCGATCGCCGCCACACTTCCCGCCACGGCCCAGAACAGGACGCCCGCCGAAGTCGCCGCCTACAAGGGCGCGGACCGCACAGCACGGCTCATCGAAGGCGCCAAGCGGGAAGGGACGCTGAGCCTCTATACATCGCGTGTCGCCGAAGATACGAACCCAGTGATCGACGCGTTTACCAGGAAATATGGAATCGATGTTTCGGTCTGGCGGGCCGCCAACCGCACCGTGCTCCAACGTGTCGTGCAGGAACGTCGCGCCGGCCGATGTGCCGCCGATGTGGTTTCCTCCGGCACCCCGGCGCTCGAACCGCTGCATCGCGAGCAAATGCTCGCCACCGTGAAGTCGCCGATTGAGAGCGAACTCATGCCGCAGGCCATCCTGCCCCATGGCGAATGGGTCGGCATCAGCGTCAACATTATTTCGGCCGCCTATAACACCAACCTGGTCAAGCCGGCCGATGTGCCCAAGAGCTACGAGGACCTCAAACTTCCCAGGTGGAAGGGCCAGTTGGCGATCGAGGCCGAAGACACCGACTGGTTCGCAGCCGTGGTAACGAAACTCGGCTCAAACTTTGGCGAAGAAAAAGCCGTCGGCCTGTTTCGCGATATCGTGCGCACCAACGCAATGTCGACCCGCACCGGCCATACCCTTCTGGCCAACATGGTGGCGGCGGGCGAAGTCCCCTTCGCGCTCACGGTCTACAGTTACAAGCCCGAACAACTCGCCCGCGCCGGCGCGCCGATCCGCGCGCTCTATCTGCCGCCCGTGGTGGCGCTTGCCACCGGGGTTTCGATTACGCGTTGTACCACCCGCCCGCATGCGGCGGTCCTGTTCTATGAATTCATGTTGCGGGAAGGCCAGGAGATTTTGGCCAAGCGTGACATCGCGCCGACCAATCTCAAGGTCAAGCCGCTGCCCGAGGGCCTCGACATCACGCTCATGAGCCCGACCGAGATGCTCGACAATGGCAAGAAATGGACCGCGCTTTGGGAAAAGACCGTCATTCGGCCGCAATGACAATTGAGTGATTCGACCCGACACAATTTGAAATGCTCGACCCCTCTCGGGTAGGATGGGTTTGGCAGTTGCGCGTCTTGCGACGTGCTTTTGCTCTACCTACGGGGCGGCGACCGAGGCATACACAGGATCCCTAAGATGATGCACATCCCCCTTTCACGCTGGACCCAGGCGCTCCTCATTCTCCTGGTTGTCGCCACGGCGACGGTTGCGGTCGCACAGGATCGTCCTCGCCGACAGGGCCAGCAAACCGCCCAGACCCAGCCGCAAACGACATCAGAACAGACCGTCCTGCGGCTCCTGCCGGGCAATGCCGTTACCGAGCACGCGATCGATACGCCGGCCGGCAAACTCGATTACACCGCGACGGCCGGCACCCTGTCGCTGTTCGACCAGTCCGGCGAACGCGTGGCGGGGATCTTCTACACCGCCTATGTCCTCAAGAACGCGGACGCCGCCAAGCGCCCGCTCACTTTCGTGTTCAACGGTGGCCCGGGCGCCGCATCGGCATTTCTTCATCTCGGCCTTGTCGGCCCGCGCATTGCCGAACTCAATAACCGCGACACATCTGCCGCGCAGATGTCCGACAATCCGCACACGTGGCTCGCCTTCACGGATCTCGTGATGATCGATCCGGTTGGTTCGGGTTGGAGCCGGCCTGCCAAACCCGATGGCGGACAGGCGTTCTGGAGCGTGCGCCGCGATGCCGAGTCGCTCGCCAAAACGATCGCACTCTATGTTTCCGGCAACGCGCGATCTGCGTCGCCCAAGTATATCCTGGGCGAAAGCTATGGCGGGTTCCGGGCCGCCAAGGTCGCACGCGCGCTCAAGCGCGATCAGGGGATTTCGGTGACCGGCATCGTGATGGTGTCGCCCTTGACGGAAGCCGGGCTCATCTTTAACGGCACGCGCTTTGCGCTCGGAGCCGCGCTGCAACTGGCGCCGCTGGCGGCGAGCGAGTTGGAGCGCAATGGCACCTTCAGCAAGGAGAAGATGGCGGAGGCCGAGCGCTTTGCCATGACGGAATATTTGTCGACGCTCGCCGGCCCGCCCCCGCGGGGCGAAGCGGCGCGCGTTTTCTACACGCGCATTGCCGAAATGACCGGCCTGCCGCTCGATGTGGTCACGACATCACGTGGATTTATCCGCGACAGTTACGTCAAGAATCTACGCGCCGGCGAACGCAAGATCGTCAGCCGCTATGACGCAACCTTCACGGCCGACGATCCTTATCCGGATCAACGCACGCCACGCGGCCCCGACCCGATGCTCGATGGGCTGACCCGCGCCTATGGCAGCGCCTTCTCGACCTATGCGCGCGAGGAACTAAAGTTCAGTACCGACATGACCTATGTGCTGCTTGCATCAGATATTGCCGGCAAGTGGGACTGGGGCGAAGGCGGCGGACGCGCCACCGCCAGTATCGCCGACGATATCCGGGAGCTTTTGTCGCTTGAACCAGGATTCCGGCTTATGATCGCACACGGCTATAGCGACATGGTCACGCCCTATACGGTGAGCCGGTACATGCTCGATCACCTGCCGCCGATCGGCGATCCCTCGCGCACCGAACTTTCCATCTATCGCGGCGGACATATGTTCTACATCGACGCCGCGTCGCGCCGCGCATTCACGACCGATGTGAGGCGCTTCTATGACGTCGAGAGATAAGATTTTCAGAAGCCGGGAATAAGCATTTCTAGATGATCGAAACATCCTCCTCTCCGGACAGCGTGCCCGACGACCGGGACCGCTTCATCCCGGTCCGCAAGGTCGACATCCTCAGCGCGCTGGTCGACCACGGCGCGATTGCAGGCGCAGATGAACGTGGAAAGTTCATTGAAATCTGCCGTATGCTGGCCGCGATCTATCACTTTGAATATTTCGAACTCCTCGAAAAACTACGCCATGCCTATTTCTATTTTGATCCCGAACTTGGTCAACATCCGGATTTCGAACCCGCGATGCTCGATCAAGCCTATGGGGAATTGGTCGATTCGCTGAGTTCCGTCCTGAAGGGAGCCAACTTTGTAGAAGTGTCGCTGGAAGAAATCGGGCACGCGCATGACGAGTCGGCTGTCGTCCAAGTCGCGCTCTCCACGCCGATGGAGGAATTCCGCGAGGTCCGCTTCTTTCGCCGCGGCCACCACCACGAAACTGTTACGGTCAAGCGCTGGTACGGCCTTCGCAAGCGGGAAGTCGAGACCGAAATCTATGACGACGTCATCCTTTTCGTCGCTATCAAATCACTCGCGGAGTTTTCCTCCAAGCGTCAACGAGATCGCCTGTTGAGCCGAAAGATCAGGCCGGGCTCCGTCATTATCAAATACTTTCGCAACATTGCAAAAGCCGATCTCACTGCGCTCTATCCCAACGCGCGCGTGGTCATGACCACGTTTGACAAATTGTTCCTCACCATCCCGGCTATTGCCGGCGCCATCCCGATTCTCCTCAATCTGTCCTCGACCCTGGTGGTTTTGTTCCTGGTCATCGGATTTTATCTCGGCGTCTCGGCCGCAATCGAGGACAGTCACCTCAAGACTGCCTTCGCGGCACTCACAGGCCTTTTCGCGCTTGGCGGATTTGTCGCGCGGCAGTGGTTCAAATACAAAGCCAAGGCGCTCCAGCACCAGATGGAAGTGACCGACAAGGTCTATTTCCGCAACATCAACAACAATGCCGGCATTTTTGACACCGTCATCGGGTCCGCCGAAGATCAGGAATGCAAGGAGGCGTTCCTGGCCTATTATTTCCTGATCACGTCGCCCGCGCCGCTGACGCAGGAACAACTCGACCAGCGCATCGAACTCTGGCTTCTTGAGACATTCGGGATCGATCTCGATTTCGAAGTCGACGATGCGCTCGGCAAGCTTGATCGCCTTGGATTATTGCGGCGCGACGGCGAGAAGCTCTCGGTGCCAAATCCCGACAAGACGCTCGCGCGGCTCGATTATATTTGGGACAATTATTTCCAGTACAACAACGCGGAGGCGGAAGCCGAGCGGGTGTGAGCCGCTGAGGAGCGAGTGTGAGCCGCTGACCTGTCGGCATACTCGGTCGGCTCCCTCTCCCCTTCGGGGAGAGGGCTGGGGTGAGGGGGGCCCGGGTTGCGCTTGATTCCCGTGCTCCAACACAAGTTGGATATATCCGACTTCGTTCACTCAATTGCGTGACAGAGTCGGACAAGTTAGGTTTGCGCTCGGGGGAAGCTTGGCGTCGGGGCTGCCATCGTTCAATCGACCGATCGTCCCCCCTCACCCCAGCCCTCTCCCCGGAGGGGAGAGGGAGTCGCACCGAGTGCGCCGATGGGACATCGAATCACATCCTACGTCTTCTTGAACTCCAGAACATCAAACCCGACCCAGCGATCGACCAGATAGATCAATCCCCGGTCGTCGAGCGTCACATCGTTGCTCTGCGGCGCCTTGCGGCCCGTAACGGGCTCAGGGATGAAATATCCAACCTCCCGCGGCGCCAGCGGATTGCCGACATCGATGATCCGCAATCCGCCCGAGAACCAGACCGCATGGACGATCGTTCCGCTCATCCGTTCGGAATATTGGTGCGCGCCGAAACGTGCGCCACCGACGCGGCTGAAGGGTGAATCAAGTTCGCTGACCTGGAATTGCCCGAGTGGGCGGATCGCTGCTGGATCGGTGACGTCGAAGGTCAAGATACACGCATGTGCGCGCCCGCGCCGTGCCTCTTCTTCGTTGGCACTCTGCGCCTGATCCTCCTCGTCGATCGCCATGGCGATCCGGCGCCCGTTGATGCGTTCCGGCACCGGCATGATCGTGTGCGTCGGCTCCGGGAAAAGCGGATGATAGTTATATGACCCCAGACTCTTCGGTCTAGAAAGGTCGGACACATCGACCACCCAGAAACCGCCATGCCAGCAGCTCGCCCACATCTCGCTGCCGCGGCGCAGCGCGTGGTGGAGACGATGCTGGCGCCCCGGCCAGTTCGGCTTTTCACCACCTTCGATATGCTGGCCCGGTATCCACCAGCGCGACACTTCACGCGGGTGCTGCGGATCCGCAATATCGTAGACGACCAAAATGTTGCCGACAAAGCCCGCCATCTCGGTCGAGATATAGGCGTAGCGCTCGTCCATATCGAAGCGATGCACCCCGATGCCGCCGGTCTTCTGATGCACGATCTCGCGCGGGCACGCCGGATTGGAGACGTCGTAGATCTTGAAGCCGCCCGTCTGATAGCCGCGCTTTGCCTCTGCCTCGATCTCCTGGACATCGGTCACCGACACACCCAGGCGGGCCGCGATCTCGCCGGCGTTGGGTTCGCGCTTGAGCGCTTCGGTCAATTCCCGCCGCACGCGCGGCAATTCATCGGCGCGCCGCCCGACCGCAGTTGGATTGCGCTCGTGGTTGACGATCATGATATCGCCGACGACGCGCACCTTGTGGCTGTGCGAATCGTGGTCATCGAGCGTGACGGTCGCAACCGTGCGCGGATTGCGCGGATCGGAAATATCGATGATCGACGTGCCGAGATGGTCCTTGTTGGGAATATGCCCCACATAGGCGTGGCTGCCCGACACAGTCACCTGCCCGGCGCCTGCGAGATCGATGTGGCCGAGCCGGCTCACATTGCGCGCGAGCGGCGGCGCCTTTCGTTCCACAACGTTCATGCGCGGGTCACTCCAAAGTTGCGCCGGATGCCTTCACGATGGCGGTCCATTTCGGGATTTCGGCCTTGATATAGGCCGCGAAGCTTTCAGGCGTCGAGCCCACGATATCGACGCCGAGATCGCCCAGCTGTTTCTTGACGCCCGCATCGTTGAGCGCCGCAACCGTGGCACGATGCAGCGTCGATACGATGTCCTTGGGCGTCTTGGCCGGCACCACGAGCCCATGCCAGGTCGTGGCATCAAAACCTTTGAGACCAAGTTCGTCGACGGTGGCAAGCTCCGGCATCACGGCAGTGCGCGTGGGCGTCGTCACCGCCAGCGCGCGCACCTGCCCGTCACGGATATGCGCGACCACGGAAGCGGCCGTTGCAAACATCATATCGACGTGGCCCGCAATGACATCCTGGAGTGCGGGCGCCGCGCCCTTGTAGGGCACGTGCACGATATCGACCTTGGCGGCCGTCTTGAACAGTTCGCCGGCCAGATGGGCCGCGGCACCGTGCCCGGATGAGGCAAAATTGTATTTGCCCGGATTGGCGCGAATAAGAGTAATCAACTCGTTCATCGTTTTCGCCGGAATCTTGGGATTGACCACCAGGATATTGGCCTGCGACCCGATCAGGCTCACGGGGGCGAAATCCGCCTCCGCATCGAAATTGATGGTCTTGTAGAGCGCCGCATTGGTGGCCAGGATGCTGTTGTTGCCGTTGAGCAGCGTGTAGCCGTCGGGTGCCGCCCGCGCGACCTGCTCGGCCGCGACGTTGCCGCCGGCACCCGGCCGGTTTTCGATCACAAAGGGCTGCCCCAGTATTTGCTCCAGCTTTTTTCCCAGGATGCGCGCCAACACGTCACTCGGGCCCCCCGGCGTAAATGCAACCACAAGATTGACCGGCCGTGTGGGGTAATCGGCCGCTATTGCCGGCGTGGCTCCCGACAGGAAACCGGCAATCACCCCTGCCAGCATGAACTTCTTGAACATTTCACTTCTCCCGCGGTGATGATCTGGCGCGTTATGATCGCCGCCGATATTGGACGCCTATCATAGGACGTGATCGTCGGCCAAGCCACCGGTCGCAGCGGGACCAGGGCACGCCTGCGAATTGCCGACAGGCCCGCTGGCTAGGACGGTTCCACCCGGAAATGCCGGATTTCGCGCAGTCAATTCCGATCCCGACGCGGCTCCACAATGCAAAAGCCCGGGTTTGCACCCGGGGCTTTTGCAAGGCTGTGTGTTTCTTAAAATTTGTAGGTGGCGCCGCCCCGTATCGTGCTGACCTCAGTCTCGCGCAGGGTACGTTCGCTACCGGTCGTAAATGGAAAGGCTTGAGAACCAAAACGGGCATATCGATATTCGACCCGAAACGTCCAATTCCGGGTGAAGCCGTATTCGAGGCCCAAACCCGCTGTCCAGCCATTCAATAACTTGCTAATCGCCTGGCTATCGAGGTTGGGACGCGAATAATTGACATCCAGCCAGGCAGCGCCGCCCGTTCCGTAGACCAAGAGGCGGTCCACGGCATAACCAACTCGGCCGCGAACGGAGGCGTCCCATTTACCCTTTATTTCGTCGATTGTTACGCCTAGTCCAAAATCGCGGCCACGCAAGCCGGTCCCTTCCAAATCTCCCTCGATGCCGACCACGAAATTGCTAAATTGATAGTTGCAACCCGCATGGCCGCCCGCAACGCCTCCAATCAACTGGAAATTAAACCCAGTGTTCGGCGTCGGTGGGATGTCGAGATCGTAGCCCGTATTCGACCAGGCAAAGCCGCCTTGGGCCCCGACATAACAGCCCGTCCAGCTGAAGAACGGTGCCACAGACGCCTTCACGATCGGCGCGTAATCGGGTCGCGGCGGCAGGTCAGCCGCAACCGCTTGACAGGACACGATTCCAGCAATCGCCAATCCTGCAACCTTGCATGCAACCGAGATATTCTTCATCACTGTACCCTGCCACATGCACCTATGGCGCCACCATATTTACCATACTTCGATATCCTATTTATATTCACCAGATGTTAATATCTTATGATTGCTTCAATTGGTGTACCCGGGAAGCAACATTCCACTCTTTTCTGCCGGCCACTCACAGGATTGAGGTGGGCGAATATCAACTTTTCCACATGTTGCGTTTTTGATCCCAGGTTGTGGCCAGGATGCACATCGCATGCATGCGCAATCCGCGATACACATCTAATGACTGAACAATCCAAGAATGTATCCGCCATCGGCCATTCGGCGGATCAATTTTGCACCGCGATGGATGCCCGCAACGTGCCCAGGACCTGCGGCGTGACTTCCGCGAGCGACCGGAAGATCGCCTTGCCGCGCTCGACGTTCACATAGGTAAACGGCACGCCATTGCGCTTCGTCGATTCGCCGATGAATTCCGGATCGTTGGACGCCCCAGCGAACCCCTGGCGCAGTGTCGCCACGACGGCCGACGGCGTCCCGCGCGGCGCAAATCCCACGTAAGTCATCTCGCCGGTCTGGCTGGTCAGCCAATTGAGCGCATCCCATGACGCGCCCGACGGCGGGCGACCGTGGATTTCGCGATAGAGGTCCGGGAACGCCGGCATCTCCGAAATGTGCGGGCTCTTCTCGAAGGCACCGTTGCGATCGACAGCCACCAGATAGGCAATTCCCATTCCCTCGCCCGAAGCCACGAAGGCCGCATTGCGTCCCCGATAGGTAGAGATGCTGGTGTTGTGGAACGCAACCTCGCCGCGCTGCATCGCCAGGAACACATCGTTCCCGCCGCGATACCCGACGATCATCTTGTGCCTGATGCCAAGCGTATCGAGGACAAGATGCGGCAACAGCCCGGAAATGTCGGTGCGGTTGAGCGCACCGAGCGTGAGGTTCTCCGCCTTCATGATATCGCGCGGCGCCTTGAGGCCGCCCGGCACGCTGTCGGTGCGCGCATAATTGACGCGAATGTCACCGGTGCCGCCCAGATATTCGAAATCCTGATAGCGCGCGCGCAACGTCTGATCGCCCAGCGCCTGCGCCAGCGGATCCCACGGCCCGTAGAGAATCGTCATGCCGTCTTGTTGCGCGCGTTCAGCGAGGTAGTTGGTCGCCGTTGAGCCACCGGCGCCGGGCATGTTCTGCACCACGATGGTCGGATTGCCCGCAATGTGTTTGCGCAAGTAGACCGAGAATGCCCGCGCGAGCGTGTCGACCGTGCCACCCGCCTCAAGCCCGATGATAATGGTGAGCCGCTTGCCGGCGTAGACGTCGGAAGATTGCGCGATGGCGGGCGCGGAATTAAGCCAAGGCGCAAGCATAATGCCTGCGACGCGGCAGATGACGGATCGAAACTTGTTCATCGAAGTCATCCTGTTGATTCATCGCAATCCAGAACATCAATGCAAGACGGCAGCACCTGCCGCTATCCGGCGTCCGATGACGGCGCCGCGACGCCGTTCATACCTCGCCCGCGACAGTGAGCCGGGACGAGCCGGCTAATCGCCTCGGCGGCCGTCATCACGTCGCCAAAGAACAGCAGGAAATTGTCGAGCGTGCCTGTGTGTTCCGCATCGGTCCATGTCGCGGTCGCGTCGGACAGCATGATCACACGATAATCAAGCATCATCGCGTCACGCGCGCTCGATTCGCAGCACACGTTGGTCGCCGTTCCAGCGATCAGCACAGTATCTATGCCGCGGCTCTTGAGCTTGGCGTCGATATCCGAGGAACCCTCAATGAAGGCAGAATATTTTATCTTCGTGATCCGCAGGTCCCGCGGGCGAGTGTCGAGCGCGGGATAAAGCTCAAAGCCCACCGCGGATTCATCAAGACTCGCGAGGCGTTTCTTCATGCGCTCGGGCGTGAGCATGTATTTATGGTGATTGTTCCACTGTTGCAGCGCGCCGCAGGACGTCGTCTGTGTCCACACCACCGTTGCGCCGGCGCTACGCATCGCCTCCGCCAAGACATTGATGGTCGGGACAATCTCTCGCGAGAGCGGAATCTCGTTCGGAAACCCCTCCGCGACGAAGTGGTTCTGCATGTCGATGACGACGAGCGCGGTGCGTTGGGCCTCGATGCGCTCATGGCTGGTCAGCCTGCCCTGTCGTTGCAGGAGGCGTTCCTTGACCAAATCCGACATGACATATTGGCGCATCGAGAAAACCTCAATCGGGGTGCTTTGGATTAGCACCGCAGGCTACCTGCGGTTTGCCTGCGGCGAGTCTCGGCGCGATCCTCAATTCACAGGACCTCATTTCGGTTCAAGCTCGCGAACCATCGGCCACCAAAGCTTCTCTTCGTTTTCGACAAACGATTTTGTTTCTTCAGGTGTCATGATCTTAGTGGGCATGGATAGGTCGGCGAAACGCTGCTTGATGCTTGTCGTCTCCAGCGTCTGATTGAGGGCCTCATTCAGCCGGCGCACGACCTCGCGTAGCCAAGCGGTACGAACCGAAGACATTTGAACGAACACATCAACCGGATACGCAGCGCAGTAGGCAATATTCGCGAGCACGGCAAGAACAAATAGAAACTGGGCAAGATCGAAGCTGAAGCGGACCCCTGATACCGGCCAATTTGCGACGAAATAGCCGATGACAATCGCGGCCAAGACAGCGTTGTAAAGGATTCGCCCTCGCTCCCAGTAGCGGATGGCGTTGGCGATGACATCGCGAATCGAGGGGTCCATATATCGGCCGTTCACTATCATACGAGGGCGAAGTACAGTTGCCGTGATCGAGTCGCGCGTCGGCATTTCGAAGATGCGCCCGTAGCCGCCGCGCAGCTGCGAGAACTGATAGAGCGCCGCCGGATTGCCATCGCGATCCTCCCACTATTTTGATGTCGTCGTGTATCATGCCGCGCCTCAATGTTGCGCAGAAGATTAATTATGTTGCACTGCACAATTTATGTGCAGGCCGCGCCCAGAACACTTGCAGCGCCCAAATTTCAAGCACGCATTCCACAGGTTTGATTAGTTTAAGTGGCTGATATCAAAGAGATTCGAAATTCCCTGCGAGTTGGCACGTCGTTTGCTGTGTGACCTTCGAAACCACTTGCGGAGATCACGCACTATGAACTGCAAACGTCCTGAAACCATCGGACGCGGTGGACCGACACGACGTAGCGTGATCAAACAGTTGGCTTGCTCCACATCGACCGCAGCCCTCGCCAACGCCATCGGCGTGGCATTCCCGGGCGGGGTTCACGTCGCCGAAGCGGCCGGGCCTGAAATCAAGAAGGCGGTCCTTGGCTACATCGCGCTCATGGATGCTTCGCCGCTCGTGGTCGCCAAGGAAAAGGGATTCTTCGCCAAACACGGAATGCCGGATGTCGAAGTGGCCAAACAGGCCTCCTGGGGCGCCACCCGCGACAATGTTCTGCTTGGCTCCGAAAACAACGGCATCGATGGCGCCCATATCCTGACGCCGATGCCGTATCTCATCTCGGCCGGCAAGGTGACACAGAACAACGTGCCGATGCCGATGTACATATTGGCGCGGCTCAATCTCGACGCCCAGGCCATTTCGGTCGCCAACGAATACAAGGACTTGAAGGTCACAAACGACGCTTCCCCCCTCAAAGAGGCCTTTGCCAAGAAGAGAGCCGCCGGCAAGGAAGTGAAGGTCGCGATGACATTCCCGGGCGGCACGCATGACTTATGGATTCGCTATTGGCTCGCAGCCGGCGGAGTCGATCCCGACAAGGACGTGTCGACCATCGTGGTGCCGCCGCCACAGATGGTTGCCAACATGAAAGTGGGCAACATGGACGCCTTCTGCGTCGGCGAACCATGGAACGAACAGCTTGTGAACCAGGGCATTGGATATACGGCCTGCACCACCGGGGAAATCTGGTTCAAACACCCCGAAAAAGCGCTCGGCCTGCGCGCCGCCTGGGTCGACAAATATCCGAACGCCGCACGCGCACTCTTGATGGCCGTGATGGAGGCACAGCAGTGGTGCGAGAAAGCCGAGAACAAGGAAGAACTGGCGACGATCGTCGGCAAGCGTCAGTGGTTCAACGTGCCCGTCCCCGACATCATCGGCCGGCTCAAGGGCGACGTGAATTACGGCAACGGTCGCATCGAGAAGGGCACCAAGCAATTCATGAAGTTCTGGAGCGACCACGCCTCCTATCCATTCAAGAGCCATGATCTTTGGTTCGTCGCCGAGGATATCCGCTGGGGCAAGTTCGAACCGAAGACCGACATGAAAGCGCTGGTCGACAAGGTCAACCGCGAAGACATTTGGCGCGAAGCCGCAAAGGCGCTCTCGGTCAAGGCTTCCGACATTCCGGCCTCGGCATCGCGCGGCAAGGAGACCTTCTTCGACGGCAAAGTCTTCGATCCCGAAAACCCATCGGCCTATCTCAAGAGCTTGTCGATCAAGCGCGCTGAAATCTGACAGCTATCAAGGTGCCGGAGACCTCGTATGACGTCACCCATACTCAAGAGCGCAGCCACGGTGCATAAGCCGTCTGCGACGGCGGCGTTCGCAGGCGGCTCCGTCGCAGTCTCCTCCGCCGTAGGCGGCTCGGTGGTGAAACTCAAGCTGCCGGGGCGAAGCTTTGCCAGTCGGATCATGCCGGTGCTCAATGCAGTGGCGTCACGTATCGTGCCGCCGCTGGTGATGATCTTGGCTATCCTGGCGGTCTGGCAGTTCCTTGGATCGAAGCCCGGCGCGACCCTGCCGCCGCCGTCCAAGATATGGACGGAAGCCTATGATCTGATTGTCGATCCGTTCTTTGTCGCCGGCCCGCAGGACATCGGCCTTGGCTGGCGCGTTCTCATCTCCCTGCAGCGCGTCGCGATCGGCTATGGGCTTGCGTGCCTCATCGGCATCATGCTGGGAACACTCATCGGCCAGTCGGTCTGGGCGATGCGCGGGCTTGACCCGATCTTCCAGATGCTGCGTACGATTTCGCCGCTCGCCTGGCTGCCGATTTCGCTGGCTGCGTTTCGTGACAGCCAGCCCTCGGCCATCTTCGTGATTTTCATCACCGCGGTATGGCCGATCATCATCAATACATCCGTCGGCATTCGAAACATTCCGCAGGACTACCGAAACGTTGCCGCCGTCCTTCGGCTCAATCATGTCGAGTTCTTTTTCAAGATCATGATCCCGTCGGCTGCGCCTTACATCTTCACGGGCTTGCGCATCGGCATCGGCCTCTCCTGGCTCGCCATCGTGGCTGCCGAGATGCTGACCGGCGGCGTCGGCATCGGATTTTTCATCTGGGATGCCTGGAACTCATCACGCCTCTCCGACATCGTGGTGGCGCTGGTCTATATCGGCCTGATCGGCTTCGCGCTCGACCGGATCATGGCGCTGCTCGCAACAATCGTCACGCGCGGAACGGCCTCCAATTGAGGAACTTCATGAGCCCCTATCTCAAGATTGATCACCTTTCGAAAACATTCACGCGCGGTTCGCAGAACTCAGAAGTCTTGAGCGACATCACGCTGTCGATCGAAAAGGGGGAGTTCGTTTCGATTATCGGCCATTCGGGATGCGGCAAGTCGACGCTCCTCAACATTGTGGCTGGCCTTGTGTCTTCGACGACCGGCGGCGTGCTCCTGGAGAACCGCGAGGTCAACGAGCCCGGCCCCGACCGCGCCGTCGTATTCCAGAACCATTCTCTGCTGCCGTGGCTCACGGTCTACGACAACGTTCGGCTCGCCGTCGACAAGGTGTCGTCCAGCGTGAAGACGCGCACCGAACGACACGACTGGACCATGCACAATCTCAATCTCGTGCAGATGAGTCATGCCAAGGACAAGCGGCCCGCCGAAATCTCCGGCGGTATGAAACAGCGTGTCGGAATTGCGCGCGCGCTCGCCATGGAGCCGAAGGTGCTTTTGCTCGATGAACCCTTCGGGGCGCTCGATGCGCTCACGCGCGCGCACCTGCAGGATTCGGTCATGGCCATTCATGAGCGGATCGGCAACACCGTGATGATGATCACGCACGATGTCGACGAGGCGGTCCTGCTCTCCGATCGCATCGTGATGATGACCAATGGACCTTGCGCAACGATCGGCGAAGTCCTTGAAGTCCCGCTGCCGCGCCCGCGGGTGCGCCTCGCGCTCGCCGCCGACCCGACCTATCTCAAGCGCCGCCACCGCGTGCTTGAGTTCCTGTACGAACGCCATCGCTTCGTCGAGGCTGCGGCGTAATTGAGGGGGCAGTCGCTGAATTCGAGGCTACGCCAACACAACATTCTGATTGGCTTATTCTCTTCGAACTCAGCCGTCGTCGCTTGTCCTTCCGTTTCCGCTGCTCCCCGAAACCGGGCGTAAATTCGGCTTCGATGATGCGCTCTGCAAGCTTGCGGTCCTTGCCGCGCTGATACACCAAATCTGAGCCGCCATTCGCGGCCACCACCACGTTGGACTTGGTCGGATCCTGGCCAAACAATCCATTGCCCTCGCGAGGAGCTGCGTTCTCGGCGAGCCGGGCATTCTTGTTATCGGGATCGAATGGGAGGTGATTTCTGGCCTGCTTGGAAGCCCAGATGCGAGGTACGGCGCAAATCACCTCAACCAGTTCGGCACTTCCGTCAGGCCAAGATGGAGCACGTCGTCGAAATGGTGTATCCGATGGCCGAACTTCGCGGCCAGCAAGGCAAGGCTGCGCTTCGTGTAAATGGTAACATGCCCATTGCGTGGTAGAATATACCAATGTTCCATTGAGCGCGGCGACAGCGCGTCGATTGTCAGTGTCGAGAACAGCATAACCCCGCCGGGCTTAAGATAGGATATTGCGTCGGCGAACGTCTCGACCGGCGTTGGCGTGTGTTCCATCACCTCGAAGCACGTGACGACGTCAAAGCTCCCCACCGCCGGCCGCACGTCGCTCGGCTCCATTGTATCCCACGACGACGCAGTGAAACCCCGTGCCACCAACTCACGTGCCAGCCGCCCGTTGCCGCCGCCATAGTCGAGAATGTTTAAATTTTCCCCGCGTGCGACGAAATTCGCGACCACCCCCGCATTGCTGACCGGCCTCGCCTCCGAATAATCCGGATCAACCTCGGCATAGCCATCGTTGTAAATGTGGCGCTGAAATTCTGCAGTCGTCCAGCGGTCGAACGCCACTGTGAACAGCAAACGGCAATCTGGGCAACGATGATAGTAGACGGGCACGCCCCACAATGGCCGCAACACGGCCTGTTGCTCGCTCGCGCATTTGTTAAAATCAATAACGCCATCGAGTGGGCTTGCGGCGCCGCATACCTTGCATGGTATGGCCTCGCACCGGATATCCAGCATGGGAAGTGCATCTGCCATATTGCTGATCATCGATTGTCCCCCGAATGGCGGGTCGACGTAACCCGCCCGCGGACTGAGTGACCACGGAGATCACCTCAGTGTAACCGTACCGCCTGAATCTAGCCCTTGGAACCCCGCCAGGACAATTGTCGGCGTGAGCACCTGATCGGGCGCGCTGACAAATCTGGTCCCGATCACGCAGTCACCGCGACCGCAGGAAAGCCAGCACGATATTGGCTGTCGCGCATTCCTGCAGACCATCGGTGGCGAAGGCCGCCTGACGGTTCTGGAAACCGATTTCCCGACCGCCAGGGAGCGCCGGATCGATCATCTGGCAGTGATTGATGCGCCCGACGGACGACGTACGCTCCTCCACGTCGAATTCCAGGCGACCGTGGATGCCAGGATGCCGAAACGCATGCTGGGCTATTATTCCGACATACTGAACTGGGTTGCCGAGCATCCGCAAGATCGTGTCGGCCCGGTGCCGGATGAGGTCACGCAAAAGGTCGTCTATGTCGGTGCGGGAGAATGGCGGTCGGAAACCGCGATTTGTCACCAGAATCTGAATTTTCGATTTGAATTGGTCGAAGTGAACA
>DATGVJ010000026.1:0-3796 GCA_035300505.1 Xanthobacteraceae bacterium
CGTGGCGGTCAAGGGTGTGCGGCTCGCCGGCCCGCTGCCGGGGCCGCTGCAGGATTACTCGGCTTACGCGGCCGCGATCCCGGCCAGCAGTACCGACGTCGCCGCGGCGCGCGCCTTCGTGGCCGCCCTCACGTCGCCCGCCATGGCGGAGCGCTGGCGCGCCAATGGGTTCGAGCCACCGAAGTGAGGCCTGTTCGTCGGGGCTCCAAACGGCTCTGATGGATTGTCACTCCGGCTTCAATTTGGCCATCCTCCCGCGCGTCGAATCATGCCAAGCTCGTCTTCCCAATTCGACGTCGTGCCCACCATGGTCGGCCCTCCAAAAAGCCGACCACCCATGAGTCACAGAAAATCTGATTTGGGAATCCCATCCAGACGCATCACGCAAAAAAATCTGCCAAAGTAGTGCTAGGCCGTGTACTCCCACGATCGGCGTGCTTAATCAGGCACGTTCAACGTCCGCTATTTCCCTCGATAGGGCGAGAAAGCGGTCATGTTGCGAGGTCCGGGTCGGGCCACAAGCAGACATGATCTCCGGGTTCAGCGAACTGACGCGCCTAGGACCTTCCCGAATGCGGCGGCGAAGTCGTCCGAGATCAGAGCGCGCAGCACCCCACGCAGCGCCTCGGAATCGGCGCGCCCCAAGGCGGCTTCGAAGCCCCGCTGAGCCTTCGCCCACAGGGCATCGGTTTCGGCGAGCTTCGCGCGGCCCCGCCGCGTGAGCGTTATCAGCCGATTTCGCCGATCGTCGGGATCGACTGCGACAGCGATGAGACCGTCGCGCTCCAGCGGTTTCAGTGTGTGGGCGAGCGCTCCGGAGTCCATCACCAGCGCCTCCGCGAGCTCGCCAACCGTGGTCGGCTCCGATCGTCCGATCTGAGCGAGGATCGCGCGCTGCGTCGTCTTCAAGCCGCTCGGCGCAAGAGCCGTGTCGTAGAGCTGCGAAATACGGCGTGAGGCCTTGCGCAGCGCCGTGCAACTGCACCCGCCGCCCTTGCCGGGTCCCGCGACCCGATCATTCCTGCCTGCCATCTTGATCACCTCTTCGTGTTCGGTCCTTGACGGCCGTTACCAGCATATGCATCTTTTCAGGCGAAATGCAAGCATATGCAGAGAACTCGGCCTTAGGTCGACCTCTGTCGGCTCCTGGAGCCAGCAATACGGCCAAGCTCGTAAATCCGACAAGGAATGATCATGTCCGCGATATCGTCATCCCTCAACCGACGCAGCTTTCTCGTAAGCTCAGCCGCCGTGGGCGCCTCCAGCATCGCGCTGGCCATCTACACGCAAGGAGACAGTGATATGCCGCTCGTAAGGATCGACCTCAGCAAGAACGCGTCGAGGGAGCGTATTCGCGCCGTGAGCGACGCCGTATACGGCGCGATGGTCGAGATCGCCAACGTTCCGTTACATGACAAGTTTCAGATCATCACCAGGCACGCTGATGATGAGATTATCTATCCCGAGGAAGGGTATCTCGGCATTGAATATAGCCGCGATCTTATCATCATCCAGGTTACGTGGGTCGGCGGAAGAGCAACCGATGTGAAGAAGAAGTTTTATAAGAGGATCGCCGACGAGATACATGAGAAGGAAAAGGTGCGGAAAGCGGATATCTGGATAAGCCTGGTGGACTCCGCTCGCGAGGATTGGTCCTTCGGCAACGGGGAGATGCAGTACGCGCCGAGATAGTGCTGTTCAGCGGCGTACGATCGGGCCGGCCGCACCCGCCTTAAGGAAACGCTCATGATGTTCAAACACGCAAGCATACGGAAGGCGAGTTGCGTGGATGAGGCGAAGGGCAAGGCCGAACGCGCCGAGTCCTGGGAAACTGCGTGGTTCAACCGACAAGCGTGAGGAAGAAATGCCGAAACTCGATGGAAAGATCGCTGTTATCACCGGTGGAAACTCCGGAATTGGCCTGGCTACGGCCAAGGTCTTCGTGAAAAACGGCGCGCGCGTGTACATCACGGGCCGCAGGCAGCCCGAGCTCGAAGCGGCCGCGGTCCTTCTCGGACCAAGTGCGACGCCTGTTCAGGGTGATGTCTCCAAGCCGGCCGATCTCGACCGCCTCTACGGTCAAATTCGCAAAGAAGTGGGGCGCGTCGACGTCGTTTTCGCAAATGCCGGCTTGGTCACCAAGGCGCCACTCGGCAGCCTGACGGAAGAGCACGTCGAGAATCTGCTGGACGTGAACGTCAAGGGCGTGATCTGGACAGTCCAGAAGGCCCTGCCTCTCATGGGGCCTGGCGGCTCGATCATCTTGAACGCCTCGATCGTCGCCTCAAAAGGCTGGGCCAATTGGAGCGTCTACAGCGCCTCAAAGGCGGCGGTCCGCAACTTAGCTAGGACATGGTCGTCGGATTTGCGGGGCCGGGGCATCCGGGTCAACGCGATCAGCCCTGGGGTGATCCCGACACCCGCATACGAAAACGCCAGCGCCAGCCGTGATGCGCTGAACAGCTTCATGGAATACGCGGCAAGCATAACGCCCCTTGCCCGAACGGGAACCGATGAGGAGGTTGCGAATGTCGTCGCCTTCCTGGCCTCTGACGACAGCAGCTTCATCGCGGCCAGCGAGATCTTCGTCGATGGCGGCCTAGCTCAGATCTGACGAACAGGCGGTCCTCACAGTGACCCAATCCCGTCCACCTTCAAGGAAAATCCCATGACGACGCCGACCTATGATCCAAAGATGACGGCTGTACTTCTGGTAGACCCGTACAATGACTTCCTCAGCGAGGGCGGAAAGCTGTGGCCCCGTGCCAAGCCCATAGCCGAGGAGGTCGGCTTACTTGACAACCTGCGCGCAATCATGCGTGCCGCTCGAGAAGCTGGCCTAGGCATCTTCTTTGTACCTCACCAAAGATCGGAGCCACTCCAATACAAAGGTTGGAAATACCCGACGCCCTATCAACAGGCGGGAAACAAGAGCCAAATCTTCGCGAAAGATACGTGGGGAGGCTCCTTTCACGACGATTTCCAACTCCAACCGGGTGACATCCTGATCAAGGAGCACTGGGGCTCAAGTGGTTTTCCGAATACGGATCTAGACCACCAGCTCAGGCACCATGGTTACGAGAAAATTATCGTCATCGGGATGCTGGCTAATACCTGCATTGAGGCCACGGGTCGCATTGGCATGGAATTGGGGTATCACGTCACGTTGGTTCGCGATGCGACCGCTGCCTACACTCCTGAAGCGATGCACGCTGCAATGAACATCGACGGTCCTACCTACTCGCACGCCATCCTCACCACGTCTGAACTGGTTGCCGCGCTGAAGAAGGAGTGAATCCCGTCAGTTGGGAGCCTCTCTGAGCGAGATCGCTCGACAGTCTTGTAAACTACAATGGTCGTTGCGCTCGGCCAAGCTCGTAGTGGAACAGAAAGGTTCCATTCAGGCGAACACGCCGGTTCGGCCGGAGTTTGCTCGCCGAGATGACCTAAGTCTCGGACGTCACCTTAGGATTGGTTCCAAGCGTCTTGCGCGCGGCATAAGCGTCGAGAAATTCCTGCGAGGAGATTTGATCCGCCAAGCTTCGCAGCTTCTCGGCCGAGCCAGGCTCTAAGACAGTTTCCACGCGGCGGTTCGCCGCAGCCCACAGCGGGAGCGCGTCCCGGAGCCGGGCCTTGCCTAAGCGGGTCAGAATACCGCGCTTCGTGCGCCCGTCCTGGGGGTCTTGCCGCAGTTCAACCAGTCCGTCCCTCACCAGCGGCCGCAGCGCGTGCGTTAGGGCCGAGATTCCAATTGCCAACCGCTCCGCCAAATCCTGCAGCGTCGGCCCTTCTTGAC
>DATGVJ010000027.1:0-13533 GCA_035300505.1 Xanthobacteraceae bacterium
CGACAACCGGCCCCGACATCGCGCCGGACGCCCCCTACCGCGTCGTCAATATCGGCAGCAGCAATCCAATCGGGCTTGAGGATTTTATCTCCACGATCGAACAGATCCTCGGCCGCCAAGCCATCCGCCGCGACCTGCCGACGCAGCCCGGCGACGTCCCGGCGACGTGGGCCAGCACGGTAAAGCTTGAACACTTGACCGGCTTCAAACCGACGACCGCGCTGGCACAGGGCGTGCGTGACTTCGTCGATTGGTATCGGGATTACTACCGTGACTGAAGGCTAAGGGCGCGTAGGATGGGTAGAGCCATGAAAACGCGCCTTCAAACGCATTTTCTTGCCGAAACCCATCGAAAGCCTCGCGGTTGCGATGCGAACTCGGTCGGGTAGGATCGAGGCGCGGAGCGGACTTCGAAATCCGACGTTTCCTCGATCCCCCCTATCATTCCGTACGGCGAGTTTTCCTCAGTACGGCTGGAAGGCTGGCATTTCAGGCAGTGCCTTCCCGGATAATCGGCAGCTTAAGCTTGCTCCCAGCATGCGCCGTCCGATGTCCAGTTTGCATCCACCCTTCGTGCATCTCGTTGTCGCGCCGGTGCTCCGCTCTCGCGCAGTAGCCCCCGCTCTGTGTCGGGAAGCGGACTCGATGATGCACCGCCTGGAGGAATTTACTCCTCCGCCCCAGAGGCCCTCGCTCGGGTCCGGGTTATAGTGTCCCGGTCCGTCATCACTTACTGGCCTCATCCGCCCCACTCGCAGGCACACCGCGATTTCACCGCATGGCGGCTTATACGCGATGCCTTCGCTGTGCGGGAGCGCCGAGGCGACCCGCGAGTGGTTCCGAGCTTTCGCTACACATTCCTTCCCGACATGCCATCCTCTCCGACCCCGGGGAGTTCAGACATCGTAATGTCCAATATCGCGATGCTGACACGGTCTTCGCCACACCCTAACCGGCTCGACACTCCCAAGATTCCCGCAATCCGATTCACGCGGGGCTATATTACGTGGCTTCACTGGTTCACTTTTGCTACGGCCTGTCGGGTTGCTCGCCTCCCTGGTCGGATCAAACCGGAATTGCTCCCAGCCCCCGGAGACTTTTACTTCCAGGCTTTCGACGGGTCGGTCACCCTTCCCGCCGCTGGATATGACTACGACATCGACTGGACTCCTATGTCGGCGGGACTTACACCCACTGGAATGGCAGCTAGCTTCGCTGCACTAGGGCGGAATAGCCAAAGCGCAAGGCACACTCTGTGAACAAACGGGCGCTCTTCGGAGCGCGCTTTGGCGTATTTCGCCGTTTCCGACCGAGTCCCCCCAACCGCGGACGTATTACCCATGGTTGCCGCTCATGATCGAAGCCGCCGCTTATATTGGCGGCGGCCCGAAATCCCCCGTCTTGCCACAAAGATTGCAGTTATCCTCCTTGTCCATTAACTCGTCTCGCCACGAGAAATCTCCCGTAGAGCCTGGTGGTCTTTGGGTCAGACGAACCGCACGCTAGAGCAATCAACTTTTGTTTGACGACGAAGTTATGACGACACACTATCAACATCCGCCGCTTTCCGGCACACCACATAAAGCCGCTGCACGAGTTTGGTGAACGTCGACTTGCCCGACCGGGACGGTCCGACGATGCGGGCTATGTGATACGTAATCCGGCCCCCCAATACGCGACGGCCGGTCATTCTACACTGGTCTTGCTACGCCGGCCTTGCCGATCGCGCTACCAGCGCACTCGTCGAATGTCCCGGCGTGAGTTCAACGAGCACAACCTCGCCACCATCCGCCTCGACCAGTTCCCGCCCGACCACCTGGTCGATCGAATAGTCGGCGCCCTTGACCAGAACCTTGGGGCGGACGCGGCGAATGAGTTCAATGGGCGTGTCCTCCTCGAAAATGACGACCGCGTCGACGGCTTCGAGGGCTGACAAGACTTCGGCGCGTGCGTGCTGGTCCTGCACCGGCCGGCCGGCGCCTTTGAGGCGCTTGACGGATGCATCGCTGTTGAGCCCCACGACAAGATGGTCGCATGCGCCACGCGCCTGCGTCAGCAGTTTGACGTGCCCGGGATGCAACAGATCGAAACACCCATTGGTAAAACCAATGCGCAATCCGCTCCGGCGCAATTCCGGCAACTTCTCGTCGAGGATCGACCAATCGTAGATGACCTTTTCCTCGCTCGCCAAGGACGCAGCCGGCAGGGCACGCGACCGCAATTCAGCGACCGTCACAGTCGCGATACCGCGTTTGCCGACGACGACCGACGCCGCCGCATTGGCGGTTCGCATCGATGTTTCGAGATCGATGCCGGCCGCAAGCATCACCGACAGTGTCGCCACAACGGTGTCGCCGGCACCCGAAACATCGCGCACCTTGACCGGATAGGCCGGCACGAGAACGGGCTCTTCGCCTCGCACCAGGAGCATCATTCCGTCTTCATTGAGGGTGACCAAAACCGCATTGCATTCAACCGAGCCGATGAGTTCGGCTGCGGCGACTGCGATCTGCTCGATCGTTCCAACCGGACGCCTCGTCGCATCGCTAAGTTCCTTGCGATTGGGCGTGATCAGCGTCGCGCCCCGGTAGATCGAATAATCGGTTCCCTTGGGGTCGACAATGACGGGTGTACCGCGCTGTGACGCTGCCGCGATCACGGTTTCGATGACATCCGGCGTCAACACGCCTTTGGCATAATCCGACAACACGACCGACCGAACCCGAGGCAAGGCCTCAAGCGCGCGGCTCTTGACCGCCTCTTGCAGTTCAGAATCGATGCGCGTGGATTTCTCCCAATCCGCGCGCAGCAAATGCGTCGAATGGCGCTCTGAGACGAAACGCATCTTGCGCGTCGTCGGACGCAAAGGATCGACCACAAGAAGCATCTCGATATTTGGATCGCCGGCAAATCGTTGCATCAGCACGCGGCCTGCCTCGTCGTCGCCACGGACACCGACCAAGGCACAACTGGCGCCAAGGCCCGCAATGTTGCGCGCGACGTTTCCGGCCCCGCCCACCATGGTCTCGCAGCGTTCGACGGCAATCACCGGCGTCGCCGCCTCCGGCGAAATTCGCTCGACCGCCCCATAGTGGAACTCGTCGAGCATGAGATCGCCGATGCACAGAACCGTCTGCCCCTTGAACTGAAAGAGGTGGTCGTCGAACACGCGGGTGGACGAAGACAATGCGCTCTCCTTGACGGATTATCGGTATCGATCGGGACGATCGAGGAATTGCGTCACGTAACGCGCGACACCATCCTCGACCGACATGAAATTGGCGCCATAACCGGCCCGGCGCAGGCTCGCCATATTGGCCTGCGTGAAATATTGATATTGAGTCCGGATCGCGGGCGGCATGTCGATATAGTTGACGTTTGGCTCCTGGCCGAGCGCGCGCAACATGGCCAGCATGAGATCGCGAAAGCTGCGGGCCGCGCCGGTGCCGACATTGAAAATCCCCGACACCGATGGATTCTCAAGGAGCCAAAGAATGACCGCGACCGCATCGTCGACGAAGATGAAGTCGCGCTTCTGCTCGCCGTCGCCGATCCCTTCGCGGTGCGACTTGAACAGGCTGATGGTGTTTCCGGCCTTGGCGTCGCCAAACCGTTTGGCGACCAGGCTCATCATTTCGCCCTTGTGGTACTCGTTGGGCCCGAACACGTTGAAGAATTTCAAGCCGGCCCATTGTGGCGGCAAGGCGCCACCCTTCTGGTGGCGTTCGACGACCGCAAGATCGAACAAATGCTTGCTCCAACCGTAGAGATTCATCGGCCGCAAACGCTGCAACGCAGCGAGCGACCAGTCGTCGTCAAATCCCTGTTCGCCCTCGCCATAGGTCGCGGCCGAGGACGCGTAGATGAACGGCGTCCGGCTTTCCGCGCACCATTCGAGCAACCGCAGCGAAAGCCGAAAATTGGTGGCGATGACAAGGTCAGCGTCGCTTGCCGTCGTATCCGAAATGGCCCCCATATGGATCACGGCGTCGAGCTTGCGACCGGCGAGCCAAGCCAGCAATTCGCTGGGCGGAATGACGTCGGCAAGCCGCCGCTTGGCAAGGTTGCGCCACTTGCCGTCGCTGCCAAAATGGTCGTTGACCACGATGTCGCCATGGCCGGCATCGTTGAGGGCCGCGACCACATTCGATCCGATAAATCCGGCGGCTCCGGTGACCAGCAACATGAGAAACCTACCTGTCCAAACCTCCATTTGCCCTAGAGTGCCCCGCCGTGCAACGTCCCGGCCAACCATCAACGTCGCCGGGCCCTGACCACATGCCGGATACCCCTGCCCTCATCGTTCCGTATATGTGGATCGGCGATTTCGTTCGCTGTCATACGGTCGTGCGGGTCTTGCGACAGCGTGCGCCGACGCGGCCCATCGACGTCCTCACCACCACCATGGTCGCCCCGCTGCTCGACTACATGCCCGGTGTGCGCAAAGGGATGATCGTCGACCTGCCACGCAAACAACTGGCCTTAAGCCAACATAGCGCGCTGGCGCGAAGGCTGCGCCCGGAGGGCTATGGGCAGGCCTTGATCATGCCACGCACCTGGAAGGCGGCGCTTGCCCCCTGGCTCGCCGGGATTCCGTTACGGACAGGCTTTGTCGGCGAAATGCGATTCGGGCTGATCAACGACCTGCGCACGGGCGAGCGCAAGCTGCCCCGCATGGTCGAGCGCTGCGCCGCCCTCGCGCTGCCAAAAGGCGAAGTTCTTCCCGCCGAATGGCCGGTGCCGCAGATCATCGTGCCACCCCGGGAGGTGGACGACTGGCGCCGGAGGCACGGCCTCACAGGCAATGGGCGGCGGATCGTGGCGCTGGCGCCTGGCGCAGTCGGCCCCTCAAAGCGCTGGCCGCCGGACTATTACGCAGGCTTGGCGCGTGCGCTGGCCGCGGATGGCAAAGACGTATGGGTCATCGGGGGCCCAAGCGAAAAAGCCGTTGCTGCGGAGATTGCCGCGGCCGATCCGGCTCATATCCGCGATCTCACCGGCGACGATCTTCGCAACGCCATTCTGGCGCTCGACGGTGCCGATCTCGCGGTCTCAAACGACTCCGGCCTGCTCCATGTCGCCGCCGCCATCGGCACGCCGACCATTGGAATTTTCGGTCCGACAAGCCCATGGCACTGGGCCCCGCTCAACCCGATCGCAGGCGTGATCGAGACAACCACCGAACTCGCCTGCCGGCCATGCCACAAGCCCGACTGCCGGCTGCAACACCATAAATGCATGCGCGATATCCCGATCGAGCGCGTCCTGCAGGCGATAGCCGGCTTGCCGTCATCCTTGCGGCGCTAAGTGGCGCTGGGGCGATGAGTCGCCTGTCGGCGGTAAGTTACCTTGTTGACGATCCGTGTCCGCTCTATGCTCGGATCGTTCAACAGAGGGAACGCCCGCCTCCTTAAGAACACTGGACAAGCGAGCATTCCCAAACAAAGCAGGAGGAAGCCATGAACAAGACCGTTTTAGGATTTGCGGTAGCGGGTTGCCTGGTCGCCGTGACCAGCCTCGGCCATGCGCAACAGACCGACCCGCAGCCGACCTGCAAGATGTGCCCGGGGACCTACATTCCGGTGAGCGAATTGGAAGCCTACACCAAGAAAGCGATCGCCGAGAAGCGCGTCGATCAGCAGGTGCGCGCGGTCGACATCGGCAAGTCGAACGTCGCGATCGGCATGGTGTATCGCGGCAAGCTTGACGCGCCCGCAGCGGCGTCCGTCGCCGAGCACGACCTGGTGAGCGAGGTCTATCACATCATTTCCGGCTCTGGCACGCTCGTGCTGGGTCCGGACATCGCCGACATGAAGCGCCGTCCAGCGACGCAAGAGACCGTGCGCCTGTTCAACGGGCCGGGCAACAACGGAACGTCGGTTCGCAACGGCGTCACCTACAATCTCAAAGCCGGTGACGTCGTAATCATTCCGGCCGGAACCGGACATTGGTTCACCAAGATCGATGATCACATCAACTATCTCATGGTGCGCATCGATCCCGACAAGGCCACGCCGCCCAAGAACGAGATGGATTCGAAGACCTGGCTCGCGACACCGCGGTAGTTTTTTTGTAGGATGGGTAGAGCGATGACGCGTTCTTCACGCGTTATCGCGAAACCCATCAACCCGCGGCCCGTGGGGGGCGATGGGTTTCGCAATAAAAAGCGCGTTTGAAAACGCGCTTTTTATTGCTCTACCCATCCTACAAGCTCACCCCACCACCCGCTCGAACGCGGCCACGGCCTCCGCGACCGACGGCATGGCGCCCTCGCCCCCCACGATCGCGATCGGCCCGGGCCCCATGGGCCCGGTCAATCCAGGTCTGGAACTGATGAATATCGCCACGAGCGGGACACCGAAGGCCGCCGCGAGATGCACCAGGCCAGTATCGACGCCGATCACGAAGGAAGCACCGGCGACAAGTTTTGCCATGGCGTCGATCGGTGCGTGGTCCGGTACTTCGGCGCCGGGAATTGCGCACGCGATCAATTCACCGCGCTGCCGTTCGGCAGGCGATCCCCAGGGCAGCACCAATCGCAATCCATGTGCCCGCAAGGCGTTTCCAAGCGCGATCCATGAATCCGTCGGCCAGAGTTTTTCGGGCCGCGCGGTTGAGTGCAGCAACAGCCCATAGCGCCCCGCCGAGCCAAAATTTTCACGCGGCAGCCCATAATCGATTGTGACGTCCGACATGTAGCCGAGCGCCAAGCCTGTGAGAATGCGGTTGCGAGCAATGGCATGCAGCCCCCGCGAGACCGCATGACGGACATCGTAGTACCGGCAAGCTAGCGGCTCGCGAATGCTGTCGCGATCGTAGCCATGCCGGCGCGCCCGCGCCCCGCGCATCATGAGTCCTGTACGCAGCAGTCCCTGAGTGTCGATTATTTCCGTATAGGGGCCGGTGCGGATCCGGCGCATGAAAGATCTGATCTCGCCCCAAGTCGTTGGTGCAAAAACGGCATGGCGCCAGCGGCGCGTTGCCACCGGGATCACTTCGTCGACGGCCGGATGAAGCCGCACCAGCGGCGCAAAATCCTCCTCCACCACCCAGGAGAACTGGGCCTTGGGCAGGTGACGGCGCGCATCGGTCAGCGCCGGCATGTGGTGGATGACATCGCCGAGCGACGAGGTTTTGACAAACAGGATATTCTTGGTCAATGGTCCCCCATCCATGGATTCTGCCCCACCGGCGACATACGCTCATATCATAATCGCAGATCACGTGAGCCCGACATGAGCATTCTCGTCACAGGCGGCGCCGGCTACATCGGCAGCCACATGGTCCATGCGCTGGCCGACGCCGGCGAGCCGGTTGTCGTCATCGACGATCTGTCCACCGGCTTCCGTTCGGCCATGCCCAAAACCGTACCCCTGATCGTCGGCGATGTCGGCAGCGAAGAGCTTGTCGAGGAGGTCATCCGCGCCCATGACGTAACCGAGATCATCCATTTCGCGGCCTCGATCGTCGTCCCGGACTCGGTTTCCAATCCGCTCGGCTATTATCGCAACAACACCGTGAACGCCCGCTCGCTCCTGGCGGCCGCGGTCAAGACCGGCATCAAACATTTTATTTTTTCCTCGACGGCCGCCGTCTACGGCACGCCCGAGCGCGTTCCATGCGCCGAGGATGATTTCATCAAGCCGATGTCGCCTTATGGCAATTCGAAACTAATGACCGAGATGATGCTGCGCGACGTCGCCGCGGCGCATGGACTGAAATATGTGATCCTGCGCTACTTCAACGTGGCGGGTTGCGACCCGATGCAACGCACCGGGCAGTCCACCGTCGGCGCCACCCACCTCATCAAGGTCACGGTCGAGTGCGCATTGGGCTTGCGGCCACGCGTCGGCGTCTATGGCACAGACTATCCGACACCCGACGGCACTTGCATCCGCGACTACATCCACGTAAGCGACCTGGCCCGCGCGCATTCGGCGGCGCTTGATTATCTGCGGAGCGGTGGCGCCAGCGAAACCTTCAATGCCGGCTATGGGCACGGCTATTCCGTGCTGGAAGTTATTGGCGCCGTCAAACGTGTCAGCGGTCAAAACTTCGCCGTGCAACACGCGGATCGCCGGCCCGGCGATCCCGCTGAAATTATTGCCGACAGCCGGCGCATCCGGTCCGTGCTCGGCTGGACACCGCAACTCGACAGCCTCGACACGATCGTCGAGCATGCGATCGCCTGGGAGCGCAAACTCACGAGCCTGCGCGCGACGGCGAAGCCGGCCGGTTAGCGTATTGATTGAACACCGCTGTACGCTGATGCGGTGACCGCCGACCCTGGAGACAGGCCTATGATGAAAACGAAACTTCGACGCCGGCAATTTCTGCATCTGTCAGCGGGCGCTGCCGCGCCGCTGATCGGCACAGCCGGTCTCTTCAGTGCGCTGCGCAACGCGCAGGCGCAATCTTTTCCCGCCGGGTCGATCAAGCTGATCGTTCCGTTTCCACCTGGCGGCGGCACCGACGTGTTGTCGCGGCTGCTCGCCAACAAAATAGGCGCAGCCACCAGTTGGACATTCGTGATCGACAACAGGCCAGGTGCCGGCGGCAATATCGGTATCGACGCAGTCGCCAAGGCGAAAGCCGATGGCCAGACATTGGGAATGGGGCAAACCTCCAATCTCGCCATCAATCCGACCCTTTACCCCAAGCTGTCCTACGATGCGTTGAAGGACTTCGCGCCGGTGGTGCTGGTCGGCTCGCAACCGAACGTGCTTGTGGTGCGCAAGGAGTCCGCACTTCGAACATTGAGCGACGTCGTGAGCGCCGCAAAAGTGCAAACCAATGCCCTGACTTTCGCGTCACCGGGCGTGGGCACAGTCGCGCATTTGGGGGGAGAGCTGTTTGCTCAGCGTGCCGGCGTGAAGTTCTTGCACGTGCCCTACCGCGGAGCCGCGCCGGCGATCACCGATGTGCTCGCGGGCCAAGTGGATTTTGCGTTCGCAACACCGCCCGCCGTGGTTTCCCTGATACGGGGCGGAAACCTGCGGGCCTTGGCCACGACGTCAGTCGATCGCCTGCCGGCGCTGCCCGATGTACCAACGATTGCTGAGCAGGGTTTTGATGGCTTCGAGGCCTACGACTGGAAGGCACTTGTCGCGCCGGCAGGCACGCCGCCAGACGTGATCGCGCGCCTCAACGCCGCGGCCAACAAGGCGCTCAGCGATCCCGAGATGATCAAGAGGCTGCAGGAAGAAGGCAACGAGCCACGCGGCGGAACGCCTGAGCAATTGGGGCAATATTTGCAAGCCGAGCACGCGCGCTGGGGCGGCATCGTGCGCGCGTCCGGGGTCAGGGTGGATTGACGGCGTCGCGGCCTATCGAAGATTCTCGTTGGGAGCTTCGCCTCTAGGCGGCTCCGCTGTCGGGCGGCCCTTTCTTCACCGGCTCATCCCGGCATATTCATTCCCAGCCGGCATTGCGAAACATCTTGCACCAATTTTGCATGCGTGTTCCTTCCTCGGCCAGGTAACCCAACAAGGTCATGTTTCGGGTCAAGCGATCTTCATTACGGCTTGCTGACGTCAGGTGGGTGGCGACCGCTTCAGCACAGGTCAACGGCGTCGCGCGCTTTGCCGGATCAAGTGGCGTTGCCTCGATAACTTTCCAAAAATCTTCGTTTGCACGGATTCCTGGTGCCTCCTTCTCGAGATTGATGAGCGCGTCGGACGCGCGTATGTGTTGGATGTGCGGCTCGCCTGCGGCAAGCAAGAGACCGAGATGGCGGCAGCATCGCTGCAGGATTACGCCGCACCAGATGTCATCAAATCGGCGATACGGCGACCCCTCCCCCATCTTCGGCATGTACATCAATGGCGCAAGCTCGCGACGGAAAGCAATGTTCATCGCGCAAAACGGCCAGTATTGCTGCGGGTGCATGAGGCGATTTCCAGCCGGAGGATTAAATGAGTGACGCAAATTGCCGGAGCGGTGCAATGCCAATGTCTGCGGCGCGTCGTAGTCGGCGACACCCTGCCAGAGGCCCATATTTGCGACGGCACCGGGCAGGGTCCCATGGTCGAAATATGGAAGGCCCCGTGTCGGGCTTTCGTCAATCGAGGGCACCCATCGTGTCCGCTGCGACAATGAAGCGAGATGTGCGGCGATAAAACTCTCCGGCAAACCGGACGGGAAACAGTCGTCATCCAATGCGATGACGACATCGGCCCCTGCGCGAACCGCGGCCCAGAAGCCATACATCTTGATTGCCGAGTCGCGGCGGCTGAACGTTGCAGGGTCAATCACGTCGGGATCTTCCGTGATTTCAGCCCAAGAAAAATGATGGATCGGCCGCTGCCGTCCGTCTTCGATGGCCATCGACCGTTGTGGACCGTCTTCGACCACGATCAATTCGTCCCAAGGGGCGGGTATCCATGCCCTCAGAAACTTCTGCAAGCCATCCTCACGGTTCGACGCTACGACCGTCACAACCTTTGTCGTCGTCATACGCGCTACGGTTTCGGAGGCGGGAGAGTCCTGCCGGTAGGCTCGCCCATTCCCTTGGCAACGAACCGCTGGAAGCGCCGGCCGTCGAAGTTTTCGCCGACGTAGATGTTACCTTTGCTGTCGACCGCCAGCGCATGCGGCACGTTCAGCGCTCCGCCGAATATGCCCTGCTGTCCGATGCGGTCGACGACCTGGAGCGTCTCACGCAGGAGAATCCAGACATGGTGGTTCCCACCGTCGATCACATAGAGGAAACGCTGATCCGGGGAAAACGCCAACCCGGAGGTCGAACCGGCGAGCAGCGTTCGCGGCGCGACGGTTCCTTCCCGCACATACGTACCGTCTGTCTTGAACACCTGGATGCGGTCGTTGACGCGATCGGAGACATATACCAAGCCGTCTTTCGACAGCGCGACGTTGTGCGGCAAACGGAATTGCTGCGCCAAAGGCGCGTCCGGATTGTAGGGCCCGAGGTTTTTGTCGTCGGGCTTATTGCCGTATGCGCCCCACATGCGCTTGAAGCCAAGCGTCTCGGTGTCGATCACGATGACGCGGCGGTTCCGGTAGCCGTCGGCGACATACAGTTCATTGCCGACGGAATCGACCGTCAGGTTGGCGGGGCCGCCGAGGTTTTGCGTGTCGGAACTGCCGCCGCTGCGGCCCTGACGGCCGAACTGCGCCAGGAACTTGCCCTCCGCCGTGAACTTGAGGACCTGGTCATCCTTCTCGCCGCTTCCTGCCAGCCAGACGTTATCTTTCGCATCGACAAAAATGCCGTGCTCGACCAAGGGCCACTCGTAGCCCTGACCGGGGCCGCCCCATGATGCGAGCAACTTGCCGTCCTGATCGAACTTGAGCACCGGCGGCGCCGGGATGCAGCAATCCGCCTTTGGAGGCGTCATGCCCGCGCCCGCGAAACGCTCGTTCTTCTGCAACGGACCGGGCCTATGCAGCACCCAGACATTATCGTGGCTGTCGACTGCCATGCCGCCGATCGCGCCGATCGCCCACTTTTCGGGGAGCGGCTGCGGAAACGTCGGATCGTATTGAAATTTTGGGACTTGGACACTCTGCTGCGGCTGTCCGAGGACGACGCCGCGCTCCAGCGGCCAGGTGGCAGCAAGAGCCAAGCCGATCGCGGTCACGACAAAAATCTGCTTTCGATCCATCGCCCACCCTCCGTGTTCGCGTGGTTCGGCTTCGCGTGGTCACGCCGGCTCGCCGCGAATTTCGCCCGATTGGCCAGCCGGGTCTTGGGCCCTATGCAACCGATCCCGACGAGCCATGAACAGCCTAATGCATTATAGGCTGCTGTGGGATGAGCGCCAGAGAAGTTCCGATACGCAAGTTCCCAAACGCATTCGCCGCGATATGGTAGGAACTGCAAATTCGCCGCACTATTCCGGGCGGCATCAAGCTTGGGAAACGGGAGTAACAATGCCGATCAGCCAGAAGATCAGAACGCTTGTCGACAACGCCTGGATCGACGGCTATCCGTGCCTGCTGGCGACCGCCGGGCCGGACGGGCCCAACATCTCCCCCAAGGGCTCGATGCTGGTCTATGACGACGAGCACCTCGCCTATTGGGAGCGCTCGAAGAAGCAGGCGCTCGCCAATCTCGGCAGCGAACTGCGCGTCTGCGTCATGTACCCGAATTTCAAGGCACAACGCGACGGCATACTCGAATCCGGCTTCTTGCGCTTTTACGGGACCGCCGAACTGCACGAGAGCGGTCCACTGCGCGAGGCGATCTTCAAGCGGCTCAATAAGCGCGAACAGGAGCACGACGGCGCCGACAAGGGGATCGGCGTGCTGATCAAGATTTCGCGCGCGGCAGACGTAAGAGGGAAGCCGCTGCCGTAGGACCGACTCACAGGGGGGAATAACCATGAGGGTTTCTGACGCGCCGGCGCAGACAGTTTCCGCCGAGAGCGCGGCGGCTTTGGTCAAATCCGGCATGTGGCTCGACTACGGCACATCGCTTTGCCAGCCCGATGTATTCGACAATGCCTTGGGCGCTCGCGTGCGCGAACTCAACGACGTGAAGTTTCGCAGTTGCCTGACGATGAAGCCGCGCGCCGTGCTGGAAGCAGATCCCGAAGGAAATCATGTCTGCTGGTTCAGCCTGCATTTTTCCGGCTACGATCGCAAGAAACATGATGCCGGGCGCAGTCACTACCTCCCGGTCAATCTCGGCGAAGTTCCGGACTATTACCGGCGCTTCATGCCCCCGGTCGACATTGCCGTCTACAAGACATGCCCGATGGACGAGAACGGCTATTTCAATTTCGGCTGCACTAACCTCTGGCACCGTGCAGTCGTTGAATGCGCCAAAATGGTCATCGTCGAGACCACCCGCGGCCTGCCCTATGTGGATGGCGAACGGACCGGCGTGCATGTCAGCGAGGTCGACTACATCGTTGCGGGCGACGATGCGCCGGCTTCCGAACTGGCGAACCCGCCACCATGCGACGTCGACCGTGCCGTGGCGCGCCTGATCGCCGCGCAAGTGGAAGACGGCGCCTGCCTGCAAGTCGGTATCGGCGGCATGCCCAACGCGGTTTGCGCACTGCTGCTGGAAAGCGGCGTACGCGATCTCGGCATACACACCGAAATGCTGACCGACGGCATTGCCGACCTTTACAAAGCCAGCCGCATCACCGGCGCCAGGAAAAACCTCAATCCCGGCAAGATCGTCTACTCATTTGCGCTTGGTTCGCAGGAACTTTATGCGACGCTTGACCGCAATCGCGACATGCACTGCTGTTCCGTCGAATATACGAACATGCCCCACATCATCATGCAGAACGACAATGTGATCGCGATCAACAATACGACGCAGGTCGATTTGCAAGGTCAGGCCGCTTCCGAATCCGACGGCCATCGCCACATCAGCGGCACCGGCGGACAGTTGCAGTTCGTGCGCGGCGCCTATGAGTCGAGAGGCGGCAAGTCGTTCATTTGCCTCTCCTCCACCTATGACAAGCGCGGGGCCCGCCGCAGCCGGATTGTGTTGAGCCTCACTCACGGCAACGTCGTGACCACGCCGCGCACCGACGTGATGTATGTCGTCACGGA
>DATGVJ010000028.1:0-6114 GCA_035300505.1 Xanthobacteraceae bacterium
TTGAACTTTCCATCCTCGGGCCGCAGGCCGGATTTCATGGCGGGCACGCTCGGCATGGCGGGCAGATAGTCGGCCTTTTGCAACACGCGCTGACCTGCCTCGGAGGTGAGGAATTCGACCAGAAGCCGCGCCGCGTTGGGATGGGGCGCGTCTTTGAGAATCCCGACCGCATCGAGCGCGACCGGCACCGGCTCCAGGACGAGCCAATCGGACGGCGCGCCACGCTGTGCACTGATCACCGTGTGATGGTTGAACATCATGAGGCCCATCGGATATTCGCCGGCAATGACCTGATCGAGGATCGCGCGCGAGATATTCACGATCTGCTGTCTGGCGAGCGCTTCGAGGTAGGCGCGGCCGCGCTCCTCGCCCATGCCGATGAGCGTGTTGCCGACAAATCCGATCGCGCCGGCCATCGAGCCAGGGTTCCACGCCATCTTTCCTTTCCAGCGGGGGTCGAGCAAATCCTGATAGGTTTTGGGCGCCTGTGCCTTGGGCACCATCGCGGTGTTGATGCCGGGCGCAAAAACATAAAGCAGGATCGCAATCCAGTATCCGTCCGTGTCCTTGAGGTCTGCCGGATATTGGCCTGCGGCGCTTGGCACAAAGGGGGCGACCAACCCGGCGCGCCGGAGCGGGACCATACTGGAAATGGCGTCGAACACGTCGGCCTGGACGCGGCCGGCCTGTGCTTCGGCGATGATCTTGGCGGCGGTCGGGTTTTCGTCGGCGCGTACAAATTGCAGCTCGATGCCCGGATGGGTTTTTTCAAAGGCTTCCTTGAGCGGTCGGATCGCCTGGTTCACAATCAGTGTCGTGTACCAGAGCACCTTGCCTTCGCGCCTTGCGCCTTCGATGAGGGCTGCGTCGGCGGCGCGGGCTTGCCCACTCGCTTGCCCACTCGGGAGGCCCAGGCCCAATATCAGCGCGACAATGAATGCAACCCGGTACATCCGTGTCCCCAATCTTGCGTTGCGCAAAGCGCATTCCAAACTATGATCCTGCTCCCAATCATATCAGCACGTGCGAATCGAAACAAAAATGCGCCTTGGCCTGTTCATGATGCCGCTCCACCCGCCAACGCGGACGCTTCGTTCCTATCTGGAGGAAACGACCGAGAAGAGCCTGCTGGCCGAACGCCTCGGGCTTGACGAGGTTTGGGTCGGCGAGCATTTCTCGGCCACCAGTGAGCCGATCCCTTCGCCGCTGATGTTCATGGCAAGCCTGATCCCGCAGACCACACACATCAGGTTCGGTGCCGGTGTCATCAACCTGCCGAATCGCCATCCCGCCGTCATTGCAGCCGAAGTTGCCCAGTTCGATCACATGAGCAATGGGCGGTTCATTTTTGGCATCGGCACCGGCAGCCTGCCTTCCGACTATGAGCTGTTTGATGTCGCCGATGTCGGAAAGCGCAACCGCATGATGCTGGAGTCGATCGATATCATCCGGCGCATCTGGTCAGGGCAGCCGCCCTATGAAATCAACGGCGAGTTCTGGCGTTTCGCAATCAAGAAAGCGATCGACGAAAAGCTCGGCATCGGCTTCATGCCGAAGCCGATGCTCGCCGGTGGCCCACCGATCTGCGTCGCAGTTGCAAGTGCCAATTCCCCCACCGCGGCGCTTGCGGGACAGCGTGGCTGGGGGGTGGTGACGAGCGGATTGGCGTCGGCGAGCGCGGCCGCGTCGCACTGGCAGCTCTATTGCGGCGGCTGCCGAGAAGCCGGTCGCGTGCCGGATGGCAGCGACTTCCGCATGGTACGGTATGTGCTCGTCGCCGGCTCGGACGCGGAGGCGAGCGCACGGGTGCGGAGCCCGGAGAGTTCCTATCGCTACGCTTTCGGCTATCTGCACGAAGTGCTCAGGCGAGCCGGCCGGCTCGCCGGCTTCAAGGCCTACCCCGACCAACCCGATCATGAAGTGACTGTCGAATCCATTATCGATGGTCGTTTGATCCATGGCTCGGCGCAAACCGTAGCCGAAAAGCTGACCGCGTTTCGGCGGGAATCCGGCCCCTTCGGCACTCTGCTCGTCACCGGGATGGATTGGGCCGGCGCCAACGCGGCATGGGAGCGCGAATCGATGCAGCGCCTTGCCCAAGAAGTCATGCCGCTGTTGCGGCGGCAATCGCCAGCGCATGCGGCCGAATAAAGAATCTCGCCATGGAACCATTGCCAGACCGCCTGCCGCTCATCATCGGGGTGACCGGGCATCGCGATTTGCGCTTGTCCGATGTGCCCGAGCTTGAGCAGCAGGTTGCATCCATGATCGAGGCCTTGCGGCGGGATTACCTCGGCAACGATAACGAGGTGCCGATCATCATATTGTCGGCACTCGCGGAGGGAGCCGACCGGTTGGTCGCGCGCGTAGGCCTCGCCCACGGCGCCCGGCTCATTGCGGCATTGCCGCTGCCGGTCGATGAATATCGCCGGGATTTCGATCCCGGAATTGTGCCCGGCAATATGTCCGAGTTCGATGAGCTGCTCGAACGCGCGATGGCTGTGCCGGTGATGCCATTCGGGTCCGGCAATTCGCTTGAAGCCGTGCGCACTGATGCCGACCAGCGCCGCGCCCAATACCGAGCGGCGGGCAAGTTCATCGCCAAACACTGCAATGTGCTGATCGCGTTATGGGACGGCGACGACAAATCGGGTGCCGCAGGCGGGACCGCGGAAGTTGTCCGTTTCAAGCGCGAAGGGTTCGCGCTTTCATTATCCGGGTCGGTGCGGGCGAGCCTCGATACGTCGGAAATCGGCCCGGTCATTCACGTCATGACGCCGCGGCAAAATGCGCAAAAACATGAGAATGATCCGGCGTCGTCCGTGTCGGTTGCGCCGTGGGGACAGGCGTTGGTCAGGTATCATCGCGGCGGACTGATCCGCCAATTGACCAGCGGCGCTGAAGAGTTTGTTGCAAGTCTTTCAGGACACATCCGGCCCGATCCGCGCGCGGCTTTGGGCAAACCGGAGCGGCGGAATCTTGAGGCCTGGGAGACGTTCGAAGCCCTTGCGGCTCTTTCGCGAAACTTCAATCGCGAAGCTGCCGCGCTTGAGTCATCGTCAGCCGAATCCGACCAGATCGCAATCAGTCTTCGTGATCTGATTGTGCCCGCAAATACAAAGCCTGACGCCGATATCGAGGCGGTTCGCAAGCATGTAGGCGAAAAGGCTGGTCGCTGGTGCCGTCTCTACGCGATTGCCGATGCTTTGGCGCGGGATCGCCAGCGTCAGGTCCGCCAGGATTGGCTGACGGTCTACGCGCTCGGCTTCGTCGCGTTCCTGTGCTTCGCGCTGTTCTCGTTGGCCGGCGCGGGATCGAACCTGATCCTGCTTATCTATTGCTTTGCCTTTGTGGCGATCTTCGCGATGTTTGGCCGTGCCCATGCGGGAAAGCATCAAGTGCATTTCCTTGATTATCGCGCGCTTGCGGAGGCGCTGCGGGTAGCCGTCTTTTTCAGGCTGGCCGGCATCGGAGCAATTGCCGATGCCTACCCGATCATGCAGCCGAGCGAATTGGGCTGGGTCAAGACCTGCCTCAATGCGCTTGCACTCGTTCAAAGCTCCCAAGAACCGATAAGCACTGGCGAGCGCCCGGCAAGCGCCGGTGATCCTGATTCGACGTCGGAGACCATCGTGCGAGAATTCTGGGTGAAGGGGCAGCAGGCCTACTTCGCCAAGGGAACGATGCGCCATAAGGCTTTTGCCGAGAAGCTTGAGAACATCGCGCTTGTCCTTCTGGCCGTGTCGCCGTTCCTGATCGTCCCAATGGTGATTGCGTTTACGTCTGCGGGGCGTGGCGGTTCGGCATCGATCCTGCGCGAGGTTCTCCTTCTCGTCAGCGGCCTGTTGCCGGGCCTTGGCACGGCGCTCAACGGCTATTCAGAAAAGCTCGCGCTCAAGGCGCAGGCACGCCAATACGACCGGATGCGCATGCTGTTTGAGCGCGCGCTCGTGCTTCTCCCGGAGCGGGCCGATGCCCAGACTGCGCCGCAAATACGGGCGCTTTACTCCGAACTTGGCACCGAGGCGCTCAAGGAACAGGCCGAGTGGGTCGCGATCTATCGCCAGCGACCGATCGAGCCGCCGAAGTAGGTGGTCGGCAATAAAGTTTACGTTATCCACCAGGCATCGGCGCAAGGCCATAATGAGCCGCTCGCTCCCCGGCCATTTTCGCCCACATCTGATCGCCCCAGCTGAAGTGCCACCATTCGTTCGGATAGTTGGCAAAGCCCGCATCGGTCATCACCCAATATAAAACGCGCCTGTTGGCGCGGGCTTCATCGTCCGAATCTCGTTGTAATGCGTCCCCGTGCGGCTCGAAGTAATCTGTGGACGCCAGGACGCACGCGTCATCGAAGATTGAGCCCATATGCAAGAGGTCGCCGCTCTCTGCGAATGCGAGTGTCACATCGAGCGCGCCTCCGCTCCCATGAGGCGATGGTGACAATTCGCTCTCACTCGGTTTCGCCCAATAGATCTCCGTCTCCTTCACAACTTGTGCTTCGTCGAAGTGTGGGTAGCGCCTGCGAACACGCGCCGGCATCCAAGTATCATGGAAATATCGTTGAACCTCGATGGGCCGGAACGCGTCGTGCACAAACACCCGCAGTCCAAGATCATGTAGCCGCCGGTCAACGCCAGCTAGCTTTCTGGCCACGGTCGCGCGCAAATACAGGCCACTCAGTGAACCGGGGATGCTCTCATAGTACGGCGGATTGTCCGTCCGATTGTAGTAATTTCGGCCTCTGACCCCTAGCGTCGTAATGTCGATGAGTTCCTCTCCGAAATAGTTCGACGAGGTATCGATACTGTAGTGTCGATAATCCACGTGACGGGATCGGGCCTCCAATAGGGAGGGGATCGCTTTCTCGCGCAGCGCAATCAGGTCGCGATGCATCATTTTGGTCGCTGACGCAATTTTACGCGCTGACGCAGGATCGCGATTTTGGCGCGCAGCCGGCTCACGGCCACGCTCATTGCGCTTGGTGGCGGTGGCGGTCTGATGTTGGCAGGCAACCGTGGCCGCGTTTTCGCTGATGGATGCGTGCCATCGCACCACGCGGGCAGTTCGCCAAGCCAGTGTTCCGGCTTGACCTGTTTTGCAGCTGCAATCTTTGCGAGCGCATAGATGTCCGGGATGATGGTCGGGTCATCCATGCTGCGCATGCGGACGACGTCATCTTCGGTGAGTTTGCGTCCGAACGCCTGTTCCACATCCGGCCCGAGTTCCTTCTCGATCCAGGGCAATTCAAGTCGCACGTCGTAGCGCATGAACGAAAACATGTTGCCGTGGGGCGGCGAATCCTCTGAAAGCGTGCCGATCTCCGAATTGATGTTCCACGGCGTGAGGCTATGTCCAAGATACTGCATTTGCATGAGGATGAACGACTGGACGTCGCTCATGAGCGAAGTCAGAGCGTGGAAGGCTAGTCTGGTCGTGCGGCCCATCCCGAGTTCGTCCGGCACCAGGCGATCACGGTGGCCGCCGGTGCCGATCGACACCACCGTCAATTTGTCGGCGCCCGTCTCCCAGTTGATGTTGAAGGGCTTGAGGATCGTCATCAGAAACATGATGAGCGCCGGGTTGTTGTGCGGGGTAACGCCGCCGTCGACAAACAGGCCGGGTGGTTCCCCCTCGGCGATTTCGATCCATTCGGGATCGAAGTAGAACGGCGCGGCTGTGCTGGCGCGCACGAGGCTTGCCAATTTGTAGTCTTTGTTGCCGCCATAACCTCCTTTTCCTGTGACCTTGTCGGCTGCTCCGCCTTCCCAATAAGGGGCGCGCGGGTTGTTGGAGAGAATCCAGGGGCTGCCGGTATCCATGCGCTTGGTGACGATGCACAGCCCGGTGATCAGTTTTTGGCTGTCGAGGGTTTCGTCCTTGACGATCGACTGGATTTCCTCACGTAGCGCCTGAGCATCGAACTTCGCCTGCAGCCCCATGACGCGCCAGAACGGTCGCTTGAAGATGCGGGGCGCAAGCTCGAGATAGAACCGCTTGACGTCTTCCACGCTGTAGCCGAGCGCCAATGCGCCGGCGATGATCGAGCCCGTCGATGTGCCCCCGATGAGATCGAACCAATCGCCAAGGGGTACGTGCCTGCCGAGGCGTTGG
>DATGVJ010000029.1:0-56759 GCA_035300505.1 Xanthobacteraceae bacterium
GCGACGCCGGCTAGTCCGCCCATGAGAAACACCAGCGCGACCGAGGCGATCGCAATGAAGAAGTCGAGCCGCGTTGCGACGATCACGCGGCTGAAGACGTCGCGGCCGAGCTGGTCGGTGCCGAACCAGTGCGCAAGCGAAGGGCCCTTGAGCGCGGCGGCCGTATCGCTCGCGAGCGGATCATACGGGACCACGTAGGGACCAATCAGCGCGGCGAGCACGATGGCGATGAACAATCCGAACGCAAAGCCGGTGACCTTGTTCTCGGCTATCACGTAGCGCCCGTGGCGCACGAGCGCGGCGAGGCCGCTGGGTCGCGGCGGGGCGCTCGGGGAGGAAGGGGCGGCTGTCGTGTCGGTCATGCGTCGAGCCTCACGCGCGGGTCGATCAGCCCGTAGAGAATGTCGATCACCAGGTTGAGTGCCACGTAGAGGATCGCCATGGTGAGCACGAAGCCCTGCAGCGGCGCGAAGTCCGACGCGATGAGCGCTTCGACCGCGAACGAGCCAATGCCCGGCCAGGCAAACACCTTTTCGACCAGCACATTGGCGCCGAGCAGAAACGAGAACACCATGCCGAGCGTGGTGACGACCGGGATCATGGCGTTGCGGAACGCATAGGTGACGACGACCGTATAGGGCGAAAGGCCGGACGCGCGCGCAGTTCTGACAAAATCAGAGGCGAGAACCGCGAGCATCGAGGCGCGGGTCATGCGCGCAATTGGGGCGAGCGAAAAAATGCCGAGCGTCAGCGCCGGCAGGAAGAGCTGCTTGAGGCTCGCCCAGAAGACTTCACCATCGCCCGCGACCAGGCTGTCGATGAGATAGAATCCCGTCACGGTCGGCGGCGGGTTCGCGAACACGTCGAGCCGGCCGAGCGGGGCAGGGGCCCAGCCGAGCAGGTAATAGAAGACATAAACGAGGATGAGCCCGGTGAAGAAGACTGGTAGTGATACTCCAGCCGTGGTCACCACGCGGCAGGCGTGATCGATGAGCGAGCCGGGACGTGTCGCCGCCATGATGCCGAGCGGGACTGCGATCATCATCGAGACGATGAGGCCCAGCAGCGTGAGTTCAGCCGAGGCCGGCAGACGCGTGCGCAGTTCCTGCGCGACCGGTTGGCCGGTGGTGAGGGATTGGCCGAGGTCGCCGCGCGCGAGATCGCTGACATAACGTCCGAACTGAACGATCAGCGGTTTGTCGAGCCCGAGCTTGACGCGGATCTGCTCGACGGCCTCGGTCGTGGCGGCGGGACCGGCGAAATAGGCGGCGGGATCGCCGGGGAGCGCCCGCGTCAAAAGGAAAGTGACGATCACCACGCCGACGAGACTCGGCAGCGCGAGCATCAGTCGTTTTGTCAACATGCCCAGCATGGCTGAGGCTCCTTTATGTGACCGCAGCTTGCTAGTCGCGGCATCGGTCGGCTCCTTCCCCCCGCCCTTGCGGGGAGAAGGTCGGGGTGAGGGGACCCACAACGTGCCGGGATCGTCGTGAATGCCCCTCACCCGACCGCTTCGCGAAGAGCGAAGCGGTCGACCTCTCCCACAAGGGGAGAGGTAAGAGCCCGTGGCGCGATCGCGAAAACCTATCCCTTTGCAAAAGCCCGATAGTCGAGCCGCCGGTGGAACCAATACTGATAGCCGGACACGTTCTTTTGCATCGCGACATTGACGTAGGGCTGAAACAGCGGAATGCGCGGCATGTCGGCAAAGGCCGTTTCGACAAACCCCTTCACGTCCTTTTCGTAAATGTCCTTGTTGCCTTCCGCCGCAGCCGTCACGGCGCTGTCGACCTGGGCGTCGAGGGTCTTCGATTGATAGTTCATCGTGTTGAAGATCGAATTCTTGCCGTGATAACACCAGATGAAAAAATATTCCGGGTAGTCGAGCCAGCCCGAGAACACATTGGTGTAAAGCGGCAGGACCTTTTTGTTGAGTTCGGTGCGCCAAGTTGCGCCCGGAATTTTGTTGATCGTAACCTTGATGCCGATCTGGGCGAGACTCTCCTGCGTGAGCACGCAGAGTGGCTCGTTGGAGCCGGCAAAGCCGAGATCGAACGACAGTGTGGTCTCAAATCCGTTCGGATATCCGGCCTCGGCCATGAGCTGCCTGGCCTTGGCGATGTCGGTGTTGAACTTGTGCGGCTGCGGCCAGGCGACTTCCGTGGGCTTGTCGGCCGGCGCTCCGTACATTGGCTTGGACAGGCCGAAATACACAGCGTCCATGATCTTCTGGTACGGGATAGCACAAGCGACCGCCTGGCGGACCTTGAGATTATCGAACGGCGGCTTGCTGACATTCATCCCGATATACTGGATGCCGTTCGAAAAGGGCGTCGAAACGATGCTGAGCCTGGGATTGCTCTTAAGTTCCACGAAATCCTTGTTCGGCAATTCGTAGGAGATATCGGCGTCGCCGCGCTCGAGCAGCGCGCGGCGATTGCCGGCCGACGGCACCATGCGCCAGACGATACGCTTGATCTTCGGCAGCGGACCGCCGACCCATTTGTCGTTACGCTCCATCACCACTTCCGTGCCGGCGTTCCACCTCACCACCTGATAGGCGCCGGAACCCGCGCTGTTCTGCTTGGTATATTCAAGGCCCCAGGGGTCGTTGGCGGTTGCGTGTTTCTTCACCAGTCCGGAATTGAGCACGCAGGGAACGATCACGGCGAGATCGGGGACCGTCAGCCGGTCCTTGCGCAGGAAGTCGACGCGGATCGTATAGTCATCCACAACGACGAATTGTTCGGGCTTGGTTAGCGAGCCTGCGCCCATCTGGAAAGTCGGAAAGCCGCCGACGGTGACGGCACGGTCGAGCGACCATTTCACATCCTGCGCCTTGACCGGCGTGCCATCGTGGAACGTTGCATTCCGTTTCAATTTGAACGTCGCCGACATCGGGCCGACGTTCATGTCTTCGGCCAGTTCGCCCTTGAACTTGTCGCGGTCGTAATAGGGCGTGCCGTTGACGTCTTTCATTTCATGGCTGATCAGCCGGTCGTAGCAGTTCCACGACACTTCGTAACCCGGCACATTGGTACCGACGCCGTGGATGTCGATATTGTTCGGGCCGCTTTCGGAGACGATGAGCAGCGTCTCCTGGCGCGACTGCGCCTTGGCGGGCGAGAACACGGCGGGCGCCGAGAGCGCGCCCGCGCCCGCCATGGCTGCCGTGGATTTGAGAAAGTCGCGACGTCGCATGGAACCCTCCCGATGCGTTTTGCGGCATTTGGAAGGATATGGTTCAAGAGTCGTGCCACAAGCTGGCGGCGCGCCGCGGCATGGCTGCAAGCGATTGATATAGCGATATTTATGGCGGTTCCAGCGCTGCCCTCGGCGGGCTGGATGGCGGACCCGCCCGATGGCCGGATGCATAGGAATCGATGCGGTTGATTAAAATTCAGGCAATCGCCTGGACGCGGCGTTTGGGCCCCTTGATAAAGGCCTTAGCGCGCTGCACTCAATGCCTCGAGCAGGTCTTGCACTGCCATGCGCCGGCGAAAATCGGGATCTATGAAGCGCGCCTTCACATAACCGTCGGGTGCGACCACAAATGTCGCCGGGATCGGCAGCATCCAGGAGGGGTTGCCCTGGTAGTCCGGCAATGCGAGTCCGTAGGATGCCAACAACCGTTCCAGATCCTGGCCGACCCAGATCGCCAAGTTCAGCGACAATGCATAGCCATTGTCCATATCCGTCAGCACGGCAAACGGCGATTTCGTCCGTGCCTTGAGTTCCGCGGCGAACTTCTGCCTCTCGGGCACGATGGCCACCACTTGTCCGCCCGTACGCGCGATTTCGTCCTGGACTTGCGCCAGCGCCATGACGCTGATGCGGCACCACGGACACCAATGCCCACGATGAAAAGTGATCGCAACGGGACCGCGCGTGAGGAGACTAGCTGAACTCACCAGGCGCCCCGACTCGTCAGGCAGGACAAATGGTGGCATGGGGTCGCCGGATTGCGGTGCGGTCGCGCCCGCATTGTTGTACGTCAGGCGTTCTGCCAACCGATCGACAGCATCCGCATAGTCCGGGATATGCGTTCTAACAGCTTTTGAGTAGGCGTCGAGCCGCTCGCTCAACGGAGCGTCCATGGTGTGACAGTGCGCGAACGCATCGCGCAGAGCAGCAAGTGCAGTTGAACTCATGGAAATGGGTTCTAAATGGTGCAAAGTGGAGCGAACAGGAACGCGAGAACTTTGCGAGGGTTCATTTTGGACTGTACGGTACGAAATGTCCAATTGTGCCGCTCTGGCGCGGGTTCGCCAGGGCCTCGAATCCATGTCCGTGGTGAAATATCGATCAAGCGGACGCCTCATGCATCGCCGAGGGCGTGATCGAGTCCGAATTGGCCAAGCCCGGCGGCGCGCGAGGGGGCTGCATGAGTGCACCAAGAAAATCTTTGCCCCAGGATTTGATCGTGTGTTTGCTGATCACGCTGAACATCGCCGCATGCCGCTCACGCCGTTCCTCGACCGGCATGGAGAGCGCGTGGGCAATGGATATTGCCAACACTTCCGGATCGAAGGGGTTGACGAGCAGGGCCGCCTTGAATTCGGCGGCGGCGCCGGCGAACCGAGACAGGATCAGAACGCCAGGGTCCTCGGAGTTCTGAGCGGCGACATACTCTTTGGCGACAAGATTCATCCCGTCGCGCAATGGCGTGACCAAGCCGGCGCGCGCTGAACGATAAAGCCCTGCGAGCACGCTGCGGCTGTAGGCGCGATTGACATAGCGGATCGGCGTCCAATCGGCCTCTCCGAAGGTGCCATTGATCCGACCGGCCGCTGTGCTGATTGTACGTTCAAGCCCCGCATATTCCCGGATCTCGGAGCGGCTCTTCGGCGTAATCTGCAGATAAGTCACCTTGCCACGCCAGTCCTGATAGACGTTGAGGAAACGCTCAAACGCGTCGAGCCGCTCCGGCAAGCCCTTGGTGTAGTCGAGGCGGTCGACGCCGATCACCATCGCGCGTCCCGCCAAGCTGTCGAGTACGCGACGTACCAATGGCGAACGGACTGAGCGCCGAGCGACCCGGTTGAATTCAGCGGTCTCGATGCCGATCGGAAAGACGCCGATGCGCACCCTGTGTTCGCCATCCTGAAAGGCCGTGGCATCGATTTTCGGCAGATGGCATTCTCGATCGAGATAGCGCGCAAAATTTTCGGCGTCGTTCTCAGTCTGAAAGCCGACGAGATCATAGGCGCTCAGTTGCGGGATCAGCCATTCATGGTTGGGCAGCGCGGTGAGAATTTCCGGCGGCGGGAATGGAATGTGCAGAAAGAAGCCGATGCGACCGCCATGTCCGCGATCACGTAACATCTTTGCCAGCGGTATCAAATGATAGTCGTGCACCCAGATGACGTCGTCGGGAAGCAGTAGACTGTGCAGGTGTGCGGCGAAATTCGCGTTGACCCGGCGATAGCCGCTGAGATCGCGACGTGAAAATTCCGCCAGGTCCAGGCGGTAGTGCAGGATCGGCCATAACACGCGGTTGGCGAAACCATTGTAGTATTCCTGATAGTCTTCCGCGCTGAGATCGGTCACCATATAGGTGATGGATTCACGCGTCACGGTCTTGATCGCCCGATCACTTCCATCCGCGACAGCGCCGCTCCAGCCGAACCATATGCCCGGATTGTCCCTGAGCAGCGATCGCACTGCGACCGCCAGGCCGCCGGCCTGAGCAGCATCGCGGCCGGGAGCCGCGACACGATTAGAGACGATGATCAGCCGCGCCAATATCGATCCTCCCAGCTTCTCGACAACCGCATCGCACTCAAGATCAGGCCGGCCATCGAATAGGTCTGCGGAAAATTTCCCCACAAAGTACCGCTGCGCGGATCAATATCCTCCGACAGTAATCCGTATCGGTTACGATAGCCGAGCGCATCTATAAACAAGTCGCGGGCCTCCTCGCGTCGGCCGATCGACCACCAGGCGTCGACTAGCCAGAAACGGCAGATCAGGAACGCAGTCGAAGGTATTCCGAAATCGTCCGCGGTGGCGTAACGCATAACGTGGTTTTCGCGTAAAAGTTCGCGCTCAATTGCCGCTACGGTGCTGACAAATCGCTGGTCGTCCGCTTCGATCACGCCCAGGTCGGGCAACAGCAACACACTGGCATCGAGATCGTCGGAGCCGAACGCCGCCGTGAAGGCCTGCCGCTTTTCGTTCCAGGCACCCGCAAGTAGCGCATGATGGATCGGGTTGGAAACGGCAGTCCAGTACTCGGCGCGGTCCGGCAGTCCGAGCTGCGATGCGATAGCTGCCAGGCGGTGGCATCCCGCCCAGCACATTGCGGTCGAATGGGTATGTATGCGACGCCGCCCGCGGAATTCCCAGATGCCGTTGTCGGCTTCGAGCGAGAGTTCGCCAGCCTTGGCGCCCAAGCCCTCAAGGAGACGAAACAGGTCTTGGTCGCCAGGCCGCGGCAGTCGCCGGTCGAAAAACATTGGCATGGCGGCCAGAATTACACTGCCATAGCTGTCGTTCTGGATCTGCCACGCGGCGGCGTTACCGATGCGAACCGGCCCATCGGCACGATAGCCGTCGAGTTGTGGCGCGGTGCGTTCATCCATCGGATCGATCGGCACGACGCTGTAGACTGGTCGGATGGCCTCGTTTGGATTGGACACGATACTCAACGTGTAGGAAATAAATTCCTCCATTGTTTGTGTGGCGCCAATGCGATTGAGCGCCTTGACGACAAAATAAGCGTCGCGCAGCCAGCAATAGCGGTAATCCCAAGTGCGGCCGGAGCCGGGCGCTTCGGGGATCGACGTGGTATGTGCCGCGACGATGCCGCCGGTCTCCTCGTAGCTGCTCAGCTTCAATGTGATGGCCGCTCGGATGATCGCATCCTGCCAGTCGTAGGAGATCGACAGCCCGTGTACCCACTCCATCCAATAGTCGACGGTGCGGTCGCGAAATTCGCGGCAGGTCGTTGCAAGATCGCCCTGAAATTGCTCATCAGGCCCGAACACAAGATGCAAGGGCCGGGTGATCACGAATTGGGCCTCGCGCTCAATGAACGACAGCGGGGCATCTGTGGTCAGCCGGATCACAGATTCTTCGCCAGAATAGCGGATGTGATTGCTGCCGGTCGAATGACGGGCAATGGGCACACCGTAGTTGGAGGTTGGGCGGGATCGGATCGTGATGCGCGGAAGCCCCGCGATCGGCTCGATAAGCCTGATCAATTGAGGCGGGCGAAAGACGCGGCCGAAATGACGATAACGCGGCGCGAAATCCACGATGCGGATCGCATCGCCCCGGCGATTGGTCAAAATCGTTGAAACCACCGCAGTATTGCGCAGATATTCCGATCGGAAATCGACCATATCGTCGAGCTCGACGTCGGAAAATCCTTTTTCCTCCTGGCCGGACAACAGGCGGCAAAAGATTGGATCCCCGTCAAAACGTGGCATGCACCACCACACCAGGCGCGCGGCCGGGTCCAGCAAAGCTGCTGTTCGGCCATTGCCGATGACAGCGAGATCGAGTCCGTGATCAATCATGATGCCGCGATTAGTTTGGAGTGGACCAGTTGATCAAGCCAGTCACGCACGGCCTCCGGCCCATCGAAGACAAGGTCAGCGCCTTGAACCGCGCCGCCGACAGAGATTGCGACGCCATTGAAGTCGGGCATCACCGCGAACACGTCCAAGTCGGTTATGTCATCGCCAAGGAAGATGGGACGACGACCTCTAAAGGGCGGGCATGTCATCAGTTCGCGTACCGCGGTACCCTTATTGAAACCCGCCTGCTTGATTTCAATCATTGACCGGCCGACAAGGATGTCGACCGGCATCGTCGGAACAGTTGCGCAGATCGCGACGACCGCTTGTCGGATGGCCGGTTCATATTTTGGTGCCAGCCGGTAATGCAAGGCGAGCGAATAGCCCTTGTCCTCGACCAGCACGCCCTGGTGGGCATGTGCGAGCTTCGCGAGTTGACGCTTCAGATTGCTATCGAGCGGCAACACTCGGGTCGGATCATCTGAAGTGTTGGCTGCGAGCCGCAATTCGGCGCCGTGGCCGCCAATTGCCGTGAGTTGCAGGGGTGCAAACAAGAGATCGAGTTCGCTTACACGCCGCCCGCTCACGAACGCCACCGCTCCGCCTGTGCGATGCAGCAATGCCGCCAAGGTTTCGAGAAGCTGCGGTGGAACCCACACCGATCGCGGGGTCGGCGCGATATCGAGCAACGTGCCATCGACATCGAGCAGAAACGCATAAGTATTAAGGTCGCCGGCCAATGGGAGAAGAGCATTCTTCATCGTCGTATCCGGTAAGGCGTTAGTGTATGCAATAAGATTAGGCAGGCGGGAGCCGCAGTCCGCGATGCGGAATCCAACAGATCATTGGCCTAACGCCCGCTGCTTGAATTTGTTCCGCGTCGCAACATGAGGTTTCTTATTTTCGCATCTCGATGGAACCCAAACCAAGCAATTGCGTTAGCTTTAAGGCCCTGTATGCATTGGACGATCGTTGTGTGCATGCGGGAATTGTTGAGACTGAGACTTGAGTATCTCAGGAAAAACGATCATGCCCTTGTCCCTTCCGGATCTTATTCGCTAGAACGGACTTCGGTTAAATCTGGCATATGGCGCCAAGACCTTTGGCGCCCAAACCTTTGGCGGCAAGACATTCAGTTCGACCTTTTATCGTTGTTCCCTTCCTGGTACTTGCGATTCGATTTGTTTTAGCAGAGCCCTGAATCGGTCCGGTACCCCCTCGTTGCGAATGCCATCGAAGCCGGACACAAGCGCCTTGCCAAGCTTATTAAGGGTGTCCCGGTTCAAACGTCCGTGAGACTTCCGACCTTTCGCAATTGAATGGGCAGTTGAAACGAAAGACCTGTACTTTGGGAGCTTGTGGCCAACAGGCGCGAGCACAAACGGCTGCATCGGATCCGGTCTGATTGGCTTGTCTTTTTTCATTTTTCATTCTTTCCGTTCCGAACCGGAGGACCACAGGCCCGGCAACGCCCTCGCATGCTCATTAATGTTCAACACTGGTACGGGTATTTCGTTCCGTTTGCGCATGAAATTGTATGGGTCGCTGCCAATCAACGCGCCACAATCAACGCATCGACCGCGACCGCGCCTTCCTGCTCCGGATAAACAACGAGCGGATTGATATCGATTTCGGCGATCTCTGGATGCGCGATGGCATACGTGCCGAGCCGCGTGGCAATTTCTGCGATCTCGCCGATATCGAGTGCGGGCGCACCGCGGAACCCGGTCAGCAGCGACGCTGCTTTGAGTTTCCGGAGTTCCCCGACGATCGCGGCTGGCTCGAGGTCCGCCGGTAGCACCCGCACGTCGTGCAGCGCCTCGGCGAAGACGCCGCCCAGGCCGATCACCAGGACGGGTCCCCAATCTGGATCACCGCGCACACCCAGGATGAGTTCCACACCTTTACGCGCCATCGCTTCAACCAGCACGCCGTCGAGCCGCAGGCCCGGTCGCGCCCTGGCGACATCGGCATGGAGTTTGTGCCAAGCTTGCACGAGGCCTGCGTCGTCGGCGATCCCGAGCACAACGCCGCCGGCGTCGCTCTTGTGGGGGAGGCTCGGGCTCTGCGCCTTGATCGCGACCGGATAGCCGATGCGTGCGGCCGCGCGCTGTGCATCTGACAGTTCGCTTGCCAGTTCAGCCAGCGGCACCGGAATGCCGGCTTCCGCCAGGAACTGCATGGCAAGGTATTCCGGGATCACACCCGCGGGAAGCCGTTTTACTGCGTGGCCGACGACCGGGTGAACCAACGCGGGCTGCGGCACCCGCAGGCTTGCGAGCCGCGCCAGCGCGCGCAACGCCCGTTCGGGAGAACGAAAGAATGGTACGCCGAGCCCGCGCAGGTTCGCGACAATCTCAGGCGGAACTTCGCTGTCCTCGCCCATCATGGCGAACACTACCGGCTTGCCTCGTCCGAAATTCTCCACCGCGGCGATGATGTGCACCATCTTGCGCGCAATGTGCGTGGGACTGCTCAGCACCACGGCTAGCACCACGCTGCCGTAGCGCTCGTCGTCGAAGAACACCTGCATCGCCTTGGCGTAGAGGGTCGGATCGACCAGCGATTGGGCAGTGACGTCGAGCGGATTGGTCGGAAGGATCAGATCGGGCGCGAGCGCGCCGAGCGCGGCCTCGGTGGCGCCCGTCGGCTCCGGCAGACCGAGATCGGAATTCTCGCAGAAGTCGAGGACCATCGCTTTGAAGGCGCCCGAGTCCGAAATGACCGCCGCGCCACCGCGTGGCGGCGACGGCCAGCGCACCATGAGTTCGCCGAGGTCGAGCAATTCCTCCAGCGTGTCGACGACCGCGACGCCGGCCTGCGACACCATTGTGCGCATGACCTCGTAGTCGCCGCTCATGGCGCCGGTATGGGTTTTGGCCGATATGCGCGCGGCTGCGCTGCGGCCGGGATGCAGGAGCACGATCGGCTTGCCGGCCGCACGCGCCTTGCGCGCCGCCGCCAAAAAGCGTTGCGGGTGACGGAACTGTTCGACCATCATCAAAAGCACGTGGGTCGACGCATCATCGATGAGATAATCGAGAAAATCCTCGCATCCATCGAGCGCCTCGTTGCCGGTGGAGATCGAATACGAAATCGCGATATCGCGTGGATGGAGCGCCGCGCGCAGCACGGTCGCCATAGCACCGCTCTGCGACACGATGCCGACGGCGCGCCGGCCCGCGACCGGGACCGGTGTGCAGGCACTGAACGTCAACGGAATGCCATCCACATAATTGACGTGGCCGAGACAATTGGGCCCCGAGATGGCCATGCCGTGATTGCGGGCGATCCGCGCAATCTCCGCCTGCAGTTCGGCGCCCTCGATACCGGCTTCGGCAAATCCGGCCGCGTAGATAATGACGCCGCCGACGCCGCGCGCGGCGCAACCCTTGACCGCATCGAGAATGCCCGCGCGCGGAATAGCGAGCGCCGCACAATCAACATTATCTGGCAGCGCCGATGCGGAGTTCACGCAAGCGCGTCCGTTGATCTCCTGTCGCGTGGCGCTCACCAGATGGATATCGCCGAGATACGCGAAGCGCTCCAGGTTGGCGAGCAGGCTCGCGCCGAGCGAGCCGGGCGACGGCGAAGCCCCGACGATAGCAATCGAGCGCGGTCGCAACATGCGCTCGATCGCGGACGGCGCGGGTGTACGTGGCGCTTCAAGCATCGCGCTTGTATCCGCCGAGCCCGGGCCGGAAACTCTTCTCATCCAGGAACTGTTTGAGACCCTGTTCGCGGCCCTTTTCCGGGTCGAGCAGGCGGGACTGATCGTTCTTCGCCATCAGATAGTCGTTGGCGTCGTCGTAGGACATGTCGCGCACGCGCCGATAGGCGGTCTTGGCGGCACGGAGCACGGTCGGGTTTTTCCCCATCAGCGTCACGGCGAGTTGCCGCGTGCGTGCGCGCAGATCCTTGAGCGGCACCGCCTCGTTGACAAGGTTCATGGCAGCGGCCTTGCGGCCGTCGAATGTCTCGCCCGTCATGATGTAGTAGAGCGCGTCGCGCTGGCTCATCACCTGCGCCACCGCCTTGGTCACCACGCCGGCCGGGATGATCCCCCAGTTGATCTCGGACAATCCGAACACCGCCTCCTCGGCTGCGATCGCGAGGTCGCAGGAGACGAGCGGCGTAAAAGCGCCGCCGAAGCACCAGCCGTTGACCATCGCGATGGTGGGCTTCGGATAAAACATCAGTTGTCGCCATTGCCACTGCGCATTGGTGCGAATGATCTGCTCGCGCTCCGGCGGCGTCATCGGATCGGTCGCGCGGAAGAATTCCTTCAGGTCCATGCCGGCGGAGAAGGCCGCACCGGCGCCGGTGAGCACGAGCACCTTGCAACGCGTGTCGATCTCGAGCGCGTTCATCACTGCCAGCATCTCGTTGGCGAGTGCGGGGCTCATGGCGTTGCGTTTCTCGGGCCGGTTCATCGTCACCCAGGCGATGCCGTCGTCGAATTCGACCAGCACCGTGTCGCCGCCGGGAACCGGAGCGGCGGATGCGGTTTCTGCGGATGTTGTCTTCACCGGATCGCTCTCCTGTTCGCGGCCACGCTTTCAACTTGCTGCTGCAAGGCAACCTGCCGGAGCAGTAGCAAAATAGCGTCCGGTTGACTATGATTGTCGACCGCTGCGCTGTGGTGTGAACGAAGGGTGCAGGCGATGCCGAATAATATGCGAGCCGTCGGAACATTGTTTGTCGCAAGGCTGTTCGTTGCAAACCTGCTCGTTGCAAGCCTGTTCTTTGGGTGTCTGTGCGCGACACTGTCCGGCGCACCCGCAAGCGCTTTTCCGGACCGGCCGATCCGCCTCCTGGTGAGCTTTCCGCCGGGTGGCAGCACGGACGCGATGGCGCGCATGGTCCAGCCTGGTGTGGAGAGGCTGCTCGGCCAACCCCTGGTGATCGAAAACCGTCCAGGCGCCGGCGGCCTGATCGCCATCGATGCGGTCGCCAAGTCTGCGCCCGATGGCTATGTCATCGGTCTCGGCGGGACGGCCGCGCTCGGCAGCAACGCTGCATTTCAAGTGACAACGCAGCAAGAGAGAGCGCAGAATGCGCCGGCGCAGCAAACGACAACGCAGGAAGTGCGAAAGGACGTCGCGCCGGTGACGGGCCTGGCCGGGTCGGCGTTTATTCTTGCGGCGCCAACGTCATTTCAGGGCAAGTCGGTCCGCGACGTCATTGCGCTCGCGAAGGCGCGACCGGACCTCTCGCTCGGCCATGGCGGCAACGGCACGCTCATGCATCTGACCGCCGAAATGTTCAACCAGATGGCGGGGATCAGGCTTGCACTCGTGCCCTACCGCGGCATGGCGCCGGTCGTGACCGACCTGATTGGCGGCCATATGTCGTTCGGCATCATCGATCCGCCCGCCGGCATGGCGGCGATCGAGGCCGGCGCCATCAAGGCGCTCGCGGTCACCTCGACCAAACGTGTTGTGCGCCTGCCCGATATTCCAACCGTGGCGGAGTCCGGCGTACCGGATTTCGAATCGAACGGCTCGTTCGGCATCGTGGCGCCCGCCGGCACACCGGCCGACGTTATTGCCACGCTCAATGCGGCTTTCGTTAAAGTGCTCAACGATCCGGAAATCGTGCGGCGTATCCGCGACGTGGGCGCCGAACCGCTCGCGATGACGCCGGCCGAATTCGGTGTGTTCGTCGAGGCCGAGGCGAGAAGATGGCTCAAGGTCACGGCAGCGGGCGCCAGCCCGAAGTGACGGGGCGGGCGGCTCTTACTTTCTTGCTCGCGATTCAAGGCCGCGTAAACACGGAACTCCGAACGACGGCGCCCGCTGAAACGTCGCACTTATTGTTCGAAGTGCCCTAAACGCCCATGCCCGTTTGGAAGACGGGCGTAAACGCTCTTTTTTGCGTGGGTGGCCGCCAGCCGCGTTTTTCCCGCGACCGGAAAGATGGAATGTGCCCGTTTCAGCCGTGGGGGCGAGTATTCGATCAGGACAGTTGGGTTCGTTTTGGCCAAAAGTGTTGACCTCGTTTCGGCGGGAAGCCTGCCTTGCAACCTTACATTCGAGCGCGGTGCGTCTGTTCTATTTTTGATTGCAATAGGACGGAACATTGTAAGCACATCTGCGCAAGTAGATCTTCGCGATTGCCATGCCGGCGGTGCGGATCACCGCCGACGCAAAAAAGCGCCTGGTCATCCAAGGCCGCGGCAGCATCAGGACCGCGCGCGCAATTGGACACAACCATTTCGCCAATAACCAATTCTGCAAATCGGAGTCAAACAAATGCTTTGTGCGATCCTGTGCGATTCTGTGCGATCCTGAACGAGCGTCCGCGTCGCGATAGCTGTCGATGGCCGGCACACAGATAAGGATTACGCATGCATGCGTAGCCGGCCAGGGAGAGGAGAGGGAAGGTTTGCCAGATTTGGATTATGGCTCGTCGCATGGCGGCTAGTTTTGACTTACGGAGCAGGCCAACAGGCACGGTGGGTGTTCAATGCTCTCGGGAGGAGATCGAAACAAGGCCTCCCCGTGGAGGCTCGCTTGCTTAAGGTGATGTCTTTGAATACTGCGAATCTTTTGTATGGAAATTGCAGTACGGTTTGAGTGCGATCGAAAATCAGGTGATTATCAGATCCACCAAATATCCGTACAGGTCTCAGTGCATTGTCGAGGAGTTATACTCCTATTGCAGTTTTGCTGAGCCCAAAACCGAGACCCCGTGAGAATAGGAGCCATTGTTCGAACGTTTACGCCCGACTTCGACGCGCTGTGCCCGCGCATTACGGTGTCAACGTTATCGGGAAATGCTCTAGCACCTGCGACAGGGCGCGCGCGCGGCAGTAGCCTTACAGCACCTGCGACAGGGCAGTAGCCTTACGCGGCGCGATGTGGGGCGCCAGGGGCTCGGTTAGAACCCCTGATCGGGAATGGAACGATGACGCGGCAGAAGCGTTCACAACCAAGGAGCGGACTCGGGGGCCGACACCAGAACGTGGGCAGACCCATGAGTGCAACCGGCCTAAAGGTTTTCGATAAAACGCTTCAGACCACCAATATCTGGCTGGAGGAGATTACCGAGGTTCTCGGACCTGACCGGCAGCTGGCCTGGAAGGCCCTCTCGGTCGTGCTGCACAAGTTAAGAGACCGGATGCCTCTCGAGCTTTCCGCGCATTTGGCCGCAGCGCTTCCTCTCCTGGTGCGTGGCGCCTACTTCGACCAGTTCGAGCCGGCAAAGCAGCCCACGAATTGGGACCGTGAGGCGTTCGTCAAGGAGGTATCGCGCTGGATGTCGGATAGTCGGCCCGTCGATCCAAACGATGCCATTCGAGCTGTTTTCACAGTGCTTTCCCGCCACGTTCCGCGTGGCCAGATCGAAAAGGTGCAGCACGCCCTTCCGGAAGATCTACGCTCGTTCTGGATTTCGGCGGAGGAACGCGCGGTAGGTCCTCCCGAGCCCCGCGAGATGCGCCGAAGCGCACGATAGTCAATCAATTCGACCGACTGAGTAACTCAGTAAAGGAGGCGGTAATGAAGGTAAGCGAAGCAATGACCAAGGATGTACAAGTAGCGAGTCCGGAACAGACGCTTCGGGAAGCGGCGCGCATGATGGCTAATCTGGATGCAGGTGTGCTTCCAGTCGGCGAAAACGATCGCCTGATCGGCATGATCACCGATCGCGACATCGCAATCCGTGGTGTGGGTCAGGGCAAAGGACCGAAGACCAAAGTGCGCGACATCATGACCAAAGACCTCAAGTATTGCTTTGACGATCAGGGTCTTGATGAAGTCACCCAAAACATGGCGGACATTCAAGTCCGGCGCCTGCCGGTCATCGACCACGACAAGCGGCTGGTCGGTATCCTCTCGCTGGGCGATATTGCCATGAAGGCTGACGGCAAAGGCGCGATTGAAGCATTGAGCGGGATTTCGCGTCCGGGCGGACTGCACACCCAGGCGGGCTGAACGAGGCGGGCTGAATCCGATGCTCGATGTTGCTCGCTCGCGCAGTCGAATGGTCGATGTTCAGATCGCGGGACGGGGCATAAGGGATGCGTACGTCATCCAAGCGATGCGGCGTGTCCCCGTGAAGCGTTTGTGGAGCCCGGCCTCGAGGAATTCGCATATGAGGATGGGCCGCTGCCGATCGGCGAAGGCCAAACGATTTCCCAGCCGTATGTCGTCGCGTCGATGATCGAGGCCGCGGAGGTCAGGCCAGGCGACCACGTTCTCGAAGTAGGCGCCTGGTTACGCGGCAGCCATTATGAGCCAGATCGCCGACCGCGTTCATGCTATCGAACGTCATCCTTCGCTCGCCGAAGCGGCGCGGCATCGCTTTCGAAAGCTTGGAGACGACAATATCGAACTGCGCACGGGCGACGGTACGAAGGGCTGGGTGGAAGCCGCACCCTTTGATGCAATTCTCGTCGCTGCCGGTGGGCCGAGGGTCCCATCAGCACTGACGCAGCAGCTTGCAATCGGCGGACGGCTGGTCAGGCCGAAAGGAATCAAACTCTGCTCAAGATTACGCGCAAGAGCGCGACCAAGTATGAGGAACAAGACCTTGGTCCCGTCGCGTTTGTGCCGTTGATCGGCGATCGGGGCTGGGCCGAGAGTGGCCGGCGTTCGGCGACCAGCCGTGTGCCGGTTTTACAACATGCGCGGCTCCATCGCGGCTGTCTTGGAATACCTCGACAGAGTCGATCCTGAAGCCGCCGCGGTGGCCCGCGAGCGCTATGGCTGCCTGGCCCCGTGGCAGAAAGAGCCCGCGACCTATGGCCGTGCCGTGCTGACGGCCCGCTATAGAAAATGCGAGCAGGAGGTCATTCAACAGCGCCGGGAGTTACTTGAAATGCGGTTGGCATATGCGCAGCTGGACGGCGAAGGTTTTCTCGATGCTGCCCAGAATGCGCGCTTGATCGCCGCGGCCGAGCGTTATTACCGCGTCATGTATTATGGCGGCGCCGAATCCTGGAACTTGCGCGACACGCATATGTTCGACACGCTCGAGCATCTCCTGAACGCCCGCGGTCCGCGCTCGAAGGCGATCGTGTGGGCGCATAATTCGCACATTGGTGACGCCCGCTACACCGAAATGGGCGTGGTGCGCGAGGAACTGAACATCGGCCAACTCTGTCGCGAGCGCTTTGGAGAACAAGCGGCCCTGATCGGGTTCGGCACGCATGCGGGCACCGTTGCGGCCGCTTCTGACTGGGACAGTGACGTGGAGGTCAAGCGCGTTCGCGCCTCGCACCCTGACAGCTATGAACGACTCTGCCACGACGCGGGCGTTCCGCGCTTCCTTCTGGACATGGGTCGCCATCAAGCGCTTCGAAACCGCCTGTTGGAGCCGCGGTTGGAACGGTTCATCGGCGTCGTTTATCGGCCCGACACCGAATTGATGAGTCATTACGCGGATGCGTCACTACCGCAGCAGTTCGATGCGTTCGTTTGGTTCGACGAAACAACGGCTGTGACACCGTTGGGCGCGGAGCGCGCCAAACCAGGAGAGCCTGTCACCTATCCGTTTGGGTTGTAGCCTCGATGCGCCGCATCAGCTCGGCAAGTTGGTTCAGAAGAACGTCTCAAAGGAACAAAAGCAGCCGTTCCGTTGTTTTATGATTGTAATCGGTAATTACAAATGGGATGTGTCATGCCGATATCCTCCCCCCGACAACGAAAGACCACCGGACGAGTCATGCACGAGTTCAAGCATGGCGAGCTGAAAAGTGGTCCCGACGGAAAAGGTGGCAAGGTGAGGAGCCGCCGTCAAGCCATCGCGATCGCGCTGAAAGAAGCGGGCACGTCAAAGTATGAAAGTGAAGCGGAGAACAAAAAGAATCTCGCCAGGACCGAGCGCAAGGAAGCCCACGGCGAAACTTACCAGCAGGAACAAGAAGGAAAGTCCCATGTCGGATCCCGTGGGCGGCGCGAAAGCAGTCCAGCCATGGGTGGCCGAGATGCGACAAAGAAGACAGCGCGCGGGCGCAAGAGCGCACGGGCACGGACGCGTAGCGGGCCGAAGAAGGACGCGCTCTATCGTCGCGCCAAAGCTCAGTCCATTCCGGGTCGTTCAAAAATGACCAAGCGCCAACTCGAAAACGTGCTGCAGTAAGGACACTTGGACGGAGCCCTGAAGGCTGGCCCGGAGATTTTGCAAAAAGTTTGGTTTCGCGGATGGCCATATACCTTTAGGGACGGAGCAAAGCAGCACGCCGAGTTCCAGCTATGCGCCATCGCGGCGCGAATTAGGCTTGGTAGCGGAGTTCGTTTGCGCCATGGAATTGTAGTATTTCTGACGGAGTTCGACATTGCGCGCCAAGCCGGCCCAGACATGGGCGATTCTTGCATACCCGGCGCGCATGTCTTCGCGGGTCGCTTGCGACGCCTTGTGCTCGCAATGCACGGACCGGACTTCGTATTCCTCATCCTTTGACATGATGGATTTCCCTGCGACGTTCTACCGGCGCACTTGGCAATCGGATTTTCGTCGCATGCGCCGGAAGGGTGGTCGGTTACCACCATAGCGCGGTCCGACCGGGCGAAGCCAGGGAAGCCTGAGGGATGCCCCTGTATGGATAACGCGGGCTTCGGGGCTCCGGCGCCCCGCAATCCTGGCGGACGCCCGTCAATCATCTCAATCAAAATGGGACGGCTTGCGAGAAGGTGGCGGGCGCTATTTGCCCTTGCGTGGGGCTCCGTTCCTGCTATTGGGATTCTGCGTTTTCCAGGCGGCACCGTCTTTTTAGGCGGCACCGCCTTCTTAGTCGGCGCATTTGGGGCTAATGTCGCCCTGGACCAAGGCCCTCGCGGGTGTAGTTCAATGGTAGAACGGCAGCTTCCCAAGCTGCATACGAGGGTTCGATTCCCTTCACCCGCTCCAGGACTTAGGCGAGTTTTGGCATCATTTTGGCAGGAATTTGCCAGGAGATTTAAAGAACCCCCGCGCGGCGAGGGAGTCATTTTTAATAAAAGGTTGATTTTTGGGGAACCGGGAAGCGGAAGGTGCGTTTATGCTGTGAAGTCCGGGCAGCCCCCGACCCCCCGACCCCCCAACGCCCGGACTTTTTCCAGCCCCCGCTTTCCCCCCGGAGCGGGGGCTTCGTTCGTCTGAAGACGGCAAAAAAACTCCCGCGCGGAGCGAGGGAGTTACGGAGCGAGCATTGCTGGTGCGGAACATGATCGCGTCGTCACCGGCATGCGAACAGCAGACTTGCATGCCGTAGTCTGCTGTCTGCGGCTTTGTCGCCCACTGGATTGCGCCTGCGGCGGATAATCGGCCATATTTTGTCCGGGCGGATGGGGTTCGTCGAGGCGCTGCGGTAAACAATACTCCGCGCGCGAAAAGTTTCGCGCGTGGCGTTTCGCGTCGGTCAAATTTCGCTTCAGGTCGCGCGCAAACCGCGGCGCCCGAAGCCAGCCGGCCGTGGCGCGGCCGCGTGGGCGGCGGGCTGCAGCGGTGCAAGCTGGTCTGCAGGCGATGCAAGATGGTCGACAGGTGGCGAGAAGTGGGCGCGTGCGGCTTGAAGATCTGGCTCTGGATCGTCATTGAAGAGATCGCGCAGTATCGAAGGCGGCGGGCCGAAACTGTTGATATTGTCCTCGCCGCCGAAGAAAATCAGCTTGATGGCGACCTGGTAGAAACTGGCGAAAATCAGAACGATCCCGAGCAGTATCAGCGTCAAGCCGAACGAACCAGAGCCGCCCTTGCCCAACATGGTGATGAAGCCCACGATCATCGTGATCAGGCCCGGGATCGCGGCGGTCGACCAGGCGAACAGCCACCAACCGCTCTTGTCCAGATCATGCGCTCGTTTCGTCGCCACCACCCAATGGAAATAAATCAGCGGCAGAGACACCAGGGCCTGCGCGAGCAACGCCTTATTGGGCGCTAGCGTGGCCTCGAAGAGTTTCATGGACACTATGCTAACGATGAAAATCGAGAACCACGCGCCCAAATACGTCAGGCGGCCAATCCGGCCATGAAAACTCGTGAACAGACCCAAAAAGCTCATCGCAGCCTCCTCGAGCGCACAGACAGTCCGGTGAAGGATTGGCGCGGGCCGCTTGAATTTTCGTTATTGTGTGAATTCTTTGGGAGGCCAATACGCGAACATGGTTACCAATAGAAAAAATGGTCGAACACTGGAACGTTACAACAAAAATCCCCAATGACTTGCTGCCGGCGGCCGCATTTCATGCGTCGCCGGTTGATACTGAAAAAGCATCGCGCCATTCGGCGCGCACCATGCCGAGAATCTCTCTCCCGCTCTGCTCCGTCCCGCGACATCGGGTGACATCAAACGAAATATTCCGACGTAACCTTGGGCCCGCGAGGTCCTGACATTTGGCGAACGTCCCGCGCCAAGCCGACATCACGACAACGGATGACACCGGCGAGCGGACGGCGGCCCGGATATCGCTACGCTCCATCCGGGCAACGCTTGCTCCACCAGCGGCCAGGGCGGTTGTCACCGCCTGGCATCACCACGAATACTGAAGGCCTACGCGTGCCATCGCGCGCACGTCGCTCCAGGATTGCGCCGGCACGGACGTGCCGAATTCGGTCTGTGTGCGATCGGACAAGGTGAGCAGCCGGCCGCGATCGAGACCGAAGGCCACCCCGGCCGAGAACGCCAGATTGCCCCGCAGTCGCATCAGTCCCGCGAATCCGACGGCATGCTGTCCGTCGAAGCCGGCCCAATGGGTCGATATCGCGAAATTGGTACCGTCAGGCAAGAACGGGTTGACCAGCGAGGCGGCCATCGCCGTACCGGTCGCGGCGCGGGTCAGTGCGCGCGCGATCCCAAACTGATCGTCCACGATCTGTTTCGCGTTCACACAGGTGTCGGTACCGGGGATGTAGAAGAAGGCGTCGCCGTAAATGCTGCATACCTTCAAGTATTCCACTGCTGCTCTGCTCTGCGTGTTGGTCATGAGAGTAAGCACGGCGATAGCGCCAGCGAGGATCGCACGTGTCCTGCCCGCGGCGAGGAAGTGTCTCCCGGCGAAGAAGTGCGCTGCTTTTATAAACGTCCACATGGTTGTCTCCGATGAGTCGATGATGCTGCGTTCGCTTATTAGCGTGCGAGGAGGTAGTCGCCATTGAAGCGCCAGTTCAGGGCGAGCTTCAGGAGATGAAGCTGGTGATCCACATTGCTGGGATTGCGTCGGCTGCCCAGGCTGATCGAGGCCTCGCCGAAATAGATGAAGTCGTATTCGAGCCTGGCCGAGAGGTTGCCGAGGAGCGCCATTTCGAGACCGGCGCCGGCGGTCAAGCCGCTCCGCTGGTGGTTGACGTCGATCGGGAACGGGGTATTGAGGGCGCTCTTGAAGTCGATGTTCGCCCACGCAAAGCCGGCTTTGGCGTAGCCCAGGACGTTTCCGGTGGCATAACCCACGCGTCCGGTGCCTGTCGCCAGCGCACGAAACTCGGCGGAGAGGTCGGATAAGATAGATGTCGGATCATCCGGAGCGATGCTGCCTTTCACGTTGGCCCAGGATGCGTCGATCTCACCACCGACGACGATGCTGCCGAATTGCCAGTTGGCACCCACCTGGGCACCCGCGAGGCCCCCGCTCGATTTGACACGGGCGGGAAAGTACGTGACCTGGAAATCCGGGTCTTGGACGCGGCTGCTACCCCACCCTCCACCACCGTGAACACCAATGTAGAAGCCGGTCCAGAGCGGACTCGTCACGGCTGATGGGCGTGGCGGCGCAAGCATGTCGGCGGCGATCGCCGAAGGCGTGGATAGCGGCCAGGCTGCCGCGGTTGCGGCGATGATGACGGCATAAGCGAGCCAGTGGCGCGCCGATCGTGCGACTGAAATTGTCATGTTGGTGGCCTTTCGAAAAACGATGCAATGGTTGCGAGGAGGCGAGCGCCCGTGGCGTCACCATGCGTACATGAAGCCTGCACGGCTGAGCCCGCGGACGTCACTCCAGGATTGCGCCGGAACGGACGTGCCGAATTCAGTCTGCGTGCGATTGGACAAGGAGAGCAGGCGGCCGCGATCAAGGCCTGCGGCAAATCCGGCCGAGAAGACGAAGTTGCCCGAGAGCCGCATCAGCCCCGAATATCCGAAGGCGTTCTGCCCGTCGAAGGCAGCCCAATGGTTCGAGATCGCATAGTTGGTGCCGGTCGGCAGCCAGGGCGCGACCAGCGAGGCGGCCATTGCGGTACCCGTGGCGGCCCGGGTGTTCGCGCGCGCGATCCCAAACTGGTTGGTCACGATCTGGTACGCGCTCGTGCAGGTGTCCGTGCCGGGGATGTAGAAGAAGCCGGCGCCGTACAGGGAACAGATCTTGACGTATTCTACCGCGTTGCTCGGCGTTGCGGTCGTTGCGGCTAACACGGCGATGGCGGCAGCGACGATCGAGCGTGCTGACTTGTGCGTAATGACGAGGCGCGCTGCTTTCATGGAAGTCCACATGGTTGTCGTCTCCAAAACTGCTGTTGATGTCTGATTTTTGGGTGAAGTCGCGAATTAGCGTGGCAGGGTTTGGTCGCCGCCGAAGCGCACGTTGATCCCGCCCTTCACCACCTGGACGAAGTGGTCGATGCTGGAGACCGTGGTGTGGTTGATAAACACAAGGTGCTCGGGCGGGAAATACATGAAGTTGTATTCGAGCTTGGCGGAGACGTTTCGCATGAATGCCACTTCCATGCCGGCTCCCGCGACCGCGCCGAATGGGGTTCGATTGTAGGTGGTGGGTTGCACCTGGAATTGCGTCGTCATCTGCACGTCGGCCAAAGCAACACCGCCTTTGGCATAGGCGAGCCAGGGGCCCATGGCGTAGCCGACACGCCCGGTTCCGGTCGCCAGCGCTCGAAAATCGATGTGGTTGTTGGGGTCGGCGGATATGATCGACTGGTCACGGTTGGTGTTGCCCCGCACGAAGGCCCAGGAACCCTCGAGTTCCACCCCATAGACGACATTGCCGTATTGCCAGTTCGCGCCGATCTGGCCGCCGGCAAGGGGCCCGTTGTATGTCGCCTCGACCGGATCGAACGTCGAGTTAAACAGGGGGTCTGAGATGTGGGTGTTGCCCCATCCCCAGCCGCCGTGGACGCCGAAGTAGTAGCCGGTCCAGGATAGAGCCACAGCCTGGACGGGCGGAGCTTTGACCGGCAGGTCGGCAGCAACCACCGCCGGAGTGAATGCCGCGGTCGTTGCAGCAAGAGCCGCGGCAAATGTGAGACGGCGATAGACGAACCGCCGGTTTAACGCTTTCATGTCAGTGCCCTTTCCCCAAGGTTCAGAGAAGGCATGACGCTATCAGGGCGGGCAATTAGCGTGGTGACATATTAGTCATGGTGCACAGGTAAAGCTGAGCAAATCGTCCATTGCCGATTTGAAGTCCGGTACTGGAATACTCGGGGGCTTAACCCCGCATGTCGCTTCGCCCGTGCGGCCTGCATCAATCGATATGAAGGAGGATCGGGCCTTTAGGGTGCCCCAATCTTTGTGCAGGCGATAACGAGGGGATTGTTAGCAGCGTTGCGGATGCGACACGATGCGGATCGCTCAGACGGGAAGGTGGCTGGGTTTCTGGCGGCACCGCAATAGGCGATGAGAAGCACTTCGTCTTCCCCGCATTGCGCGGCACAAGAGGTGGCGTCGCAATTTGCGCGGATGATCCGTGCTGCCGCGGGTCCTGCCACACCACGCGGACCTGCCTGTCCGGTTTCACCCTTGGCGCCAGGCGGCCCCACAGGCCCGGGATCACCCTTGGGTCCCAGGGGAAACTTGTCGCAGCCCGCAAGAGCGAGGGCGACCATGATGGCGATGAACGCCGGACGCAGGTGCAGGTCATATCGAGCGAATCGAATATCCATGCCATGTATTAAAGCAAGATTTGTGCCGGTAGAACAGGCTCACCGTTGTTATTCCTCAATTGCCAACCCGTCGTCGATAGATGCATCCATCCCGCGATGATTAGCCATTAGGGCGGCGGCGACCGTGAGTGGCGGCTTCGACGCTAGCTCTGTCGCCAGTCCATTCGCTCTACCAGGAAGTTCGTTCCGCGGAAACACGGTTGCTTTCATGCCTTGCTGCTGTCTGAATCGGAATTCCTACGTTGTTCACGATCCAGGACGTGTCTGGCGTAGTCCACGGCGTCCGCCCGCGCAAAATTGTAGAAACTGCGCTCGACAGATTTGGGCTTGAGACGAAACCCAAGTTCATCAAAATCCGCATCGTGAAAAACCTTCCTTTCGACGCGAAACCCTCCATTGGCCGATTTCGCGAACAGCCCCCGCATCAAATCGTCGCTCGTGAAGGGTATAACTGCTTGCGGCAATACAAAACGCTCGTTGGGCGACGTGATTTGAACCATCGCGATCCCAACGATCGGCGTAAAGTCAGGCCCCGGCAGCGGCAGACCATCATTGACAATTCTGTCCATCCACAGGCCCGAAGTCGGGATGATCTGAATTATCTTCTCTAAGCGAAAATCCTCACCCTCCTCTCGTTTATGATCATGAGGGGCCGTCGATTCTGCCGGCTGTCCTCGGGAGTGGTGATTGTAATAATAAGACGCAACGAAATCGTCGCCGTCTTCCTGCGTGTAATTGTAACAACTACGTGGCCGCGCATACGTTTTTAGGCGATGCCCGAATACTTCGAAATCGGCGTCGTGATATATTAAGCGGTCTACCCTAAGTCGCTCATTGGGGGATCGTTCCAGCAAGCCAACCATCAGTCCGTCGCTGTCGATCGGCAGCAAAGCGTCGGAAACTACAGCCGGCTCGTAACTGACATGAACTTCGGCAAGTACTACAGCCACAATCGGTTTGAATTCGGCGACCGTTGCAGGCAAAGGGTCACCTTGAACAACGATACTGTGTATCCACAGGCCTGAACATGGGATAATTTGGACTATCTTGTTCACCGAGAGATCGTACATGTCGGCCTCGAATTTCTGGTTGGATTAGATCGCTTGCAATACGGCAGCCTGAAAGCGAAGGCAGTTATCCCATCTCAACTTTCCAGAGTAACCACTCCGTGCGTAGTTCGCTACTTTTTTTGCCGCGATTAATGGCGCCCAACGCGGTTTGGACAGGAGGGGAGGGGCATGGATCAGGTGCGCATCCTGGCCTACGTCATGGGGACGGTGGACCAAGAGCTGCCGGCCCCAAACGAATATCTGGCAGCCGAAAAGCGCATCCTGAAGGCTGTACTCGTTCGGACGTCTGGGTTTTTGGAAAAATTGTTATTGCATTGCGATGGAACCCAGATCGAACAACAACGTTAGCGTTCGATCGCGTTTCAATCGCATCGTCAATCGGGAGTTCAATATGCGCAATCTTCTTAAGACAAGTGCCGTTGTGACGGCCATTCTAGCAAGCGCTTCCTGTTTTAGCTCGGCAGCCCAGGCAATGCCTGTTGGCATTCCGTCGGCCGACGGCCTATCGGTGACCGAGAATGTAGCCGTTTGTTTCTATCTCGATGGCTGGAACGGCCCAGGCCTCTATGAGTGCGGCTTTCGCAGGCGACATGGACTGGGATGGGTGGGAGTGCGTGAGGAACGCAGGGAATTTCGTGACGAGCGTCGGGAGGGCAGGGAATTTCGTGACGAGCGTCGGGAGGAACGACGCGAATATCGCGACGATCGGCGGGAGCGGCGTGGTGAGCGCAGGGAAGAGCGGGGTGAGCGCTGAGCGCCAGTACCGCGGACAGATTTCGTGAGTTAATGAAGAAGACCCTGCATGCACGGGACGTTCCGTGCGTGCAGGGATCGACTTTGGTCATTGGTCCATCCTCTTCAACAGAATTTCCAGGGCATCGAACCGGTCACGCCGGAAGGCGCCGTAGAGTTCCATCCAGTTGATGAGCGGCGTTAGCCCCTTGGGCGGGCCGCTATAGAGGTTTTCCCACTCTGAGCATGGGATGCGCGCGGGGGACGGTTGTTGACGATCAAATTAATAACTATTGAGTTGTGCATTTGTCAATGCGATCGTCTCGACAGTCGGTCGCTGTATACCTTGCGGTACGGTGTCGGGGTGTCGCGAATTCAAACCGAGCGCATCTTTCGGTTCTATCGATCCTCAGAATATTTCGATTTGATTGTCTGGATTGAGATGTGTTGAACGTCTTCAGGGCATGGGGATGCTTTGGATGAGCCCGGTTGTCGGGTTATCGGCATCCCATCAGACAGAGGGGAGATGGCAATGAAAGTCATGGTTCTGGTCAAGGCCACGAAGGATTCGGAAGCCGGCGTCATGCCGAGCCAACAACTTCTTACCGAAATGGGCAAGTTCAACGAGGAACTGGTGAAGGCCGGTATCATGCTTGGCGGCGACGGCTTGCATCCGACGTCGAAGGCCGCACGCGTCCGCTTCTCCGGCAAGGATCGCATGGTGATCGACGGCCCGTTCACGGAAACCAAGGAACTGCTCGCCGGTTACTGGATTTGGCAGGTGAAATCGATGCAGGAGGCGATTGACTGGGTCAAGCGCTGCCCCAATCCTCATCCCGAGACATGCGAACTTGAGATCCGCCCTGTGTTCGAACCCGCCGACTTCGGTGCGGCGATGACGCCCGAGTTGCAGGAACAAGAGACGCGGTTGCGCGCCGCCGTCGCGGGGAAGAAATCTGGCTGAGCGCCGGCCCGTCGTATATGGACGACACGGACCTCGTGTCGTCGCGGCCACGCCTTGCGAACTACGTGACACGGTGCATGGCGCGGCCCGCATTCGGACGTGCGTTGGCTGCCTGGGTGGCAGCCTTCGAAACAGCACGCCATTGAAGTTCAACTGGCAGCGCTGTCCTACCGCCGCATCCGCTCCACATGCTGCGCGAGCTTGTCGAGGGTCTGGTAGCCGAACTCGACGGCACCAAAACCGATGCCGGCGTCGCGCTGCGCCTTGGTCGGATGCAAATGCCGCAAAGTGAGAACGGTCTTGCCGTCGCTTTGCTCATCGAAAGTGACGATCACGCGGAACCTGCCGGGATCGTTGTCCTTGTCGGTTCCGTGATCCATTTCAATAAGAAGCGGCGGCTCCACGCGCAGGAACTCCATGCGATTGTCGTAACGGTGGCCATTGGGCGCCACCATGACGAATCGCCATCGGCCACCGACCCGGATGTCGATCTCGTGCGTTTCGCATGTGAAGCCGGCCGGGCCGAACCATTGCGGCAGATGTTGCGGATCCGTCCAGGCCTTGAACACCAGGTCGCGCGGCGCCGCGATCACGCGCGACAGCACGATCTCGCGATCGAGGGGCCAAGTGGGCAGAGCCGGCGAAGTAGCCGGCGTGTTGGTCTCAGTCATCCTGTTTCTCCTTCTTGGAAGCGATCGAATTGCTTTGTGCCTGCAGGGTCTGGACATAGGCGTCCAGACGATCGAGACGTGCGTCCCAGGCTTGGCGCGTGTGCTCGATCCAGTGGCTCGCCTCCGCCAGGGCCTCGACGCGCAGCCGGCAGGGCCGGCTCTGCGCATGCCGGCTGCGACTGACGAGGCCTGCGCGTTCAAGAACCTTTAAATGCTTGGAGATTGCCGGCAGGCTGATCTCGAACGGCTCGGCCAACTCCAACACGGTCACGTCTCCGCCGGTCGCCAGCCGCGCCAGAATGGCGCGCCGCGTCGGATCGGCCAGGGCCGCAAAAGCAGCGTTCAGGTTGGTGGGGTGGCGCAAGCCAGTCATTCCTTTATTTAACTTAATGGTTAAATAAAGAAGCATCGACGGCCGGTCAAGCGTTTTGTTTGTGCAATCTTTTCGACGGCCGGGAGCCGTTGCCATCGGTCGTGCGAACTGCGGATGCAAGATTTCAAGCGCAAGATGTCAAACGGATGTGCGAGCGAATCTTGAATTCGCCCATGTAGAATTAAGATGACCGGACTATCCTGCTTTTTGACGGTGATTCTGCGAACAACATGGAGAAGCTGGCTTGACAACGATCATCGAGACCCGGTGCTGCATCGCGGGCGGAGGTCCTGCCGGTCTCATGCTGGGGTTCCTGCTCGCACGCGCGGGTGTCGACGTTGTCGTTCTCGAAAAGCACGCGGACTTCCTGCGTGATTTCCGCGGCGACACGATACATCCCTCCACCATGCAGATCATGCACGAACTGGGCATGCTGGATGAGTTCCTCAAGCTGCCGCACCAGCGGGTTTCCGACCTTACAGCCCAATTCGGAGACGAACGGCTGCGTGTTGCCGATTTCTCAAGTCTTCCCGTGGCCGCGCCGTTTATTGCGATGATGCCGCAATGGGACTTCCTCAATTTTCTGGTCGAGCGTGCGAAGGATCTTCCGGGCTTCCGGTTGCTCATGCGGACGCAGGCAACGGGATTGCTGCGGCACGACAACAAAGTGATCGGTGTTGCGGCCCATGGTCCGGAGGGGGAACTTGAGATTCGCGCCATGCTCAGCATCGGAGCCGATGGCCGCGATTCGACCTTACGAAAATCTGCCGGATTGCCGGTTACGGAACTCGGCGCTCCGATGGATGTATTGTGGTTCCGTTTGTCGCGGCAACCGGGCGACACGGAGGAGACGCAAGGGCGTCTCGACGCCGGCCGCGTCTTCATCATGCTCAATCGTGGGGATTATTGGCAATGCGCCTTTGTGATCCCGAAGGGATCAAACGAACGGGTGCGCGCGGCCGGCCTTGATTCATTCCGCGACACTCTGCGGCCGCTTTTGCCTGTCGACAAATCGAGGGCTGACGACATCAAGGACTGGGAGCAGGTGAAGCTGCTGGTCGTGCAGGTCAATCGCCTCGAGAAATGGTGGCAGCCTGGTCTCCTCTGTATCGGGGATGCGGCGCACGCGATGTCGCCGGTCGGCGGTGTCGGCGTGAATCTCGCCGTCCAGGACGCCGTGGCGGCTGCGAACATACTTGGCCGAGTCCTGCGCGAAAGCCGGTTGGAAGAAAAACATCTTGCGCAAGTACAAACGCGCCGCGAATGGCCGACCCGCATCATCCAGCGCATCCAGCTGGCGGTCCAAAACCGCGTGGTTGCATCGGCATTGGGAGCGACAGGACCGTTCAAGCCGCCCTTGGCCGTAAAGCTGATCATGAAAATTCCCGGATTGCGCCAGCTGCCGGCCCGGCTGGTCGGATTGGGCGTGCGGCCTGAGCATGTCGCGCCGGAGATGCGGGCTCCGCGACGTGACGCATAGCCAGCTAGGGAGTCTCTTTGTGTCGAATCGCCGTGAGGGCGGGGCTGGAAATTACCGTGTCATCTTTTAACGCTACTCCGGTGCACTTCCGCCGCATCGCTTCGGAGCAAAGGTGAAATATCCGTTGCGCAGCCTCGGTGTACGACAATCCCTCTCGGCGAATGTTAGACAGACAATTTCGTTCCGCATCTGTCTTGCCCACGATAGGCTTCCAAGTAAGATAAACGCCGAGACTGTCCGGCGAAGTCAGACCAGGGCGCTCCCCAATTAGCACAGCAACGAGCGCAGCATCGAGTATACTGCCGATCTGGTCCCCGATTGCCACGCGACCTTGTTGAACAACAACAATAGGACCGATATTCCAATGCTCGCGAGTTAGCTTCGGCAATGTTTGATCAATGAGCGGTAGCGCATGTCTAGTGATGGCTCGTGCTGAAAGACCATCTGCAATTACGAATACAAAATCATATCCGCGCGCCGCAGTTCCCAACCGTTCCAGTGAGTCGTTATCCAGTTTGCGACCTAAGTCCGGTCGTGCAAGATAAGCATGATGATCGCTCGCCGAACTACGTAAGAGTAAAGCGTTTAAGCCCCGTTCACGGAGACCTACAAGAAGAATATCTGGGTCCAATGCTTCTTCAACTGCGTCTCTGGCTTCAGCGTGTGCGAGTTGGAACGCGAGAAGTTCTCGCGTTGCAATGGAGGAACCGGATCGTCTTAATCCGATACGTGCTGGCGTCGTAGCGCGTAGTAGCTTCCAACGTGAGTCTTCTTCGTTTGTTAGTTCCATCATGATCTCGGACCTAGTTCAGCAAGGGGATGAAACGTGAAGGCAGGATATCGGGCCTGATTAGGCCTCCCGAAGTCATCAGCCCCATTCCAACTAGCCAGTCAGCAAACTCAGGTGCTGGTGCGAGACCAAGTATCTGCCGCACAGCAATGACATCGTGATATGAAGTGCTTTGGTAATTGAGCATTACATCATCAGCCCCAGGAACACCCATAACGTATGTGACGCCCCCGACCGCTAGAAGCATAAGTAAGGTATCCATATCGTTCTGGTCGGCCTCAGCATGGTTGGTGTAGCAAACGTCGCAGCCCATAGGCAGGCCCAGGAGCTTGCCGCAGAAATGGTCCTCTAGCCCAGCACGAATAATCTGCTTACCGTCAAAAAGATACTCGGGACCAATGAAACCAACGACTGTATTGACAAGTAGGGGCGCAAAAGCCCTGGCCACAGCGTAGGCGCGGGCCTCTAGCGTTTGTTGATCGCAGCCATGGTGTGCCCCCGCTGAAAGCGAACTTCCTTGACCAGTCTCGAAGTACATAACGTTATTTCCAATTGTTCCGCGGTTTAGCGCCAATGCTGCCTCTTGTCCTTCCCGCAATATTGCGAGGTTGAAACCAAAGCTACGATTAGTTGACTCCGTGCCGCCAATTGATTGGAAAACCAGGTCCACGGGTGCGCCTTGATTGGCTAGTGCAATAGTCGTTGTGACGTGCGTCAGCACGCATGACTGCGTCGGCACATCGAGCCGATTGCGAAGATCATCTACCAGACGCAAAAGTTCATAACAGCGCTCGGGACTGTCGCTTGCCGGATTAATACCGATAACCGCGTCACCACAGCCAAGAAGAAGACCGTCGATGGTACTTGCCAGCACTCCTTTCGGATCGTCGACGGGATGGTTCGGCTGCACGCGTGATGATAGGCGACCAGCTAGGCCAATCGTATTCCGGAATTGCGAAATGACCCGACATTTGGCAGCAATAAGAATAAGATCTTGGTTGCGACAAACCTTGGATACGGCGGCTACCATTTCCGGTGTGAGGCCGGCTCCGAGTGTGGATAGACTGTCAGCTGTGGCGGAATCGGAAAGTAGCCAGTCCCGAAATCCTCCAACGGTCAGGTGACTGATCTGCGCGAATGAATTGGCATCATGTGTATCCACGATGAGTCGCGTTATCTCATCATCCTCATATGGGACGATCGCTTCACGGAGGAAGGCTCCGAGAGGCAGATCAGCAAGTGCCATCTGGGCCGCTACGCGTTCTGCCGCGCTCGCGGCAGCAACGCCAGCTAAGCAATCACCGGATCGCAAAGGTGATGCATTTGCCAATAGCGACTTCAGGTCCGGGAATACATAGCGCGTCCCCTTTATCACCGTCGCATACATGGCCGGAAATTCATCCTTCAACTAAGGCCAATTGAGATCGCGGCGCTACGCTGCATGGCATGCCATCCAATCTTATAAGATACCAAAAGAAATATGTCATTGAGATGACTATATCTTATCGGTGATTCACGTCGCCGTTTCAGTGATCACTAACGTACATCCCCCCGGGGTCACGTGCGTGCGATTACAAGATCCGTTGTCTCTCCTCAGATTCAGCGCTTTGGTCGAGAATTTGTCACAGTCTCCCCACGCTGTCGCACGGCACGAAGGTTGATTGGCGTCCCCTACCTCGGCTTGCCGCGGTTGGCCCCATTCTTGTCGCCACCAAGTCCCGCGCGGCGCAAAGCTTCAGCGAGCGCGCCACCCGACGCCGGCTCCTTTGGGCTCGGCGGCGGGGTACGTGGGCGGTCATTCTGGCGCGCGGTTGTCGGGCCCGCACCCGTGGCACTGCGGTTGGTTCCGGCGCCGGGTCCGCCTGTCGGACGGCCGACTTCGTCGTCAAGGCGCAACGACAGCGCGATGCGCTTGCGCGGCTTGTCGACGTCCAAAACCTTGACGCGCACGATGTCGCCGGGTTTCACGACTTCGCGCGGGTCCTTCACGAAATTCTTCGACATGGCCGAGACGTGCACCAACCCGTCTTGATGAACCCCGATGTCGACGAAGGCGCCAAACGCGGCTACGTTGGTCACCGCGCCTTCGAGGATCATGCCGGGCGTGAGATCATTGAGCGTCTCGACACCTTCCTTGAACACAGCCGCCTTGAAGGCCGGACGCGGGTCGCGACCCGGCTTTTCCAATTCGCGCAGAATATCGGTGACAGTCGGAAGTCCGAACGTGTCGTCGACGAAGGCCTGCGGCTTGAGCTGGCGCAGGATCGGCGCGTTACCGATCAAGGTCTTGATGTCGCTCTTGGCGGCCTGGATGATGCGGCGCACGACCGGATAGGCTTCCGGATGAACACCTGAGGAATCGAGCGGGTCTTCGCCGTTTGCGATGCGCAGGAAGCCGGCACATTGCTCGAATGCCTTAGGCCCAAGCCTAGGCACGTCCTTGAGCGCCTTGCGCGAGCGGAACGGACCATTGGTGTCGCGGTGCAGCACGATGTTCTGCGCGAGGCCGGCGCCTATTCCCGAAACCCGCGCCAACAGCGGCGCGGAGGCCGTGTTGGCGTCGACGCCGACCGCATTGACGCAATCTTCGACCACGGCATCGAGCGAGCGCGACAGTTTTGTCTCGCTGATGTCGTGCTGGTATTGGCCGACGCCAATGGATTTGGGATCGATCTTGACGAGTTCAGCGAGCGGATCCTGCAACCGGCGTGCGATCGATACCGCGCCGCGCAGCGTCACGTCGAGGCTGGGCAGTTCCTGCGAGGCGAAAGCGGAGGCGGAATAGACCGACGCGCCGGCCTCCGACACGACGATTTTCGAAAGCTTGAGTTCGGCTTGCTGCCGCACCAGTTCGGTCGCGAGCTTGTCGGTCTCGCGCGACGCGGTGCCGTTGCCGATGGCGATCAATTCGACGCGATGTTCGCGCGCGAGTTTGGCAAGGACTGCGAGCGCCTCGTCCCAGCGCCGTTGCGGCTCATGCGGATAGATTGTGGCGGTTGCCGCGACCTTGCCGGTTGCATCCACCACGGCGACCTTGACGCCGGTCCGGAAGCCCGGATCAAGCCCCATCGTGGCGCGCGCGCCGGCCGGCGCCGCCAGCAGGAGATCACGCAAATTGGTGGCGAACACCCGCACGGCTTCCTGTTCGGCGGCGTTCCACAGGCGCAGCCGCAGATCGATGGAGAGATGGACCATGATCTTGGTGCGCCACGTCCAGCGCGCCGTCTCGATGAGCCATTTGTCGCCAAGTCGTCCGCGGTCGGAAATGCCGAAGCGGTGCATGATGCGCAATTCGTACGGGCTGCTGCCGGTCGCTAGCGTCTGGGTCCCTGCCGGGCCTTCCGGGTCGATCGTGAGGTCGAGGATTTCCTCCTTCTCGCCGCGGAACAATGCCAAAATGCGGTGTGACGGCAGTTTGGCGAGCGCTTCTCCGAAATCGAAATAGTCGCTGAATTTGGCGCCGGCCTCATTCTTGCCGTCGCGCACTTTCGAGGAAAGCCGGCCGCTCGACCACATCAGTTCGCGCAACGATCCGATGAGATCGGCGTCCTCGGCGAAGCGCTCGACCAGGATGGCGCGCGCGCCTTCCAGGGCTGCTGCAACATCCGGCACTTGTTTTTCGGCATTCACGAACGCGGCGGCGACGGTTTGCGGATTTTTCTCTGGTTGCGTGAACAGCAGGTCGGCGAGCGGCTCAAGTCCGGCTTCCTTGGCGATCTCGGCCTTGGTGCGCCGCTTCGGCTTATAGGGAAGATAGATGTCTTCAAGCCGGCCCTTGCTGTCAGCGGCCATGATGGCGGCCTCCAGAGCGGCATCGAGCTTGCCCTGTTCGCGGATCGAGTTGAGGATAACGGTGCGCCGTTCCTCCAACTCTCGCAGATAGTTGAGCCGCTCCTCGAGCGTGCGCAACTGCGTATCGTCAAGCGTGCCGGTGGCTTCTTTGCGATAGCGCGCGATGAACGGCACCGTCGCGCCGCCATCCAGCAGCGCGACGGCGGCTTCGACCTGTTGTTCGCGCACGCTGAGTTCTTGCGCAATCTGCCGATGAATGTTTGTCGCCACGCGTTGACCTCTTGCACATAATTCCGACGGTGAGTCGCCAAACTTCATATGGTCGTTGAGAGATTGATTCTTCAAGCCCACCCGAGACTATTGGGTCTTGTTGTGGATAGTGTGGCGATGCCCCAAAGGGGGACTCCAAACGGGAGGGTTGTCCCGCGTTTACGCGGACTTTCTTTCGAAAGGCGGGACTCCAAGCAAAGAGCCGCCCGCGGCGAAGCCGCCGTAAAGTCGGAATTCCGAACACGGGCGTTTGGATTTCCGCTCTCACACGCAACGCCTGGGCCATTCAATTTCAAAGACGCGCGGCTATAATGCGACGTGGAAAAGCCCCCCAGGGAAGAAGGGTTGGAGGCCTCTTGACGAATGCCAGCCAAAATAACTGAAATGCTCGACGCTTTTGAATTCGTCGGTGTGAATAGCGGCGAACATGAGGCCTATGTTTGCACGCAGACCGGCAAGATTTACTGGCACGTCGAGTCATTAGGACTCGACGATCCCGATAATGAACTCCCTGATGACATCGAAGACGGCACGAAATATGTCGCTATACCCGACAAACGTACGTTGGGACTGGGCAAGTCTCTGGCGCTGGATTTCGCGCGGGAATTTCTGCCAATCGACTTCGATCAGGTTGAATTCATATTCAGCAAACGAGGCGCATATCAGAAATTCAAGGACCTGCTGGAGCGCAGGAAGGCCCTTGAACGTTGGTACGATTTCGAAGTCAAGGCAACGGAACAGGCCGTGCGCAAGTGGTGCGAGGAAAATTTGATAGAACTCGTCGAGTGATGGCGGGATGCGCCGCCTGTGCTGATGTGATTCGATGGCCTTGAAGCGAGTTCGGTGTGGCTCCCTCTCCCCTTTGGGGGCGGCAAAGCCGCCGAGAGGGTTGGGGTGAGGGGGGCCAAAGGGTACAATCCGGGCTGATTCCTGACATCCCCCCGCCAACCTGCCCCCGAGCGCAAACCTGATTTGTCCGATTCTGCCGAGCAAATCGGCGTACGAAGTTGGATACATCCGACTTGTATTGGGGTACGTGATTCGATCCCAACTAACCCAGGCCCCCCTTCACCCCAACCCTCTCGGCGGCTTTGCCGCCCCCGGAGGGGAGAGGGAGCCGACCGAGCATGCCGACAGTTCAGCGGCTCACACGTTAGTTTAGGACCACGACGGCAGTTCCGGTCTGCACGCGCTTTCCAAGATCAACGACATCGTCATTGACGAGGCGGAAACATCCGATGACCGGTGCTTGGCCGATGGTTTTCGGCGAGTTCGTGCCGTGAATCGCAGGCGTGTTGTCTTCCAAATACATCGCAGCGGCTCCCAGCGGATTTCCAGGGCCGCCTGCAAAGCGAGTCGGAAAAGAATAGCGCTTCTGCACGGCAGGAGTCGGTTGCCATTCAGGCCATTGCGCCGTTCTTTGAATGCGATAGAGCCCGGCACTGACGTCGCATTCCCCGCCAACTCCAATGCCATATCGTACGGCCCGGGATTGCGGCTGAATGAGATAAAGAAACCTTTGCGAACGGTCGACGAGCAGCATTCCTTCGGAATAGACGCTGCGATAATAGACCGCTTGCCGCCGCATATGATACGGAAGCATGGTGTCGGTAGAGCCACCGTCGACGCCAGGGTCGAGTTCGTCGCCACCGAGAGCCGGCCGGGAGGCCGTTCGAGTGGCGGGGGGCGTGCGGGTCTGGGCGGGCTGGTTGGCCGCGGTCTCCGACCCGCCGCGCAACGAGTAAACCCCAATCCCGATGCCCAATAGGGCCGACAATCCGACTGCGCCTAAAATCGCAACACGACCGATCGTAAATTTCGGAGGATTGTTACGATACGGGTGCGTTGCATCCGGGTCCGGATATTCCAGCCGGTACCGTGGAATCTCGTCCCTCGGTTCAATTGCAGATCGACTTGCCCATCCAGCCTCGATGCGATCCGTTGCGGCATCGAAGCGGCCTAGTTCGGCTTCTGCTGCAGCCTCGCTCCAGAATTGCGGTTCATGGTTGATCTGGTCGACAAGCATCTGCCGCGCGCGGCCAAACAACGCGCTACGCGTCTGCGCCGTGTTCGGACCAAGCGTCCCGACCGCCCGCGAGAGGATGGAATAATAATCCGTCAACGGGATGCTCCTTTCAAGCACCACACATCAAACACCACACATCAAACACCGCAAATGGCTACCCGGCACGAATTGCGTCGACACCAACATGGCCAGTGTGTCTACCGGATCGGCGGTGCATACTGGATGCCGCCGTTCGACCACAGGCTGTTGAGGCCGCGCGGGATTGCCAGCCGGGAACTGTTACCGATGTTTCGCTCAAAAACTTCGCTGTAATTTCCAACATGGCGCACGATACGTACAGCCCAATCCTTGGTCAAACCGATTTGTTCGCCGTGATTGTCTTCCGTGCCGACAAGCCGCTTGACATCCGGCTTCGTGGATTTGAGCGCCTCGTCCACATTATGTGAATTCACGCCCAACTCTTCAGCATTGAGCATGGCGTAATGCGTCCACTTGACGATGCCGAGCCATTGGTCATCGCCAAAACGCACGACCGGTCCGAGCGGCTCCTTGGAGATGACGTCCGGCAGAACGACGTGGTCGTCGGGCGACTTGAGCGAGAGCCGTTGCGCGGAAAGCTGCGACGTGTCGCTCGTGACGACGGTGCAGCGCCCGCCATCATAGGCCTTGAGCATGTCATCCGCGCTTGCAAGCGCGACCAGCGTATATCTGATGTTGTTGGCTTTGAAATAATCGACGAAATTGAGCACGCTGGTTGTATTCTCCTGGGCGCAGACCGTCGAATTCGCCAATTCTAGGGCCGTGCTCACATTCATGTTTCGCCGGACGAGGAACCCCTGTCCGTCATAATAGGTGACAGCTGCGAAGTTCACTTTGAGCGTTGCCTCGCGCGCAATTGTCCAGGTTGTATTGCGGGACAAAACATCGACCCTGTCGGACACCAGGGCCGGAAATCGGTCGGTCGTTTCAAGGGGAACAAATGTCACTTTCTTGGGATCATTGAAGATCGCAGCCGCCAATGCACGGCACAGGTCGACGTCGAAGCCGCTCCAGCTTCCTTGTGCGTCGTGTGTGGCAAACCCGATAAGGCCCGTATTCACGCCACAATTGACGCTGCCACGTGCCTTCACCTTGTTCAATGTCTGGGCGGAGGCTGGCGTTGCGATCAACAGGCTCGAAACCAGCGAAACCAGTGCGGTAACAAGTGTAAAGGCGCGGGGGGAAACCGTAGATGCAGCCATGATTTGATCTCGCTATTCGAACAGTGGAACGGACGTGCGACACCGGCATGCGACAAAGCCGAATTTGAGGCAACATGTATGCTTCATAAATCAGGCTGTTGCCACGACTTTGGTGCCGGGCCGGACGAACTAGTATAGATCAATACCCATTCTTCGGGTATTCGATCAACTTGGTTTATGTTGCGGACCGAGGTCGGGGCGTGATTCATGCTTTGCGCAATGTGGGGGGTGGTCTTGCGGCGTCTCTGCTGTCTCTTGCCTATTGTTTTTCCTATGGGGCCATTATCTTTTCCGGCCCCTTGGAGCCCTTCCTTTCCCAGGGTGTAGCGTCGGCCCTCATCACGGCGGCGGTGACCGCGATCGTCGTCGCGCTCGCCAGCGGCTTCAAATTTGCGGTCGCGGGCCCCGACAGTAATACAACGGCCCTGCTTGCCGCCATGATGGTCATCCTGCACCCCACGATGGTCGCCATGCCGCCGGAACTGGCCCTCGTGCTTGGCCTTGCGGCGCTCGCGTCGGCGGCGCTGTTGACCGGCGTCGCATTGTTCCTGCTGGGCTGGCAGCGACTGGGGAGGCTTATTCGCTTCATTCCGTTCCCCGTGGTTGCCGGGTTCCTGGCTTCGACTGGATGGCTGCTGCTCACCGGCGCCGTCAGCATGACGATTGGCGCCCCATTATCGTTGAAGATGCTGCCATCGCTGATGACGTGGCAGGCATTTGTCATGCCGGGCTTGACGATCCTGTGGGCGGCTGCGCTCTGGTTCATGAGTGCGCGGTGGAAACATCCGCTTTTTCTGCCTCTGGCATTGATCGCGGCCACATTGGCGACGCACGCATTCCTTGCCGTGTTTCCTGGGCCGGAGGAGCCCGGAACACCATCGGCGCTGATGTTTTCGCTCCGAGACGGGGTGCGTCCGGTCTTTCCGCTGCTGACGGGGGACTTCCTCAGCGTGGAATGGACCGCGCTCACGCCGGTGGTTGGCGACATGGTCGCCGTCACGGTCATGGCGATCCTCTCGATCCTCTTGAACTCGACCAGCATCGAATTGGCAACCGGGGTCGACATCGATCTCGATCGCGAATTGCGCGTACAGGGCCTTGCCAATATCGCGTCAGCCGTGGCGGGCGGCTTTGTCGGCCATACATCCGTGAGCCGCACCCTTGTGAACGTCGCGGCAGGCGGGACCACCCGCCTGGCCGGGGTCGTGGTCGGGTTGGTGGCGCTGTCGGTGCTCGTTTCCGGTGGCCAGGTGACCTCCTACGTCCCGCGCTTCGTTCTGGGCGGCCTGCTGCTGCAACTTGGCGCGCGGCTGATCTGGGATTGGGGCGTGTTGAGCTACCGCAACCTTCCGCCGCTTGATTGGCTCGTGGTGGTCTCCATCGTGTTGATTACATCGACCGCCGGCTTCCTGCAGGCATTGCTGTTCGGGCTGCTGGCGGGTTGCGTGATATTCGCGATCGACGTGAGTCGTATCCGCGTGATTCGCCATCAGTTCGGGCTTGACGAGCGCTCGTCCTCGCTGGTCCGCTCGAGTAAGGAAGGCGCGATCCTGCTCGAGCATGGCGAGCAGGTCCAGGTGCTTGAGTTGAACGGGTATCTGTTTTTCGGTTCGGCCTATTCGGTGCTCGAAAAGGTGACCTCCCTTGTGACGCAACGACATCTCCAGGCGATCATTTTTGACTTCTCCAGTGTGAGCGGTATCGATTCCTCGGTTGGGGCATCGTTCACGAAAATCCGCGAACTCTTGCGCAAGAGCAATGTACGCCAGGTCATGGTTTCCCTGTCTGCGGTTGCCACGAAAATCCTGCGCTCGAGCGCTGTCCTCGACCAGAGCATCAAGGCCTACGACAACCTCGACACGGCGCTCGAAGAGGCGGAAGCTGGAATTCTCGCAGCCTATGAAAAAACAGACATCCAGCGCCGCCCCATGATCGACTGGCTGCAGGAAGTAGTCGGCGCTCGCGAGCACGCACAATCGCTGCTCGACCGCATGGTGCCGGCGCCGCGCGACGCCAACCAATATCTGTGCCGGCAAGGTGACCCGACCGACACCTTGATGTTCATCGAGCGCGGGCCCGTGAGCGTAACGCTTGAACGGCGAGATCAACCGCCGTTGCGGGTGAGGGTCTTTGGCGCGCATACGCTCGTGGGCGAGGTCGGATTCTTCCTCAAGGCGCCGCGGTCGGCCAACTTGCTTGCCGATCCGGGCGCGATCGTGTGGTCGCTGAGCCAGGAGGCATTTGAAGATTTCCGGCAATCACATCCGGCGGAGGCCCTGTCGCTGACGACCTACATTATCCGCCTGCAGTCCGAACGCCTGACATTCGCCAATCGGCAGATTGCGTCGTTGCAGCGCTGAAGGAATGCTCAGGCCGTTCGCTGATTGGCGTGCACCGATGAGGACGTATCCATCCGCATGGCGTGGTAGCCGAGGTAGATGAAGACGAGCCCGACGAGTTCGGTGATATACAAAACCTCGACATAGCCGAAACGCGTATAGGTTCCGCCGATGCCGGGAAGGAGTGCCCCGACGGCGATGAGAATGTTGCCGAGGAAGCGGGTCTTCCCCTTCTCGTTCTGGAAATATTTGATGGCCGAATAGACGGCGCCGCCAAACAGAAAAATAAATGCATAGGTGTTGAGGAAGGGTGAAAAAGCCCGGACCCATTGCCATCCGAACACGCTGCCCGAGAGGCGGAAATCAAAGCCCGGCGGGATCTCGATCGGCGAGAGCAGGACACAGATGGAGACACCGACAATGACGGTCGAGCAGATCGCCATCGATACGTCTGCAAAGCGCCTGTTCATCAGCAGGTAGATGGTGCCCTGGGCCAGCGGATATCCGCCCAGCAGGGCGCCGACGATGTACCAGATCTTGGTATTTGCTTCGCTCCATCCGATGACAGCGTTGATGCTTTCCGTGAGCGTGCCCATGCCGAACGTGGCCACGCCGAGCAACCACCACAACAGATAGTTCGGTCGGCCCTTGGAAATATAATGCGGAATCAGCCGGCTCAGGAAGAAGATGGAAAAGATCGTCGTGAGAACGGGTATGTAATTGACCATTTTCTGCGCCTGATCTTCCCTAGAGCATTTCCAAAAAAGGAAATGCGACAACTATTCAATTCAGCGCACTTTTTTACACCTTGCCCGCCTCGGAGGCAATTGGGCTCCATTGTCGCTGTAGCGGAAGCTATCCGGCCCGCCCCATCCGGTAGGGTTTGAGGATTGCGTAGACCGCCGTGTGCCCGGGCGTCGGCACGTGGTACTGGCGGCCGAGCACGACCACTTTTCGCGTTATCCAGTCAAGTTCGAGCCGATTCCCGGCTTCGAGGTCGTTGGCCATCGAGGCCTTCGTCTCGGGCGCAAAGGCCGCCACCAGGCGATCGAGTTCCTCGGGGAACTCCGGGGGAAACTCGACCCCCGCGGCACTTCCAACCGCCATGGTCTCGTGTATCAGCTGGTAGAAGAACGCGCGCATATGCGGATCGGCGCGAATAACCCCGAGCGGCTGGCGCGACGATGCCGTGGCGCCCGCATTGGCGGAGAGCAGAACGAACTTCTTCCAGATATCGAGGCGCATATTGTCCGCGAGCGTGATGTCGATTTTGGCACGCTTGAACTCATCGACGTAACGCTCGAGCAAGGGATCAGGCCGTCCTTCGAGGCGGCCACATCGTATCTTCGTGATTGCTCCGGTGTGGCGGATCATCCCGGGCTGCGCGATCTTGGCGACGACATGGGTTGTGCCTCCCACCACCGCGTTCGCGCCGAGGATCGGTGCGAGCCGCTCCACGCTGTCGACGCCGTTCTGCAGCGTGATCACCCGCGTATCGGGGCCGACGAGTGGGAGAGCCGCTTTGCCGGCGGTCTCCGTGTCCCACAGTTTGACCGCAAACAGCACGACGTCGACCGGGCCGACAAGGCCTGGGTCGTCGGTTGCATTGACGGGGTTGAGATGCACGCTACCGAGCTGGCTCTCAAGCCTGAGGCCGTCCCGGCGTATGGCCTCAAGATGGGCGCCACGGGCAATGAAAGCGACATCGTGCCCGGCATTGGCCATGCGGGCACCGAAATAGCCCCCGACCGCCCCAGCTGCCATCACGGCCATGCGCATGCGATTGATCTCCTGCTCTTATTTATCTCCAGCCGCCTTGATGATCGGCAGCCATTTCTCGAGTTCGGCCTTGTGATGGCGATCGAGCGCATCCGGCATCTGCTCTTCCGGTCGCGGGATTTCAAGGCCAAGGTCGATAAGCCGTGCACGAACCGCCGGATCGGCGAGCGTCTCCCGCACCGCGGCGTTGAGCCTGGCGATAACGGGGGCTGGTGTGCCTTTCGGCGCCCAGATCGCATTCCACAATGAAATGTGAAAGCCGGGCATTCCGGCCTCGTCGACCGTCGGAACTTCGGGCCCCGAGGTGAGGCGCTCGCGCGACGTCACCGCATAGGCCCTGATCTGCCCGGCGCGCACGAGCGACAGCGAATTCGCGGGCAGTTCGAACTTGATGTTGATCTGACCGGAAATGAGATCCTGCAGTGCTGGGCCGCCGCCGCGATAGGGCACGAACGCAAGGCGGCTCTTCGTTTCCATCCGGAAGAAGTCAGCCGCAATATGTGTCGCGCTGCCGACGCCACTTGTGCCCATCGATCCCTTGTCGGGGTTGGCCTTGAGCCAGTCGAGCAGTTCTCGAAGGGTCCTCGGTGCGAAGGCATTGTTCCCGACGAGCATCAAGGGCTGGGTGACGACCATGCCGACAGGCTCGAAATCCTTCACCACATCATAGGGCAGGGTCAGCGTTGCGGCATTCACCACATGGGTTGCCCAGCCGCCGAGAATGAGCGAATAGCCGTCGGGCGCCGCGCGCGCGACCCGGCCGGTGCCGACGCTGCCGCCCGCTCCGGTGATGTTTTCGACGATCACGGGTTGGCCGAGCGACATCCGCATGCGCTCCGCCAGGATGCGTGCCAGCGCATCGCCACCACCGCCCGCCGCATACGGCAGGCCGAGCGTGATGGGGCGCGACGGATAGGTCTGTGCGCCGGCAACGCGCGCGAGGGCTGCAAAGAAGCTGGCGCCCGCGGCAGCGCCCGCTGTCATCTGGAGAAATTTTCTGCGCGCCTGGATCATGGTGTTTTTCTTTGCGTCGCTCATCCGGAATACGATTGGCATGGCGCCGTTGACTTGAGCCTATTCGACCTTTGAGACAATTCGCAACAGCCTTAAGATTTGCCCTCCTCCGGGTTACCCCGGACTTGAAACCCTTCCATAGGAGAAAACAATGACGAGGACACAGGTTGCTCTCGGTTTCATCTGCGGTTTGACCATGATGGCAGTGCCGTGCGCAAATGCCCAGCCCGCCACCAATTCCACCCCCAACCCGCACATGGAAGCCATTCACCATCCGGATTACGACCGGACCGTCAATATGCCTTTCGTACCCGCCATCAAGGTCAAGAGTGGGAAGATTTTGTGGCTCGCCGGCACGACGGCATTGCCGGTCTATCATGACCATCCGCACAAGCGGGACCAGATCCAGCAATATATGGTCAATGATCTGGAGGCACAGACGCGGCGTGCGATGGACGGCATCAAGCAAACGCTCGATGCTTCCCGCGCTTCATTCAAGGACGTGGTTCACTACTTCGTCTTCCGAGCGCGCCCGCGTATGGGCGACATCGGGCGAGCGAGCGCGATCATCGGATCCTATTTCGCGCCCTTCAATCATAAGCCGACGTCTACCAACGTCGCTGTCCTTGAACTCGGCGAGCCGGAGCAGTTGATCGAAATCCAGATGTTCGCAGTGGTCGATTGAGGAAAAATAGGGGTCTGTCCCCTGGGGACGGACCCCTATTACCAGACAACCGCATTATGACCCGATGAGTTCGAGACTCGCGACCTGTGGCGGGGAATGTAGGATGGGTAGAGGCAAAACGCGTTCTTACTTTACGCGTTTTGCCGAAACCCATCCATCTCCTCGCGATGACATGATGGGTTTCGCAGAAAAAGCGCGTTCGAGACGCGCTTTTTTCTTGCTCTACCCATCCTACGACGGCGCTTCACTTCAAAATGGAATCTCGTCGCGCGGGTCGTCGTCGAACTGATCGGCGAGCCGTCCCGTTTGGAGTCCCGCCTTTAGGCGGCTCTTCCCTTATTGTACTATCCTCAGACCCGTCCACGAGGATCCCGCCGTGTCTGTCTCCCGCCGCATCTTCATCACCTCCGCCCTCGCCGGCGCCGCGGCGGTCTGTCAGCACGCTGCCCGCGCAGCCTTTCCGGAACGTCCGCTGCGGCTGATCGTGCCGTTTCCCGCCGGTGGCGCGGTCGATGTCGTGGGGCGGCTTCTCGGCAATGCACTGTCATCCGCAATCGGGCAGCCGGTCGTAATCGACAATCGTGGCGGCGCCGGCGGCATCATCGGGATGGAAGCAAGTGCGCGAGCGGCTCCCGACGGCTACACCGTGATGGTGTCGCACTCGGGTTTTGCGGCCATGCCGGGCCTCTACCGCAAGCTGCCGTTCGATCCCGCGAAAGACTTCGACGGCGTCGTCACGGCGGTGTCGGGCAGCTATGTGCTCGCCGTTCATCCGAGCGTGCCATTTCGTTCGGTCGCGGAATTGATCGCTTTTGCCAAGGCCAACCCGGGCAAGCTCACCTATGCCTCGGCCGGTGTTGGATCGACGGTGCATCTGGGTTTCGAGTTCTTCAAGCGGGTGGTGGGCGTGGACATTCTGCACGTGCCCTATCGTGGCGCGGCACCCGCAATAACTGATCTCGTGGGGGGCCAGGTTCACATGTTGTTGGGCTCGACGGCGCTGATTGATCCCTTTGCCAAATCCGGCAACGTGCGTGCGCTGGCAGTGACGTCGGCCAAGCGCTCAGCGCTGATGCCCGGCTTGCCGACGATCGCCGAGACCTTGCCGGGGTTCGATGTCGTGGGCTGGTATGGGCTCGTGGTGCCGGCCGGCACGCCGCGCGACGTGACAGCGCGGCTCAATGCCGAAACCCTGCGCGTGCTTAAATCGGCGGATTTGCTGGAGCAGTTCCGCCAGCAGGGCTACGAGCCTGTTGGCAACACCCCGGCTGAGGCTTCGGCCTATATCCGGAGCGAGGTCGCGCGCTGGAGCCAGGTCATTCGCGACGCCGGCATAGAGCCGCAATAGTGAATTTATTCTTTTAAAGGTATCGTAAGACAGATTACATTCACTTAAGAGCATAAAATGGCGTTTTGTTGCATTATTTTATATGCTATGAAAAGCAGTTAATGTCGAATTATATGCTTATGAGAGCACATGGTTGCGCGAAACAAGCTTCAAACCGCTCCTCCCTATCCGGTCGAACAGGCATTGCGGCGACTGGGTGCAAATCTGCGCACCGCCAGAATTCGCCGCGGTCTTACGATCGCGGACGCTGCCGAAAGGATAGGAACGGGGCCTCGCGCAATCATGGATGCTGAAAAGGGCAAGCCCTCGACGGGCATCGTTGTCTATGCGGGGCTGCTCTGGCTCTACGACTTGCTCCAGCAGGTCGAACACCTGGGCGACCCCGCCAAGGACACGGAAGGACTTTCGCTGCAAGCCGCGAAAGAGCCAAAGCGTGTTCGCAAGCGCCGGGGTCTCGACAATGATTTCTAAGCCCAGCGCTGATTGTTTTGTTTACATAGTGCCGCCCGGACAAACCGAATTCGTTACGGCGGGCCGGTTCGAACTGACAACGGATCGGCGCGACACGGCGCTCGGACGGTTCGTCTACGGCAAGAGCTATCTCGCGCGCGGCGACGCGGTCGCGATTGATCCTGTCGAACTCAAGCTTTCCGATGTCACATACGAGACGACGCGCCTTGGCGGTCCATTCGGTGCGTTGCGTGATTCCGGGCCCGACTACTGGGGCCGGCTTGTGATCGAAAAGAACGCCGGTCAAGCGCTGCTTGGCGAACTCGACTATTTGCTTCTTTCGGCTGACGATCGCGCCGGTGCGCTTGGCTTCGGCCTCGGTCAACAGCCGCCTGGTCCCAGGCGGAAATTCAACAAGACGCTGGAACTGGAGAAGCTTCACCGGATTGCTGATGCCCTGATGGCCGAAGAAAAGCTTGAACCCGGCGACGAAGCGGCGCAGGTGCAAGACTTGCTGTTGATTGGAACTTCAATGGGCGGAGCGCGCCCAAAAGCTGTTGTCGAGGACGACGAAGGTCTATGGGTCGCCAAGTTCAATCGTCCTGAGGATAGATGGAACAATACCCGCGTGGAAAGGGCCATGCTCGAACTCGCGCGGACCTGCGGCATCGGCGTGGCGGCAAGCCGGATCGAAAAAATCGGTGCAAAGGACGTCCTTCTAGTGCGGCGTTTCGACCGTGACAAAACGGCGAAAGGCTACACGCGCGCCAGGATGATCAGCGGCCTCACGCTGCTGCGTGCTGACGACGCGCCGAGCGCAAGGGACCGCTGGTCTTACGTTTTGATGGCGGAAGAAATGCGCCGCGTCGTGCGCGAACCAAATAAGGACGCGCACGAACTCTTTCGGCGCATGGTCTTCAACGCCCTTATCTCGAACCTCGACGATCATCCGCGCAATCATGCCTTGCTTGCAAAGGAGCGTGACTGGAAGCTCTCGCCGGCCTACGACCTCAATCCCTCGCCTGTGATCGCACAGGATTATCGACCTCTGGCCATGACGATTGGCGATCAGGACCGTTTTGCGAACGCAAAGAATCTGCTCTCGCAAAGCACGCGATTCCTGCTTGGCGCAGACGAAGCGAAGGCCATTGTTTCAAGAATGACCGACCAGGTGCGGACGACCTGGTACGATGTTGTCCGTGCACAGGGCGTCACCGAGAAGGATGCAGAATTGATCAGGCGGGCTTTTGTATATGAGGGGTTCTTGCGATGAGCGAATAACAAGTGGCGTCATTTCGACTCAATGTTTGATAATTCTCCGCCTTTCCCAGTTACCATTTGCCTTGTAGGAGGGGACGCATTAACGCAAGCCACCATGGACCAGGATCTCAAAACCGATGCGGTGACGCTCACCAAGACGCTTTGCGGGCATCTTGCGGCGGTGCAATTTGATGACCTCTCGCCGGCTGCCATCCGGGAGGCGCGGCGCGGCGTGCTCGATTGGATCGGCTGTGCGCTGGCGGGAAGCAAGCATCCAACCATCACGACACTGCTTGATGTCTTGGCTGAGACGACGGGCCGTCCGCAGGCAACCGTGCTGGGACGCGGGCTCAAGCTCGGCCTGCTCGATGCGCCGCTTGCCAACGGCCAGATGGGACACCTCCTGGATTTCGACGACACCCATATGGGTGGCGTCGTGCTGCATACGAGTTCGCCCGTGCTCGCGGCTGTGTTTGCCCTTGCCGAACGCAAGCCATTTGCCGAACGCAAGCCCGTGAGCGGCGCTGACCTGGTGCTTGCCTACGCGACCGGGTTCGAAGCCGGCGTGCGCGCGGGCCGCACGGCGCCCGGCCACCACAAGGGAGGCTGGCACTTGACCGGCACGCTCGGCAGCATCGCGGCCGGCGTTGCGGCCGGAAAGTTGCTTGGGCTCGACCGCCAGAGCCTCACTTTTGCGATGGGTATTGCGGCGACACAGGCCGGCGGCATGCAGCAGAACCGCGGCACCATGTGCAAATCGTTCCATGCCGGCAAGGCTGCTCAAAATGGCGTGCTCGCCGCGCTGCTCGCCGAGCGCGGCTTCGACAGCACGCAGGAGATTATGGAAGGCAAGAAGGGATTCGCACGCATCTATAGCGACGTCGCGGTGCCTGAGGCTCTCACCGCGGGTCTCGGACAGGGCTGGCTGATCGAAACCAATGGCCACAAGCCCTATGCCTGCGGGGTGGTGCTGCATCCGCTCATCGACGCCGTGATTGCGCTCCGCAATCGTGTTTTGCGCGATGGCGCGGCAATTGATCCGGCTACTGTCGGCGAAATCGGATTGCGGGTTCATCCGCTGGTGCTCTCGATCACAGGCGTGGTCGAGCCGTCGAGCGGCCTGCAGTCGAAGTTTTCGACTGTTCATTCGGCAGCCGTTGCATTCATCGACGGTGCGGCCGGCATTGCGCAATATTCGGACGCCCGTGCGGCCGATCCGGTGGTGGCGGCGCTCCGCCGCAAGGTCAACGCCGTGTCGGACGAGACCCTGCGCAACGACGAAGCGCATGCGTGGGTTCTTTTAGGCGATACGCGCCACGATGTGCACATTCCTCATGCCAGCGGGACGGCGGCCAATCCCATGAGCGATGCCGCGATCGAAGGGAAATTCCTCGCCAATGCGACGCCGGTCATCGGCGCCGAGCGTGCCGCTTGCGCGCGGGATTTTGTTTGGGCTTTGGAAAACCAGCCGGATGTGCGTGCGCTGATTGATGTTCTGGCGTAGTCGTAGCGCGGGGGCGAATCACAGTAGTATTTCGGTGGGGGCGCCTTTCAAACCTGGATGCTTCGACCTCATGAAATTCATCCACGCGGCCGACATACATCTCGACAGCCCTTTGCAGGCGCTCGCGCTTGGCGAGGCCGCGCAGGTCGAGCGCATGCGCCGTGCAACGCGTGACGCCTTTGCGCGCCTGGTCGATGTCGCCATTGAACAGGGGGCGGCATTCGTGGTCCTGGCCGGCGATCTCTATGACCACGACCGCCCCAACATGCAGATCGCGGTGTTCCTGCGCAATCAACTCGCCCGCCTGAAGGAAAAAGGCATCAGGGTCGTCATGATCAAGGGCAATCATGACGCCGACAACCGGATGACGAGCGCCCTGATGCTGCCGGACAACACGCAGATGTTCAGCGACCGCAAGCCGGAGACTGTTCGTTTCGACGATCTGCCGGTGCGCGTCGCGATCCATGGCCAAAGTTTCAAAGCCGGACCGGTCACGGAAAATCTTGCCGCCTCTTATCCGGCGGCGCTGCGCGGCTATTTCAACATCGGGCTGTTGCACACGTCGCTTGCCGGCAACCTCGATCACGACACCTACGCGCCCTGCGCCTTGGAGGAATTGGCGACGCGCGGCTATGGCTATTGGGCGCTTGGCCATATCCACAAGCGCGCGGTGTTGCGGCAGGATCCCTGGATCGTCTATTCCGGAAACACGCAAGGGCGGCACGCCAAGGAGACCGGGCCGAAGGGCTCTTACCTGGTCGAGGTCGATGAGGATCACCGTGTATCGGCGGAGTTCCTCGCGTTCGATGTAGTGCGCTGGCTTCAAGTCGAGGTCGACCTCAAGGGGCTCACACGCGAAGCCGAATTGACCGACAGCGTCCGGGCGGGGCTGACCCAAGCATGTCGCGACGCAGATGGCCGTCCCTGCGCGGCTCGTCTCGTGCTCAATGGCCCGACCGTGTTGCACGAGACCATCGAACGCCGGCCCAACCGGCTGCGGCAGACCGTCATGGAACTCGCGGGCGAGATCGCCGGCGACGATATCTGGATCGAGAAGATCAGCAATCACACGACGGCGCCGGCGGCGCGCGCCGATGCCGGCCCAAATGAGACGTCGAATGAACTCATGCGCATCGTCCGCGAAATTGTCGATGATCGTACGCGCGTGAAGGAGTTGCTCGAAAAGGAGCTGGAGCCGTTACGAACGAAATTGCCGGATGAAATGAAGGAACTCCCCGCTCTGGCACTTCTCAAGGACGCAGGTCTTGCGCGTGACCTGCTCGTCCGGCTTGAACCCCAATTGGCGGCGCGGCTCGCCGGCGAAGAGGACGCATAATGCGGCTCACGCGTTTGCATCTTATCGCCTATGGGCATTTCACCGACCGCGTGCTCGATTTTGGTGCGGAGCCGGGATTCCATCTCATTTACGGGGACAACGAAGCCGGCAAGAGCACGACGCTGCGCGCGCTTTCGAGTGTGCTCTTCGGCTATCCCCACGAGGTGGTCGATGGCTTCAAGCACGACGCCAAGGATATCGCGATCGGCGCCGACATCAGAGCCAGGGACGGCCGCAGCCTCGCCTTTGTACGCAAGCGGCGCGGCAAAGCCGCACTCGGGCGTCCCGATGGTTCGACAATCGAGGAGGGCGCGGTCAAGGAGTTGCTCGGGGATGTATCGCGGGATGTTTTTGAGAAAGTCTTTGCGCTCAATCATCTCCGCTTGCGCGAACATGCGCGGGGATTGCTGGCCGAAGGCGGATCGCTGGGCTTCAGTCTTGCCGAAGCAGGCTCGGGGATTGCCGGGCTCAAGGCCGTGCTTGACCGGCTGCGAACCAAGCGTTCAGCACTGTTTCTCGCGACCGGGTCGAGGCCGGCCTTAAATCAGCAGATCGGACGATTGAATGAGTTGCGCAAGGAAGCACGCCGCCGCACGGTTTCGCCTTCGCAATACAAGAAAAGCCAGAACGAAATCGACGAGATCGAAGCCGAATTCCAGGCCAAACGCGAACGGCAGAAAGTCCTGGCAGCCGGCACCAGGCGGTTGGAGCGCATTGCCAAGAACTTGCCGCTGCGTGCCGAACACCAAGAGCTTTCACGCAAGATCGCCGAGCTGGAAAACATTCCGCTGCTGCCCGATGAGTTCACAGAACACCGCGTCAAGCTGCAGACCGAACATGACGCGGCGGTCGAAACCGACGTTACGGAAAGTCGTGCCATTGCGGAATTGCAAAACAAGATCGCCGGCATCGTCCTCGATGAATCGATCCTGCAGCGCCGCCAGGACATCGAACGCGTGGCCAGCGAGCGTCCCGTGATTGCCAATGTGGAGCGCGATATTCCCAAGCGCGAGGCTGAACGCAACCAGTACTATGCGCGTGCCCGCGCGACCCTCACCGAGGCTGAGCTTGCCGGTGATCCGGCCGACCTTGCCGCCGTTCTGCCATCACGGTTGAAGCGCACGGCGATCGCGACCTTGGCAGACGCTGGCACCAAGTTGATGGCCAGGCTGTCGGCGGCAACGGAGGGCGCGCAGGCGGCCGGCCGCAATCTCAAAAAAGCCGAAGATCAGCTGGCACAAATCAAGAAGCCTCCGGATGCCGGAGATCTTTCCCGCACGCTGGATACGGTGAACCGGCTGGGCGATATCACGGCAGAAATCTCCAAGCGGCAGCGCGGGCTGGAGCGGCGCAAACGTACCGTCACGGAGACCATTGTGGGTCTTGGCATCAAGTCCGGCAGCGCTTCCGCTTTACGGGAAATGGTGGTCCCGGCCGAGAACACAGTGACGCGCTATGCGGAGGAACTGGCAAAGCTCGATAAAGAAGTTGCGAGCGTCAGAGACGTGTTGCACCGGCACGAAGGTGACATTGCCAATTTGACACGAAAAGTCGAGGCACTGGAGCGATCCGGAAAAATCGCGACCGAAGAAGATTTGAATATGGCGCGCGGAAAGCGCGAGCAGGGCTGGGCGCTGGTGCGTGGGCTCTATATCGACGGACGCAAGGAACTCGCCGATGCGGCCAAAGCCTTTGCGGCGGATCGCACCCTTGCCGAGTCGTACGAATGGCGTGTCGGTGAGGCGGATCGCATCGCGGACGTCATAAGGGCTCATGCCGAGGGATCGACCGAACTGTCGCTGCTGCGCAGGCAGAAAGCGGAGACCGAGGCCAATATGACTGCTGAAGGGCAGCGGCTGGCGTTGCTTGCAAGCCAGCGTGATATTCTCGTTGCGCAATGGCGTGCGCTCTGGCCCGCGGAGTTCTCCTTGCCGCACTTGCCGGGGGAGATGCGGGAGTGGATGGCGCGCCGGAAGACGATTCTTGGCGACGCAGACACGCTCGAAGAGGAAGCCGAGACAATCGAAGAGCTCGCCGGGAAAGAGCGACTCGCGCTTGATTCATTGACGTCCGGACTTGCGGATTTTCCGGGCGCATTCCCCGAGGACGGGCTCGATGGCCTACTTGAGCGCGGACGGACCGTCCTGGAGAATGTTCGGCGGGATAATACCGTTTACGTCAAGGCAAATGAATCCGTCCGCACCCAGAGTGAGAACAAGGAGCAGGCAAACGCGGCTCTTGCGAAGCTTGAGCGTGATATTGCGGCCTGGACGCAGAAGTGGGGCGAGGCGCTCGGCGCCACCGGTCTGCGATCCGATCTCACGATCGAGTCCGCGAATGTTGTCCTCAAGAACATGCAGGAACTCGACGCGCTGAAATCCAAGATCGACGACCTCACGCATCGCATCACCGAGATGACGCAGGATCGCGGCGCTTTTGGACAATCCATTGCGGGCTTGGAGATCGTCGAACCTGGTGCGGTCGATAGCGATCCGGTCGGCTATTGCCTGCGGCTTGAGGCGCGCCTCGATGCGGCGCGAACTGCCGAGGCCGAATTGTTGCGACTCAAGAGCCAGCTCACCGATCATGTGTCGAAACGTGATCAGGCGCGGGAAGTCATCCTTCACACAAAGTCCAAGCTCGGTGAATTGTGCAAACAGGCCGACTGTATGGATCCGCAGGAGCTTGCCGAGATCGGACGGAAGTCGGCGAACAAGAAAAAGGCCATAGAGGATCGCGAGGGAATCGAAAAGCGCGTTCGTGCCGATGGTGCAGGATTTGACCTTGAATCATTGTTCGCCGAATGCGATGGCGCAGCCGGCGATCAAATCCCTGGTGACATTGCGAGACTCAAGGCGGAAGGCGAGGTCCTTGACCAGGCGATTGAGCAAATGATGAAGGAACGAGCCACCAGGCAGGCGGCGTTCGATCAACTGGTCACTCAGGACCAGGCCGCCGATCTGACGCAGGAAGCCGCCAATGTGGAAGCGGAGTTAGCCGGCATGGTCGACACCTACGTCGATTTGACGGTGCAGGAAGCGTTGTTGCGGGAAGCGATCGAAATATATCGGGAACGCAATCAGGGGCCGATCCTCAAGCGTGCCAACGGGCTGTTCGCGGAATTGACCGATGATGCATACAAAGGCCTGCGTGCCGATGTGGACGACAAGAACGAACCGATACTTCTGGCCGAGCATCACATGCGCGGCAGCCTCGGTCTCGAAGCATTGACGGATGGAACCGTTGATCCGCTCTATCTCGCGCTGCGACTTGCGGCCATCGAGGAACACAACGCGACGCGGGAGCCGCTGCCGTTTATTGCGGATGATCTCCTGCTCAATTTCGACAACACGCGCTCGCAGGCCGCGTTACGAACACTCGCCCGTGTCGCGGCATCGAACCAGGTGCTGTTCTTCACGCACCACTCCCATATGCTCGATCTTGCCCGCGCCGCCGTGCCGGAGGGGCTGTTGTCGGTGCATCGGTTGTCCGGTGCGGCTGCGTGAGCGGCGAACCGCGGCATCGGAAGAATAGCGAAAGCACGAGTGTGCCACCCGCAGAGCGGCAAGTGCGGTCTGCCCCTTCTCCCCGCCGAGGAAGTTTCATAAGTCCTCCCGAGCGTCGCCCCACAAGAGTGCGCGACGCCTGTAACATTGAAATGGATGATAATCGAGCCTCGCCTGCCAATGGCACCCTTGCTTCCCGTTCAAAATTGGGGTTCGGCACGCCCCGCGATAGCAGCTTTGAAAAGGGTGCACTGGTAGGTCGCGGCAAAAAAGGGGGTGGGCGGCAGGATGCGAGGCCTAAACCCACAGGACCGCACGGCGAATTGGCAAGTTTGAAGACAGGGGTAAAACCTGCCGTCCTCCCTTGCCCGCTCAAACCGCTTAGAGGATTATGGTCAGATGACTCTCCTAAGCGGAGTGTGGAAATGAGCAGCTTCACTGCGGCGTTCATAGCGCTACTACTTGTTGGCTTTTCAGCCGGGATCCAAGCGGAGGCGGGAGAGCCACATCGCTTCGAACCGCACGTGCTTCGTCACGCCAGCCCCGGCACGCATTTCTGGACTTGGTGGCAAACCAAGTTTGATGATTACAGGGCGGCGCCTTGGTGCGATCCGACTAATCCGAATTACATAAAACCTGGACCGCGTCGTCCCCCTTGTCGTCCGGGCGAAAGCATTGATCAGGTCTTGCGTTGATTGGGCCGGTTTGACGAGCCCGCCGCAGAATCTACGCATGCAGATTCACTTATTGACCTTATTCTCTTCGCCACGGAGCAGTAGCACGCTCAACGGCTCGCGCTGAGCCTTTGCCATTGAGCGCGCGATTTGCGCGAGCGCATCGGCCGAAGAGATTCGGCAGGTATACTCGGCTCTTGGATCGCAAAGTTTCGCACGGGTTTCCTCGTCGAGGTCATTTTCCTCGATCGGGGACATCACGTAGACTTCTTCCGCAGCCTTGCGGATGATAGCGTAGTTCACATTGGGGAGCGTGTCCGGCGTGGGAAAACCCTGCACAATATAGTCCTGGGCGCCGAAGTAATGGATTGTAAAGGGCCTCACCGCGCCCTTCGCGCCGGAGACTGGCTCGTAACGCGTGCCGCTCCACGCGTAGGCGACGATGTCACCAAGCGGATCGGTTTGTTCCTTGCCGACCGGGACCATGTGCACGCGCAGTTTTTGACCCATGATGGGCTCTGCGTTCTTCAGGAGCGGTTCGGCGGAGTCCACGCAGGCGCCAAGCGCAAGCGTTGAGAGGACTGCGACGGCGGATAGAATTCGCCTCAAGACGCCCGATGCAATCGAATGGTACGAGATCATGCGGCACCCCCTGTTCATGCTCGCCACCCTACGATGGACCGTCGGCGTGGACGTTACCATAATCTGGGGTGGCCGCAACGCCGGCCAAACGCCACTCGGAAGGAACCCGCACGGCGTGGTGCGCTGGCGGCTGGTCGATTTACGCAAGCGGATGGCTCCTTGCCTTCAAGAACAAGGGCCGCTTGGAAAGAACTCCTGATTGATGAACTTCTGGTCTAGACGATTTGAAAGAACAAGCGCGTTTACTTCCATCCAGACGCGAGCCTCAAAGTCGATCACCCTTAGCCCGGTACGGCAAATGACTCCACGTGAACAGGCCTCGACCCATACCAGGATACTTGGAAACATGTTTAACTGATATTTCTCCGATAATTCCGCACATCCGCCCCGCGTTGCGTCCCACGTCTTTGCCTCATTAAATCCGGAGTTGCCTTCATGAGAAAATGTTGTGCTCAACATTACTAATGGCCCGCTTTGATTGACACTCCAGTCGATGCCAAAATTTTTACCACCAACGGTGATCACTTGCGAATTTGATCCAAGGGTTTGAGCTACCTCCTGCGTTGAAACACTGAGACACATCAAAGCAAGTGTAGCTGCCATCCAGTTCATGTAAGCCTCCCCAATAGCTTCAACGGCAGCCTGCCGCGTGGACCATGGGAAGTCGCAACCGGCAGCGGAGGTCCGTTGAAGGTCTACACACCATACTGGCAGGCAAGTTTCGGAAGTAGTCCGTTGACGGCAACGGACGGCCACTATATATAGTGTGTTTACACTTTTGTGGCACCATTACCGGCAAAATAGTGCTTTCGGGAGACTGTCGCAACGTCCCCGACTCGTTTAGTCGGGACGGGGTTCCTCGGCCGGGCGTATCGTTGGGGCAGGCTCAACCGGTGGGCCGATCCTGTTGGCTTCACATCTGCAATCAGAGGGCATCATGCGGGTATTTGTCTTCGACGAATTCGAACCGGAGACCTCTGCGATGCTGCAGGCTCTGTATAGCCGATCTTCAAGCAGCGTGACCGATCACGTCGCCAAGGTTCGCGAGAAGGGCTCGGGTCGGTTCATGGCGAGCTACTATGTCGGATACGGCCATGCATCGATCGGCGATTGTGGCGTGACCACGTTTTTTCTTGAAGACATTTCACTGCTGGCATGCAAGGCCGTCCAGGACAATCCTCTCTATTCGGGCCAGGAGTCTTCCACCCGATACATCGACTTCTCCCGTCAAAGACTGTGCGATCCAATCGGCTCGTCGCGTTCGGAGGCATTGCAGCGCCGGTGGGTGGATTTCTATTGTGAAAGCGCCTCCGGCGTGACGAGCTATCTCAAATCATGTTTTCCGCTTGCTGCCGGCGGCAACGAGAAGCAATGGGAAAAAGCCATCGTGGCCAGGGGATTTGATATCCTGCGCGGCTTTCTTCCGGCAGGAGTCACGTCTCAAACCTCATGGACGACGAATTTACGACAGGCGCATGAGCATCTCCTTCGGCTTGAAGCGCATCCGCTGGATGAAGTGCGGCTTCTGGCGAACGAATGTCGTCAGGCGCTTGTTCACAAATACCCAAACAGTTTTGGTCACAAGATTGCATCGGCAGAGCGGGAATATCTAAATCTCATTTCCGCAAACGAGGCTTATTACCTGCCACAGGACGGGTGTCCCGCCGCCGGGGAGTTTAGATACAAGACCAACATTGACAATCACGATCTCGAAGCGAGCTCGCTCGATCTTATTGCGCTTAGGCCCCGGAAGTGCCAATTGCCGAAATCGCTGGGGCGCTTTGGGGTTTATCAATGTGAATTCCTGCTCGACTTTGGATCGTTTCGCGACCTTCAGCGCCATCGCGGCGGCATGTGTCGCATGCCGATGCTTACAGAAGCTTTTGGCCTTCATCCCTGGTACTTCAATCACTTGCCGGATGCGCTCCGTGTGAAGGCGGAGACTTTTGTGAGTCAACAATTGAGCGAGTTGAACGACATCGATCCGAAAATTACGAGGGAAGTAAAGCAATACTATCTGCCAATCGGCATGAATGTCGCTTGTCAGATCACATATGATTTGCCCGAAATGGTTTACGTCGCTGAACTTCGTTCAAATCAAACCGTGCACCCGACGCTTCGATGGGTGGCGCAACAGATGGCGCAAGTGCTTGCGGCGAACCATCCCAAGCTCGCGCTGCATGCTGACCTTTCCGAAAGCGAGTTCTGCCTTCGGCGCGGTTCCCAGGATATTGTGGAACGGTCGTCGGCGGCGTGAGGCGTATCGACGGCTTCAGCGCTGACTTTACTCGTGGCTCACCCCTTGCAGCGGCGCTCCAGCTCCAACACACGGTCCGTCATTTCGCCCGACAGTCCCAAATAATTTGCCGGATCGCACATCTTTTCGAGTTCCGCACGGCTCACATGCGCGGAAATCTCCTTGTTCTTTGCGAGCAGGTCGACGAGGGAAGCATCGCTGGTCGCGGCTACGCGGCAGATGTCGTAGACGAGATCATGGGCGCGCTGGCGGCCGAGATGGGGACCGAGCCCCATCATGACCTGTTCGGAAACGATGGCGCCGCCCGTGAGATCGAGATTCTTCCGCATGCGCTCGGCGTCGACTTCAAGCCCGCGCACGAGGTCGCGCGTCTGTCGCAAGCAACCCGACGACAGCAGGAAGATTTCCGGCAATGCGATCCATTCGATTTCCCACGGGCCGGTCGAACGCTCGTGGTCGGCGACGGCGGCTTCCAACAGTGCCGCGGCGTTCTGGCGAACGAGGGCTGCGGTGGCGTGAATATAGAGCGATGAAATCGGATTGCGTTTCTGCGGCATGGTGCTCGAGGAGCCGCGGCCCTCGTGGAAGGGCTCGAAGACTTCGGCAACTTCGGTCTGCATCAGGAGTTTCACGTCCATTGATATCTTGCCCAATGTGCCGGTGAGGAGCCCGAGAAAGCAGCCTACTTCGCCGATGCGGTCGCGCACGGTGTGCCAGGCAATTTCGGGTTGGGCTAGGTTGAGTTCCTTCATCAGGCCTTCCTGCACGGCCAGGCCCTGTGGGCCGATCGATGCCAGCGTGCCGACCGCGCCGCCGAATTCCCCGGCCAATATGCGTGGGCGCATCTGCTTGAGGCGCTCGCGATGGCGCTGCATGGCCGCGAGCAGGCACGCGCATTTGAATCCGAAGGTGAGCGGCACGGCTTGCTGCAAATTGCTGCGGCCGGCCATCGGCGTGTCGCGGTGGCGGAGCGCTTGATCGGCGAGCGCCGCCGCGATCGCCTCCATGTCGGCCTCGACAAGATCGAGTGCCTGGCGGATTTGCATGACGGCGGCCGTATCGGTGATGTCCTGCGTGGTTGCCCCCCAGTGGCACCATTCGCCCAGGCCCTTGTCGCAGATGGCGACGATCTGCTGCACGACGCCGAGGATCGGATAGCCGATGCGTTCGGTAGTCTGTTTCAGCTTTGCAAAGTCGATGTTCTCGACCTTGCACTTCGC
>DATGVJ010000030.1:0-5131 GCA_035300505.1 Xanthobacteraceae bacterium
TGATCCTGTTGTCAAATCGTGTTCACCCTGTGAGGTCTTCCACAAGTCTGATTGGTCAAGCCAGGCGCAGGTTTGTGGATGCAGTGATGCGATATTGCTAGCGAAGCTTCCGTCAGGCCACGAGGATGCTATTACCACCAAAGTCGCGTACCGAGAGAATCTCCGACTTCTAGTTACCTCAACTCTCCCGATTCCTAAGGTCAGTTCTGAAGCTGAGGGGCAGGAGGCACTACTATTTATCGTCCCTCGCCAATGCTGAAACAAGGTATTGATTTCCCCTCCTATTCAGGACTACGTCCTCGGTCCGGATGATCAGGCGTCGTCCTGTGGGCCGAGTTATACTTCAGAGTGCCGTTCAGGAGGGATTATGCGTACCTCTGTTTGCGCCATTGTTGCTGCGATCGGTTTAGCCGCCCATCCGGCATTCGCGCAGGCCAACCGCACTGCCATGAAGTTCTGGAATGGCGTGCAAGTGACCTGCAACGTCACCGCCGCGAAGGCGCCAACGGAGCTCGGCCAGCGCATGGCGCAGACTGCGATCGACGAGTTCACACGCTTCGGCGGCCATCAGATTGATTCTGACGGCCGTCTGTTCCACTTCGGCCTGACGGAGGCCGAGCACGAGGAGGACGACGGTGGCAACCCACTGGCGCCACTCGGCCATTTCGGCTGGTGGCAGGTGATGAAATACTGGCGGGTGCTGTTCGACGACGATCCCACGAGCAAGCTTGAGGTACGAGGCTACCGCGATGCCTCGGCCTCGACGCAGGACACCCAGGAGGCGGCCCTTTTACGGACCTCTGCCGCCCAGCTCCTGCGCTTGGCCGAGAGTGTGTCCGATCCGGATATGCGAGAAATCCTGCGTGAGACCGCTTTGCGCGCCGCCATCATCGATACCTCATGGTCGGCAGCCTTCATCAGTTACGTGATCCGGCAGTCGGGCGTGGCGCCGAACGCGTTCCACTTCGCCAACGCACATCGGGTCTATATCTACGACGCTTTCGCGGTAAGCGCGGCCGAGCTGAAAAACGACTCCAGCGACGGAATCTATCGCGCGTGTCCGTTTACAACCCGACCTCGCGCGGGTGATTTGATTTGCCAACAGCGCCAGCCCGAGCTCGCCGACGCCAGCGACGAGGCGGTGCGCGAGCGCATCCGGGCAGAACTCGACGGCAGCGTCCAAGCGCGCTCGGTCCGGCGCACCCATTGCGAGGTCGTCGCGTATGTCGATAAGGCTGCGAGCAAGGTTTACACCATTGGCGGCAACGTCAATCAAGGCGTCACCGCCAGGAAGATGAACCTACGCCGGGACCTGACATTTTCGGTTTTGCAAAAGGGTAATTGCCGCGGCCCCAGCCATTGGAGCTTGCCCCAGCCCGCGGGCCACCCACCGCATGCGCCGGGCCTCTCCAAGAATTGCTCCCTCAATGACAAGAAATGGTTCGTGCTGCTGCAGTTGAGGTGAGCCATAGCCCCTGCGCGCTGCGACTTGGCGGTTTGATCGGTATCCGACGCAAATCGATTTTGCCATGATTTCAGCCATAGTTTGCGCCATAATTGTATTGGGGGCGCGAGAGGACAAGGGGCACAATTGTTTCCAGAACGCCAGTTTGCTCCTAGGTCGGCCGTGTCGCTGATTGCCGGCGCATTTTTCTTCGTCCTTTGCTCGGGAATGGACTCGCGGGCCGAAGGTTCACCCGGCACGTGTGAAGATGCGGCCGAGCTAGCGTTCTTGGCCTCGCCAATCGCACCGTGGAAGGGTGCTCCGTTTCGCGTCGTGTTCGCCGCGGAGAAACCCCTTGAGGGCGAGATTCGGCTCACTGCACCCGATGGAAGCATTGCCGCTCAATCGCAAGAGCGCCAGGGTGGACCGCCGTATTTCTGGTTCGCCGAGATCAAGTCGCCGGCTTCGGGGACCTGGCGTGCGACGCTCGTGCGCAACCACGCGCCAGTCCAGTGCAGCACGGTCGCGCGCGAAATCAAAGTGCGTCCCGATGCGCCACCAGGGCCCAGTTCGATCACGGGGAGCACCTGGCCCTTGCACAATACCTGGAACCGGACAACGGAAAACCTGTTCTCCGCTTGGATCGAGAAGCTTTTCGACGACCCTCTGGATGCAGAGCCGTCGTGGCCAGCGCTGCACGTGGTGCTGCGCGACCGGTCCCGCAATTTCCTATTCAATCATTTGGGTCTTGGGGAAGACGAGATGAAAATCGTCCTTCGCCCCGACTGCGCCGACCTTCCGTACTTCCTGCGCGCATACTTCGCGTTCAAGATGGGGCTGCCATTCGGGTTCTCGAAGTGCTCGCGCGGTGGCGGAGGCAAGCCGCCGTATTGCCCGCAGTGGTTCAGCATTCAAAGTGCTGAAGCGGCTCGTCCGCCGCCCCCGACGCCCGTACCAGGAACTGCGACGGGCGCACCTACGCCAGCGACAGCGCCCCTGCCTGCGCCAAAGCGGCTGGGCCTGGCGGCGTCGTTCGGCGATTTTATTGGAATTGTCTCCGACAGCGTACACTCCGGTTCCGCGCGAACGGCGCTGAGCGACAACAACACTGATTATTATCCCGTGCCGCTCAAGCAGGAGACGCTGCGGCCGGGAACCGTGTTTGCCGATCCCTACGGGCACGTATTGATGATCGTGCGGCGCGTACCGCAGTCGGACCGCGCGGCGGGCGTCATTCTTGCAGTCGACGGGCAGCCTGACGGCACGGTTGCACGGAAGCGTTTTTGGCGCGGCAATTTCCTGTTCGGGCAGAACGCGGCTCTCGGAGGCCCAGGATTCAAGCGCTTCCGGCCGGTTGTGCTCGGGAAGAACGGCGTGTTGCGCCTGCTCACCAACGACGAAATTGCGAAAAATCTGCAGTACGCCGATTTTTCGCTCGATCAGTCGCGGCTCGGGATTGAAGACTTTTACGATCGAATGGATGACGTGATATCGCCGTCGCCACTCGATCCTGTGCGCGCGATGACGGAGGCGATCGCGTCGCTTGAAGAGCAGGTGAAGGCGCGCGTGACGTCCGTCGAAAACGGGCGGAAGTTCCAGAACAGCGCGCACCGCGACGCGGACATGCCGGACGGTGCGTCGATCTTCGAGACGACCGGCGCGTGGGAAGATTTCGCCACGCCGTCGCGCGATTTGCGGCTGTTGATTGCGCTGGATGTGGTGCGCGGCTTCCCGGAGCGCGTCGCGCGGCGGCCCGAGCGCTACGCGATGCCGAAGAATAAGAGCCTCGCGGACGTGAAGGCCGAATTGGAGAGCGTGCTCGCATCGGAACTTTCGGCGAGGAAGTTTTCCTATACGCGCAGCGATGGCTCCACGTGGACGCTCGCGCTCAACGATGTGAATGTTCGTGCGGCGGATCTTGAGATGGCGTACAATGTGAACGACTGCGTCGAACTGCGGTGGGGTGCACCGGACAAGAGCGATGAGGCCTCGACGTGCAAGCGGCATGCACCGCCGGCGCAGCGCGCGAAGATGACGCAGTACCGCGCATGGTTCCACGAGCGGCGGCGGCCGCCACGCGCTAGCGGTTAGTCCATGCCACAGAGGAAAGTAGCGGGGGCCTCGGCGGGCTCTTCCCCGCTCTATGCAAAACCGAGAAGGGCAGTTCCTTTTTTGCTGCCCTGTGTGAGGCCAGCCGGTCGCCTCGGGATCAACCCGGCCAAAATGAAGCTCGGGCAGATCAAGCCCGCCAACAAAAACATCGATCACACGAACCGGACTATCCTCGCATATCCAATCTTCCAGGCATTCAGGAAACAACGTGATTTGTTGGCGATCCACTCCTTCGACGGCCTGGGTCAGAGTCGCAGCCACCTAACCTTTTGCGTGCGGTATGGCGGCAACGGCAGCCAGCGTGTAATCGCCCTCGCCAAATCCCTCAAGCGCGGCAAGCGCATTCTCGCACCTCGTGGTGGTTCGCGGTCTGCACGGCGGACGCATCGGTTTTGGCGATTGCGGTCGAGGCCTTCAGGGTGGTGGCGTCAGCGTCGCCTCGCTCTTGCCGCCGTGGTCGATGCCTTACGGTTGCGTTTTGGACGTGTTGAAGGATGATGACGATATGACAAAAGTCCATTTGCAGCGGCGGCTGGGTTTCAAAGAGTCCTTCGCGATCGTGGTCGGGTCCATCATCGGAACCGGAGTATTCTTGAAGACGGCGGTGATGGCTCAAGACGCGGGCCCCCCGCTCTATGTTTTACTCGCGTGGCTGGTGGCCGGCGTGCTCTCGTTCATGGGGGCGCTGACATACGCTGAGCTGAGTTGCCTGTTTCCCGCGGCTGGAGGCGAATACGTCTTTTTGCGCGAGGCGTACGGCCCGCTCACCGGCTTTCTCTTTGGATGGACGAGATTCTGGATCGCCTCCCCGGGTTCGATCGCCGCATACGCGATCGGCTCCGTGACGTTTCTCGAAAGTTTTCTGCCGATGGCGAATCACCGGATCGAGATGGCGATTGCGATCATCGTCTTTTTCACCGTGCTTAATTGCTTTTCCGTTCACTTTGGCGGAGGGGTGCAAGCCGTGATGACCGCAGTGAAGATTATAATGATCTTCGGGCTGGCGGCGTCGATATTGGCGTTCGGAGCGGGCACGAGTTGGCATCATCTCAGCGACGCTGCCTCATCAGCGAGATGGAAGAGCTGGTCCGGCTTTGGGTCGGCGGTTCTCGCGGCACTTTGGGCTTTCGACGGCTGGAACAATCTGCCGATGGCGGCGGGCGAAATTCGCGACCCCGATCGCGTGATTCCACAATCGCTCACATGGGGACTCATAGCCGTGCTCTTTTTGTACGCGGGCGCCAATCTCGCTTATTTTTACGCTTTGCCATTTGAGGAAGTCGTAAATTCGCACTCCACGCTTTATCCTGACGCATTGCCGGTCGCGACAAAGGCCGCCTTGCAAAGTTTCGGCGGCGCCGCGGTTGCGATACTTTCCCTCGCCTTCGTCTTTTCTGCGTTGGGGGCGATGAACGGAACGATCTTGACCGGCGCTCGCGTTCCATACGCGATGGCCCGGGACGGCTTGATGTGGTCGTGGCTCGGTGAAGCGAACGCGCGAACGCACTCACCTGTCGGGAGCACGGTCGTTCAAGGCTTGTGGGCGTGCGTGCTCGCCGCCTCGGGCACCTTCGA
>DATGVJ010000031.1:0-28322 GCA_035300505.1 Xanthobacteraceae bacterium
AGCCACCAGCGTGCTATTTTGATCAAAGGCGACGAGGGATCGGCTTAAGTCGTTCCGTTGCATCGGGGCGCTCCATCGGTTGGTTTTGGAAGCAACGATGGTGCCACACCCTCGTCGCCTGCCCCATAGCATCTCTCCCCAAAGGGGAGAGGGAGTCAGACCGTGCCGGTTTGTAAACCGTGACCTCAATCGAGCACCTAGGTCTTGAGGATTCACCATCGCAACGAATTAATTGACTCGTGCAGGAACTCCCAATGCCAAACGCGCGTCTTCCCTTCTTCGACCGTTTCATCGAAGATCTCCGATCCATCTGGGCCGCGAATCCCGAAAACGCACACCGGATGGAAAAGGCCAAACCGCTGCTCGAACAGCTGGTGAAGGACGTCACGCTCAAGGCCCATTCCGCGAACTGGCCGTCGACGGAAGGGCACAAGAACCTCCTGCTCCATGTCGACCCGGACTACAATTTCGTCGTCAATGCGGTGGTGCGCATGCCCGGGCGCACCGGCAGTGTGCATGACCACGCGGATGCCTGGGTGCTTTATGGCGTGCTCGATGGCACGGAGAGTCTCGAGCGCTTCGATCGCCTGGATGATGGGAGGCGGCCCGGCTATGCCGAGATAAAGCTCGCGTCCGTGACCACGGGTTCACAAGGCAAGGTCGATCTCGTGCCGCCGCATGCCATCCACGCGGAGCAGGGCGGTCCGACCCGCTCCGTAGCGATCATCGTGCGCAGCCAGCGGCTGGGACAGGGCACGGTGCTGCAGGGCCGCTATGATCGAAACACCAATGTGCGGACCGCAGGCTATGGCCCCACCCAGGTGCCCTACCAACTCACCGTGTGAGCGCTAGACCCCCAAGATATTGCGGCAGGTCCCTTGATTGATCCCAGCGCTTGGCGCTCGCCCGGCATTGTGTTATCGCCCGCTGGTCCCCGCATAACCTTTCGAGCAAACGAATGCCCGCCACTGACCCAATAACCAACAACACGATTGCTTCCATGTTTTCCGCAAGTGTTGCGGAAACCGATCCCGAAATCGCAGAAGCCATGCGTCTCGAACTCGGTCGCCAGCGCGACGAAATCGAGCTGATTGCATCGGAAAACATCGTCAGCAAGGCGGTTCTGGAGGCTCAGGGGTCGGTCCTCACCAACAAATATGCCGAAGGCTTGCCGGGCCGGCGCTATTACGGCGGCTGCCAATATGTCGACATCGCGGAACGGCTGGCGATCGAACGAGTGACGAAACTCTTCGGATGCGGATTCGCAAACGTGCAGCCCCATTCCGGTGCTTCGGCCAATGCGGCTGCCTTCATGGCGTTGCTGCAGCCTGGCGATACATTCCTCGGTCTCAATCTCGCAGCCGGGGGGCACCTGACGCATGGTTCTCCGGTCAACATGTCGGGCAAGTGGTTCAAGCCGGTCCCCTATAGCGTGCGGCGTGATGACCATCGCATCGACATGGATGAGGTGGCCAAGCTTGCGCGCGAGCACAAGCCGAAGGTGATCATCGCGGGTGGTTCGGCCTATCCACGCACGATCGATTTCCGCCGCTTCCGCGAGATCGCCGATGAGGTCGGAGCCAAGCTGATGGTCGACATGGCGCATTTTGCGGGCCTCGTGGCCGGTGGTGCCCACCCGTCACCATTCCCGCATGCCCATGTGGTGACCTCCACCGCCCACAAGACATTGCGTGGTCCGCGCTCAGGATTCATCCTCACGGACGATGAAGGGCTTGCGAAGAAGATCAACTCTGCTGTGTTTCCGGGCCTGCAAGGGGGCCCGCTGATGCATGTCATCGCGGCCAAGGCGGTTGCCTTCGGCGAGGCGCTGCGGCCGGCGTTCAAGCTTTATGCCAAGAGCGTCGTCGACAATGCGCATGCGCTTGCCGAAACCCTGAAACAGAAGGGCTTCGACATCGTGTCCGGCGGCACCGACACGCATCTCATGCTGGTCGATTTGCGCGGCAAGCGCCTCACCGGCAAGGTCGCGGAGGCAGCCCTTGGGCGCGCCCATATGACCTGCAACAAGAACGGCATTCCATACGACACCGAAAAGCCCACGATTACGTCCGGCGTGCGGCTCGGCACGCCCGCCGGCACGACGCGCGGCTTCGGCGTCGCGGAATTCCGGCAGGTCGGTGAAATGATCGCCGAAGTCCTCGACGTCCTGTCGCAGAAGGGCGTAGAGGAGGACTCGCTTGTGGAGGGCGCGGTGCGGGCGCGGGTCAAGACACTGGTGGAACGCTTCCCGATTTATCAGGGATGAGAGGGCATGCGCTGTCCGAATTGCACGAGCCTCGACACGCAGGTGAAGGATTCGCGGCCCACGGAGGAATCCTCCGTGATCCGCCGCCGCCGCGTTTGCCTCTCGTGCAATTTCCGCTTCACGACCTTCGAGCGTGTGCAATTGCGTGAACTCGTCGTGATCAAACGTAACGGCCGCCGTGTGCCGTTCGATCGCGACAAGCTGCTGCGGTCGGTGCAGATCGCGTTGCGCAAGCGCCCGGTCGAGCCTGAGCGCATTGACCAGATCGTCTCCAAGATCGTGCGCGAGCTCGAAAGCCAGGGCGAGAGCGAGATTTCCTCCGAAGCGATCGGTGAGACGGTCATGGATGCGCTGCGCGGCCTCGATGACGTGGCCTATGTGCGTTTTGCTTCCGTGTACCGCAATTTCCGCGAAGCAAAGGATTTCGAAGCGGTGCTCGGCGAATTGTCGGCCGAAGACGAGAAGCCTGCGGCGCCGCCGCAAAAATAGTCGAAGTTGTAGCCTGGATGAAGAGCGATCATGCGCGCTTACGCGCGTGATTGCGCGCAATCCGGGAGCGGTCTTGTTGTTTCGGGCGGTCCCCGGATTGTGGCCCAAAAACGCGTAAACGCGCTTTTGGTCCTCCATCCGGGCTACGACCGCGTCTAGGCCACATGGGTCGGGCGCGGGCTGCGTTCCGACAGTTCCATCATTTTTTGGGCAAGGCGTTCCAGCAACACTAGCTTGTCCGCGGCGTGCGCGGGATCGTCCCAGAGATTGTGCATTTCGTGCGGATCGGACGCGAGGTCATAGAGTTCGCCCCATGGCACGCCGCGAAAGAGCGTGATGCGCCAGCGGTCATCGACGAGGGTGCGCATCGTGAATTCCGCCGGCAGGCCGGTGACCGGACGTTGCGAACCGTATTCGACCAAAATGCCATCGTGGCCGGCAGTATTATCGCCGGCAATCGCCGGCAGCATGCTCCTGCCCTGGAGGCCGTTGTAGGGCGCGAGCCGCGCGCGGTCGAGGAACGTCGCCGCAATATCAAATGTGCCGAAGAGCGCATCCGACCGTGCGGCGGCACGGACGTGCGACGGCTCGACCCAGATGAAGGGCACGCGGATGAGGCCCTGATACGCATAGGCGCCCTTGAGCATCAATTGATGATCGCCCATGAGGTCGCCATGGTCGCTCGTAAAAACCAGCACGGTGTTGTGGGTCAGTCCAAGTTCGTCGAGGCGTTTGAGAATCCGGGCGATGCCGTCGTCGATCATCGCGATCATGCCGAACGTGAGCGCGATTGCCTCGCGCGTTTCTCTTTCGTTGACTGCGAAGGCGCCCGGGGTGGTGGCTTTGCGCGTGCCGGCATCGCGTTCGGCGATCAGATGCGCGGCGTGTGGCGGCAGGGCGCGATTGCCGAGGTGGAATGATTTGGGCAGCGCCATGTCCTGCGGCTTGTACATTTCCCAATAGCGGCCCGGCGGCGTGAACGGGTGATGCGGGTCGGGAAACGAGCATTGCAGAAAGAACGGCGCGGCGTCGCGCTCGCCCGCATGCCTGTCGAGAAAGGCCAACGTCCGTTCGACCACGTAGCTGGTCGGGTAAAGCTCTTCCGGCAAGCTCGTGCGCCAAGCCTGTGGCAGCACATAGTCTGAGGGAAGCGCATTGTCGGGGCCGCGCAATCGGTCGGCATCCGGTCTGCGCGCTCGCAGCCAGCCCGTATAGGTCCCGTGCACTTCCGTGGCATGGCCCGAGCACAATTCGACGTGATCGAATCCGTAATAGGGCAGGCGGATTTTTCGGTCCGGGTTCTGGTCCCAGGCGATCCCATTTTCCTGTTCATAAGCGTCGTCATTGCGGTCGTGTTTTTCGGCCTCATTGAGGCCGGCCGGTGGCCCGCTAAAGCCTGCCGGCGGTGTCGGAGCCGGCACCACGGTCGGCGTGCCGGTCATATTCTGCAAATGGCTCTTGCCGATCAGCGCGGTTTTCCACCCCGACGCGCGCAGCAGATCGACGAATGTCGTGGCATTGAGCGAGAGCGAAATGCCATTGTGGCGAACGCCGTGCAGTGACGGCATGCGGCCGGTCATCAGGGTCGCGCGGTTCGGCTGGCAGACCGGGCTCGCCACATAGAAGCGATCGAACGAAACCCCGCGGGCGGCGAACTGGTCGATGGCAGGGGTGCGGATGGTTTGGTTTCCGTAGCAGCCCAAATGGTCGGCGCGCAGTTGATCGGTGATGAAGAAAAGTATGTTTGGGCGCTGCGACATTGGCGATCCGTCATTGGCCGTTTTGGATTGCGCCACTATATGAATGATGGAAACCGGAATGTCCCGGCCAATGTTGTTTACGAACGGCTCATGAGTGCTAGCGATCCCTCGGCCGATGTTCGCTTCATGGACATGGCATTTGCGCTCGGCCGGCGCGGGCTCGGGCGGACGTGGCCCAATCCTGCCGTAGGCGCAGTCGTGGTGCGCGATGACGGGGTGGTTGGTCGCGGCTGGACGCAATCAGGCGGACGGCCGCATGCCGAGACCGAAGCGTTGCGCCGGGCGGGCAAGGCTGCACGCGGAGCGACACTCTATGTGACGCTCGAACCCTGTTCCCATCATGGCCGGACGCCGCCTTGTTGCGACGCGATTGTGGAAGCGAGCATTTCACGGGTCGTTTCCGCTATGGTCGATCCCAATCCGCAAGTCGCAGGGGCCGGACATTGGCGATTGGCAAATGCGGGGATTACAGTCGAGGTTGGCTTGGGGGCGCAAGAGGCGCAACGGATGCATGCCGGGCATTTGCGACGTCTGCGCGATGGTCGCCCGCATGTGACTCTTAAACTTGCGGTGTCCAAAGACGGCAAAGCCGGGCTTGCGGGACGGCGTCCGGCCGACATCACGGGCGAACGGGCGCGTGAGCGCGTGCACCTGATGCGGGCCATGAACGATGCCGTGCTCACTGGAATTGGGACTGTTCTTTCGGATAATCCACAGCTGACGTGCCGGTTGCCCGGAATGTCCGAGCGTTCGCCGGTGCGCGTCGTTCTTGATCGCATGCTGCGGATTCCGGCGGACTGCTTCTTGGCCAAGTCCGCTCGCAACACCCCGGCTCGTGACACACCGGTCTGGGTGCTCACAAGCGACGCAGCGCCGGAGAGCAACGAACAGGCGCTGATCGCGTCAGGTATGAACGTCATTCGTATCGGCACACGCGATGGTGCGCTCGATCTCTCCGCCGCGCTCAAGGAACTCGCTGATCGCGGGATCAGCCGTGTCATGGTGGAGGCGGGCCCGATTTTGAGCGCTGCCTTTCTGCGCGCCGACCTCGTCGACGCGGCAGCGCTGTTCCGCTCGCCCCGCGATATCGGGGCTGATGGGATCGACGCGCTCGAGGGATTGTCGCTTGACGCGCTGACGGGCTCGCCCAGATTGGCGCTCGTGACGACGGAGACGGTTGGCGATGACACGATGGAAACCTTCGAGTGATGTTGAACGATGCGTTCGTCCCATGCGATGGTGAACCTTCAAGGAGATGTTGAATGACGCACGATCACGGAAAGCAGGGGTATTCCCACGGACATGATCACGGCCACGATCATGAACATCACCATGGTCACGAAAATCATGGTCACGAACATCATGGCCACGAGCACCATGATCACCATCACGATCACCATCTTGGCGACCACCATCACCATGAGTGGCACTCCGATCACTATGTCGGGCATTGGGTCGAGAACGATACTCGTCGGCAGGGTGAGCGCCAGCCGATCATTGCGCGCCTGATCGCGGCCGTGCCGTCATTTGGGCATGAGGCGGAATTCACCGTGCTCGACGTGGGCGCCGGTGCAGGAGCAATCGCCGAGGCGCTCCTGGAAGCATTTCCGCGTGCCAGGATCGTGCTGCAGGACTATTCGCCGCCGATGCTAAACGTTGCGCGCAAACGGCTTGGAAAGCATGCGGCGCAGACCAGTTATGTGTTGTGCGATCTGCTCGATGAAGCCTGGGGAAAGAAAGTAGGCGGGCCGTTTGACGTCGTCGTGTCAGGCATCGCGATCCACAATCTCCAAGACATGGGCAAGATCGCTGCCTGTTACGAAACGATATGTGGGCTCTTGAAGCCAGGCGGTTGCTTCATCGATTACGATCATTTCGATCGCGCCGGCGGCATTGCATTGCACCAGCACATGTTTCGGGTTGCGGGATTCCAGAGCGTCAACGTGCTGTGGCACGAACATCCGACCGCCGTTGTGAAGGCGGTCGCGTAGTGTGAATATTGGGAATGCCTTACAGCCGCAGCAACGGGGTCGATATCTGGTACGAGGTCAAGGGCGATGGCCCGGCGCTCGTTTTGGTGCATGCCAATCCTTTCGATCACGACCTGTGGCTTTATCAGACCGCGCATTTCTCCACCTGGTTCAAGGTGATCGGGATCGACATTCGCGGCTATGGCCGCTCCGTCAAAATGACCACGCCCTACAGCCTCAAGGACATGGCGGAGGACGTCGTCGGCGTCATGCGAGATGCGGGAGTGAAGCGCGCGATCTTGGGGGGATGCAGCGTCGGCTCGGGCATTGCGATCATGCTTGGACTTGAACACCCGGAATTATTCGATGCGATCGTGCTGGTCGGCGGCAATGCCGGCGCGAGCAGCCGCTACCAAGGGCGGATCGACGGCTATCGGAAGAATCTCAACGACTTTCACATCCGGCATCTGCGCGATCTGGTCGCGCCGGCTTTCGCGGACAGCCGGCTCGGACGTCATCTCCTCAACATGTGGGTCGACCGCGAGCCGCGCCTGTCCGGCGAGGCCATTGCGCAGGTTTTTATGGCCGGCAATCATACCGACAACACGCCGCGTCTTAATGATTTCAAGGTGCCGTTGCTCGTCGTCAATGGCGAATTCGACAATTCGCTGGCGGCCGGCGCCCGCACCGCAAGTCTTGTTCCGGGAGCCGTTCACAAAATCCTGCCCGAAACCGGCCACGCCTGTTGTCTCGAGGACCCAACCGGGTTCGACCAATTGGTGATCGAGTTCCTCACCTCCCGCAACCTCATGCCGAAACTTTGAGGTACCATGTTCACCGGCATCGTCACCGACATCGCGGAAGTCATCGCGGTTACGCCCCGCGGCGATGGACTGCGCCAGCTCAAGATCGCGTGCCATTATGACGTGACCTCGATCGCAATCGGCGCTTCGATTGCCTGTTCAGGCGTGTGCCTGACCGTGGTGGACAAAGGTCGGGATACAGGTCGTCACTGGTTCGCAGTTGACGCCGCAGCCGAAACATTGCGGATAACGACGGTTGGGGATTGGCGGGAGGGCACCGAGATCAACCTCGAGCGCGCGCTCAAAGTGGGTGATGAACTCGGTGGGCACATCGTTGCCGGCCATGTCGATGGCATCGCAGCTTTGAGCGTGTATGAGGATCTGGGCGACATGGCGCGCTTGATCTGGCGTATGCCCACGGAACTTGCTCGTTTCATTGCCCCGAAAGGTTCGGTGGCGCTTGACGGTGTATCGCTCACCGTCAACGAGGTCGATGAAGAAACGTTTTCGGTCTTGGTGATCCCGCATACCTTGCATGCCACGACCTTCGCAATGCTCAAGCAGGGCGACCGGGTCAATCTCGAAGTCGACGTGATGGCGCGTTATGCCGCGAGGCTGTTACAGAATCGGTAGGGTGGGTGAAGGCGCCCGGCACAATGGTCGATCATACGACGCGCATGCGTGGCGCCTTTGCCCACGCGTTGACGGACGCGGGCAAGCGCGTGGGCACGGCGCCACGATGGCTCGTTGCATACACCGGCATTGTGCCAGGCGCCTTTGCCCACCCTACAAATCGAGCGACGCTTTCAGTCGTTACGTTGCATTCCTTGCCGGAGTTTTCTGCGCCCGCCATCGGCGCAAACCCCGTCGAGCGCCCCACACCGCGAACACGATCACCGGCAACCACGGCAACGCGGCGGTGAGAGCGACGATCAGCGAAGCAATTGACGCGATGAGTGTCTGGCCGATGTCGCCGACAGCCCGTTTGATCGGCAAAAAATCGTAGCCGGCGAAAACCACCGGCCGGCCGTCATAGTTGATGTCGACGCGCACTGTCTCGGTGATCGTGCGCAGGTAATTGCGCTGGGCGGTTGCGGTTTCGATGTCGCCCTGCGCCTGTGCCAATTCCTTCTCGATGGCGGCGAGGTCGGCTGCGCTCTTGGTGCCAGGGTCGTTGAGCATGGCGTTGAGCCGGTCGCGCAACGCCGTCTTTACCTCCTGCCGCTTGTCGATATCGAGGACCGCTACCACCATGTCCTCGGCCCGTTCGAATTGCGTTGTGACCTCAGCCGGAGGCGCCGTGATGACGGCGGCGAAAGCACGATAACTGTCCGGCGCGACACGCACGGATGAGCGGGCGCTGACCGAACCACCGTTCAGTTGGTCGAGGCGCGTCTCCAACACCGTGCATTCGAGCCTGGCACATTCCGCCAGATGCTTCTGATGGAGTCCGGCAGCCTCGTTGCCGGGCAGCCGCAGCGTGAAGCCGCGCGTGACGGCGATTTGCATGGCGCGGCCCGATTGTTGTGACGGCGAGGGGGTTGTTGTCTGGGCCAGAACTTGCGCATGGTTGACGTTTACGGTCGATTGGGGAAAGCCGCCCATATAGGAAACCCGTCCGCTGGGGTCGCCGCCTGAAGGCGAATAAAGATTGTGCGATGTTCCCGACTCCGGTGCACAAGACGCCAGCGTCGAAACTACCAACGCGGCGAGCAAGATCGTCCTGATCATTCGGATGTCCCCTGTGCTATGCCGCGTTCGGCGTCGACACTGAACATCATGAAAAGGCCGGAAAAGCGGCAGGCGAAATTCCGAATTGTCGCCATGCTCTCGGCGATCCTTTTCAACTGATCTTGCGCAATGCGCGGTGCTGGCGGTGATATGTTTCCGAGCCCGATCTGGCCCTGCGCTGCGGTGCCCGCATTGTCTTGCCTCCGGCTCGTCCTCCTTGCTACTGGTGTGCGCAACAGCGGAGACCACATGGCCGAACCACGACGATCTGTTGGCGCCGAGCCGGGCGACCTCAAGGGAGCACGGATTCTTGTCGTCGAAGCGCGCTTCTACGACGATATCGCGGACGAACTGCTCAAAGGCGCCACGAAGGCGCTCGAAGCGGCTGGCGCCGTGTTCGACCGGGTGAGCGTGCCGGGCTCTCTCGAAATCCCGCCCGCCATTACGATTGCTTTCGATGCCGCCCAGGAGGCCGGCAAGCCCTATGAGGGGGCAGTCGCACTCGGTTGCGTCATTCGCGGGGACACGATCCACTTCGAAATCGTGTCGTTTGAATCCTCGCGCGGCATCATGGAGATTTCGCGCACCCGCGGTGTGCCGATCGGCAATGGCATCCTGACCGTCGACAGCGACGCCCAGGCCTGGGCTCGCGCGCGGGTCGGGGAGGGTGACAAGGGCGGGGATGCGGCACGCGCCGCACTGTCGCTGGTGCGGCTCAAACGCCGCCTCAAGGCGGGTTAGAGCCACATGAGCCCCGACGTACCCCGCGACGATGCTCCAAAACGCGATAGCGCCCAGCGCGAGAGCGCCCCTAAGGAAGAACGCAAGGCCAATAGACGCGGTGCGGCACGGCTTGCGGCCGTGCAGGCGCTCTATCAAATGGATTTGGCCGGCACGGGCCTCAACGATATTCTGGCGGAATTCGAGAGCCACTGGATTGGCCGGGAGGTCGAGGGCAATCAGTACCTCCCCGCGGAAGCGGCATTCTTCCGGGATGTCGTGGGCGGCGTGGTGCGCGAGCAGCGCGCGCTCGATCCGCAAATCGATGCGGTGCTCGCGCGCACCTGGCCGCTCAAGCGCATCGAGGCCATATTGCGGGCCATCATGAGGGCCGGCGCCTACGAACTGGGCCATCGACGCGACGTTCCGGCGCGCGTGGCGGTTTCGGAATATGTCGATGTCGCCCGCGCTTTTGTGGAACGTGATGAGACCGGCATGGTCAACGCCGTCCTCGACACTATTGCGCGGCAGGTGCGCGCTGCCGAGTTCGAGCAAGGCGGATGATGACGGCGGCGCCCAAACCAGCGTCGGCCGAAGACCGCCTGATCGCGCGCTACTTCCGGCCGATCGCCAAACATCCGGGTGCCTTACGGCTCAACGACGACGCAGCCATACTCACCCCGCCGAAAGGATGGGACGTCGTCGTGACGGTCGATGCCGTGGTGGGTGGCGTGCACTTTTTCCCCGATGACCCACCCGCCACCGTGGCGCGCAAAGCATTACGGGTGAACCTCTCCGATCTCGCCGCCAAGGGCGCGAGGCCCGCCGGCTTTCTGCTGACGCTTGCGTTGCCAAAGTCGGCCGGCGAAGCATGGGTCAAGGCCTTCGCCTTTGGGCTTGGTTCTGATTCAGATTACTTTAGGTGTCCGTTGCTTGGCGGCGATTCCGTGCGCACGCCAGGGCCGGTGACGATCTCGATTACGGCATTCGGCACTTTGCCAAAGGGTACCATGGTTCTCCGCAGTGGGGCCGAACCTGGCGACCATATCCTGGTGACGGGCACGATCGGCGATGCCGCCTTGGGTCTTGCACTGCGACAGGACGGCGATATTCGCTTGGACCTTGATCGCCGCCAGTTGGAATATCTCGCTCACCGGTATCTCGTACCGCAGCCGCGCAATGCGCTCGCCGAGGCCTTGCGGCGGCACGCCACAGCCGCGATGGATGTTTCCGACGGGCTGGTCGGTGACCTCGGCAAACTTTGCGTTGCGTCGGGTGTCTGCGGCGAGGTCGAGATCGCGCGCGTACCGCTGTCGAGCGTGGCGAGCGAAGCTGTCTGCCAAGTGCCTCGCCTAATGGAACGGGTACTGACGGGTGGCGACGATTATGAAGTTGTGTGCGCCATCCCGCCCCACAAAGTCGCGTCGTTCATTGTTGCGGCCGACAATGCGGGTGTCGTCGTAACCGAGATCGGCGTTGTCGAGAAGGGCCGCGCGGGGGTGCGTTTTGTCGGCCCGGACGGCAAGCCACGTGCGTTCAAGCGAGCTTCATTCAGCCACTTCTGAAGCGCATGAAATAAAGATATGATTTCGCGCTCCATCCCTTGGCTCAACGGGAGTATCCCATGTTCAAACCGATTGCCGCGATCATTGGATCGCTCTGCGTCTTGAGTTGCACTGCCGGAATCGCCAGTGCGGCCGAAATCAAAGTGGTTGCGGCGGGCGCATTGCGGGCTGCCTTTGCCCAACTCATTCCCGACTTCCAGAAATCGGCTGGCCATACGGTGACGATCACATATGGTCCGGCGGGCGCGGTTGCGGGCCGCGTCGAGAAGGGCGAAGCCGCCGATGTTGTGATCACGGGACGAGAACAGCTCGCGACGCTGGAAGCGCGGGGCAAAGTGGCGCCGGGAAGCCGCGTCAATATTGCGGGTGTTGGCATGGGCGTCGCGGTCCGCAAAGGAGCGCCGAAGCCCGATATCGGTTCGCTCGACGCGTTCAAACGCTCGCTTTTGGCAGCGAAATCGGTCGGGCACGTCAATCCCGCGACCGGATCGTCATCGGGAATTTTCACCGCTTCGTTGCTCGAAAAGATCGGACTGGCGCAAACCTTGAGACCGAAGACCAGGCTCGGGACCTTCGAGGAACTTGAACACGCGGTGGAGAAGGGCGAAGTCGAGATCCAGATCGGCCAGGCCACTGAACTCGTGAGCGCGCCGGCCCTTGAATATGCCGGTCCGCTGCCGGCTGAGATTCAGAACATCACGCAATATGCGGCTGGCGTTGTCTCATACGGAAAAATACCGGATGCCGCCAAGGCCTTCATCAATTTCATCTCGACGCCCGCGGCCGTCGGCGTGTTCAAAGCCAAGGGTTATGAGCCGGGATAGGGGAGTTCGAATTGGACGATCGAACCGGCACCACCAAGATTACGGCTCCACCACCGGTGGCTCCGTCACAGGCGCAGTCAGCCAATCGCGATGGCGCGGCACTGCGCCGGCGGTTTCCAACGATCGACTATTTGCGCCGGCGCGCGCGCTGGCACATTCCCAATTTTGCCTTTGAATATGGCGACGGCGGTGCAGGCTCCGACAAGGGCATCGCGTGCAATTGGGCAGCGCTGGATGCGGTCGAACTGGTGCCGCGTTATGGCGTGATGCCGGCGCTGCCGCCGGTCAGCGTCGAACTTTTCGGCCGCCGCTATGCGGCGCCGCTCGGCATTGCGCCGATGGGCGGTCCGGCGCTGATCTGGCCCGGTGCGGACCGTTATATGGCGCAGGCCGCGCAAGCTTCGCGTGTGCCCTATGTGCTCGGAACGGTCGGCGGGCTCACGATCGAAGATGCCGCTACGATCGCGCCCGACGTATTGTGGTTTCAGCTCTATCGCTTGGCGCGCAATGATCACCAACTGGGCTTTGAAATCGTGCGTCGCGCCGATGCGGCAGGCGTGCATGTGCTCGTAATGACGATGGACGTGCCGGTGCGCACCACGCGCCCACGTGAAGTGGTGGTCGGCCTCGGCGGCGGAAAGTTCAGTCCGGATCTGCGCATGATCCTCGACATGCTGCGTTCGCCGGGCTGGCTGAATTCGTTGTGGAAGAACGGACACCCGCGCTTTGCCAACCTGCGGCCCTATGCGGGCGAGGGGGCGCGCCTCAACGACGTGATCAGGTTTGCGCGCGATGAAATGGGCGGCGCGTTCACATGGGAGGAAGTCGCCCGTTTCCGCGACCGGTGGAAACGGCCGCTTGTGCTCAAGGGCATCATGCATCCAGCGGATGCAGAAAAGGCCCTGTCGCTTGGGGTAGACGGCATCTGGGTCTCGAATCATGGAGGGCGACAGATTGAGGCGCTGCCGGCATCGATCGACGTCCTGCCAGCCATCGTGGCGGAGGTAGGTCATCGGGCGACCGTCATCCTCGACAGCGGCGTGCGCAGCGGCACGGATGTCGCCCGGGCGCTGGCGCTCGGCGCCCACGCGGCATTTGCCGGCAAGGCATTCCTGTGGGGTCTTGGCGCCCTGGGCGAACAAGGGCCCAGACATGTAATCGACTTGTTGATCGATGAGACCCGCGCGGCGCTTGGCCAGATTGGCGCGCATACGCCGGCCGATGCCCGCTCGGTCGTCATCCGCCATCCGGGCGCCTTGCCTTTTCCGTAGCCCGGATGGAGAGCGATCATGCGCGTTTACGCGCGTGATCGAGCGCAATCCGGGTTTCGAGTCACGCATTGCGCCTTCCCGCATTGCGCCCGTGCCGCCAAGCTGGCGCTTGGCGACACGTTCTCCATGCGGGCTACTGCCCTGCGGAACCCGGGGTGCGATCCCGCGTGTAGGGGATAATCAACCTCTATATGTCAAAGTGCGCTACACAATGCCTTCTTGTTCATCGCTACCGTTGCGTCTGGGGTGTCTTTTTGGCTATATCCGCGCGACTTCGGGTGGGTTCGTAGCTTCTCTTATTCGACCCGCCGTTCCTGTGTCGGGCAATGGGCCCGGCAGACTCTATCGAACCAGGATTGGATTCCATGATAGCTTTGGTGTTGATCATATTGTGCGGCCTGCTTGCGATCGCATATGGCGTTTGGGCGACGAAGTCCGTAATGGCGGCCGATGCCGGCAATGCGCGGATGCAGGAGATTTCAGCGGCCATTCGCGAAGGCGCACAGGCCTATCTCAAGCGCCAGTATACGACCATCGCGGGCGTGGGCGTCGTGATCTTCCTCCTCGTCGCGTGGCTCCTCGGCATCAAGGAGGCAATTGGCTTCCTCATCGGCGCGGTGCTCTCGGGCGCAGCGGGATTTATCGGCATGAACGTGTCGGTGCGTGCCAATGTGCGTACCGCGCAGGCGGCCACGAAGTCGCTCGCGGGCGGCCTCGATATCGCTTTCAAGGCGGGCGCAATCACCGGCATGCTCGTCGCTGGCCTCGCGCTCCTCGGTGTCGCCATCTACTACCTGGTGCTCACCGGTCCCATGGGGCTCAAGCCCGATGATCGTTCGGTGATCGATGCGCTCGTAGCGCTCGGCTTCGGTGCCTCGCTCATTTCCATCTTCGCGCGTCTCGGCGGCGGCATCTTTACGAAGGGCGCGGACGTTGGTGCCGACCTCGTCGGCAAGGTCGAGGCCGGCATCCCTGAGGACGATCCTCGCAATCCCGCGACCATCGCCGACAACGTCGGCGACAACGTCGGTGACTGTGCCGGCATGGCGGCTGACCTCTTTGAGACCTATGTGGTGACAGTCGTCGCCACCATGGTGCTCGGCTCGATCTTCTTTGCATCGAATGCCACGACGCTCGCCAATGCGATGCTCTATCCGTTGGCGATCTGCGCGACCTGCATCCTCACCTCGATCGCAGGCGTGTTCTTCGTCAAGCTCGGCGCCAACAATTCGATTATGGGCGCACTCTACAAAGGCCTCATTGCCACCGGCGTTCTGTCAGTCGGCGGCCTTGCGATCGCCACCCAGTTCGTCACCGGCTGGGGTGAATTCGCCAAGGTCGGCGCCCAGACGATCACGGGCACCAACCTCTTCATCTGCGGCCTCGTCGGCCTCGTGGTGACGGGCCTCATCGTGTGGATCACGGAATACTATACGGCTACGGGCAAGCGGCCGGTCGTCTCGATCGCGCAGGCATCGGTTACCGGCCACGGGACAAACGTGATCCAGGGTCTTGCGGTGTCGCTCGAATCCACGGCGCTGCCGGCCATCGTCATCGTGGGCGGCATTATCGCCACCCACCAGCTCGCAGGCCTCTTCGGCACCGCGATCGCGGTCACGACCATGCTCGGCCTCGCCGGCATGATTGTCGCCCTCGACGCCTTCGGCCCGGTCACCGACAACGCGGGCGGTATCGCGGAAATGGCAGGCCTGCCCAAGGAAGTGCGCCACTCGACCGACGCGCTCGACGCCGTTGGCAACACGACAAAGGCGGTGACCAAGGGCTATGCGATCGGCTCGGCGGGCCTCGGCGCGCTCGTGCTTTTCGCGTGCTACACCAACGACATCGAGACCTTCACCAAGTCGGGGGTCAAGTACTTCCAGGACGTGGGAACGGTCTCTTTCGACCTGTCGAACCCCTATGTCGTGGCGGGTCTGATCTTCGGCGGCCTCATCCCCTACCTCTTCGGCGGCATCGCCATGACGGCGGTTGGCCGTGCGGCAGGCTCGGTGGTTGAGGAGGTGCGCCGCCAGTTCAAGGAGAAGCCCGGGATCATGGAGAACAAGGAGCGCCCCGATTATGGGCGCGCCGTCGACATCCTCACCCGCGCCGCGATCAAGGAAATGGTGATCCCGAGCCTGCTGCCGGTGCTCGCGCCTTTCGTCGCCTATTTCGGCGTGCTGTGGATCTCGGGCTCCAAGGCCAACGCATTCGCGGCGCTCGGTGCGATGCTCTTGGGCGTGATCGTCAACGGCCTCTTTGTGGCGATCTCCATGACGTCAGGCGGCGGCGCCTGGGACAACGCCAAGAAGTCGTTCGAGGATGGTTTCGTCGACAAGGACGGGGTTAAGCACCTCAAGGGCAGCGACGCCCACAAGGCTTCGGTCACCGGCGACACCGTCGGTGATCCCTACAAGGACACGGCGGGCCCCGCCGTGAACCCGGCGATCAAGATCACCAACATCGTGGCGCTGCTGCTGCTGGCGGTGCTGGCGCATTAGCTGGGAGGGACTTCGTAGGGCGCAATAGCTGCGCCGCGCGCCATTCTTGGCGCGCGCGTTGCGTATTGCGCCGCGGCAAGGGGGCGGCGCAATACGCCGCAAGGGGCGCAACAAATTGCCGGAGCGAGTTGATGGCGCAGCGACGCGCCCATGCGGCTATTCCACCCTACGAGGCCGAGTTCCATGATATAATTACATAGAGTGTCAACGATCGGCATTCGCGTAGAGGATGAGGAACGTCATGTCTCGCATTCGTACCGCTATGACGTCGGTTATCACCATCGCGGGCAGCATTTTGATTTCACCGCAGGGTAGCTCCGCCCAGACCTATCCCTCCCAGCCCATCCGGATCATCGTGCCGACTGCACCCGGCGGCGTGGCCGATATTGCGGGGCGCGCGTTTAGTCAGAAACTGAACGAAGGCGGCAAGACCACCATCGTCGAAAACCGCACCGGCGCCGGCGGAGCGATCGCAGCTGATTTCGTCGCGAAATCCGCTCCCGATGGTTACACGGTTTACGTCGGCTTCCACGCGACCCAGGCGATCCTACCGCATTTGCAGAAACTTGCCTATGACGCCGAGAAGGATTTCGTTCCCATCACCATCGCAGTGAAGTCCTCGAATATCCTGGTCGTCAACCCGGCCATTCCGGCGCAGACGCTGCCCGATCTCGTCGCCTATGCGAAGGCCAATCGCGGCAAGGTGACTTTTGCGTCGCAGGGCAATGGCAGTTCGGGACACATTGTCGGAGAACAGATCAAGCAGGTCGCCGGCATCGACATCGTGCACGTGCCCTACCGCGGCGCTGCGCCTGCAGTGCAGGATCTTGTGGCGGGCCACGTTTCGATGATGTTCGATATCCTCACCCTTGCGATCCCGCAGATCAAGGCCAATACGGTGCGCGCCCTTGCCATCACGACGGCGCAGCGCGACCCGCTGGTTCCGAATGTGCCGACCGCGGCCGAAGCAGGCTATCCGCAACTCGAAGGGGGGCCGTGGTTCGGATTCTTTGTTCCAGCTCGCACGCCGCGCGTGATCGTGGACTGGCTGCATGCCGAGGCCCAGAAAGCCTTCTCGGGCCCCGATGTGCGTGCACGTTTTGCCGAGCAGGGGCTTGCCGTAATACTCGGCACGCCCGAGCAGACAGCCGCCTTCGTTGCAGCCGAGTCGAAACGGTGGGGCGAAGTCATTCGCCGTGCCAACATCACGCTGGAATGAACATGAAAATCCTGTTTGTCGACCAGGCGCCGCGTTCCGAGAAATCGCAGCCTCCCTATGATGTTGCCGCAATCGAGGCGATGCTCAATAGCTATGCGTCGCCCGGCACCAAGGTCGAGATCGCCTTTCCCGACGATTTCGAAGGCTCGCAGGTTTTCCAGACCATCGGCAACCAGAGTTTTCTCAACGGGCTTCATCACATGATGGAGACGCCGTCGATCGTGCGAAAGATTTTTTGGGCTTCTGAGAACGGCTACGACGCCGTGATCTCATCGAACACGTTCGATCCCGGCGTCGACGGTGGTCGGCTCGCGGTCAATATTCCGGTCATCGGCTTGTGCCGGGCCTCGATCCATGCGGCTTTGACCTTGGCGGATCGCGTAGGAATCACCGTCCCGTTGGCGCCCCATGTGCCTTACACTTGGCGGATCATGCGCACGCTCGGCCTTCATCGGTTCATCAGCGATATTCGGCCGATCGGAATCTACGGGGCGGACGTCGCGCAACGGCGCCAGGAAATCTTCGACCGTACCGTGGGGATCATGCGTTCATTGGTCAAGGAGACGGGCGCGGAAATCATCATGCCGCTTGGTGGCGCGATAATTCCCTATGTGGTGGATCCCAAAGACTTGGCGCAAGCCTGTGACGTGCAGGTCCTCAACACCAAAGCGATCGGCATTCGCTTTGCCGAAATGTGTGTCAGATTCAAAATGTCACAGAGCGAATTGACCTATCCGCGTGCCAAGCTGTCGTATGAGGATTTTCGGTCGTAGCAATGTGTAGGGCGCAATAGCGAAGCGTATTGCGCCACCGACACGTCCCATTAGAGCTTGAACGACATACCCTCGAACAGGCCTTGCAGGTAATTGAGTTCGCGCCCAGCGGTCGGTGTTGAACGGCTGACGAAATCAAACAGCCGGCCGTCGCGGACGCCGTAGTTTGCAAGCCGTTGAACGCGACGGTTTTTGTCGAAATAGACCGCGACCACGCGCTGGTCGACGACCTCCTGCGGCATGAAGGCAATCGGCCGTTCGGCACGTTGGGAAATGTAGTAAAACGCCTCGCCGCTCACGGTCGCCACCGTCGATGGCGTGCCGAGCACGATGAGAACTTGTTCCTGGCTGGCGCCGACGGGGATCTGTTCAAGGGCGCCTTCTGGAACGATGTAGCCTTTTTGAAACGTCTCGCTGAAGCAACCGCCTAGCGGTAAGGCAAGCACCAGCGCCGCCGCCAGCGATTTGGCGATTGACGTCTTGGTCTTGGCAGATTTGGACTGGGCAGATCGCATATGGCGCATAGATGCTTTGTTTCCAAGTTCTTTGGTCGGGCTTCCGGCGTACGATCCCTCGTTCTTGCGAGGGGTCGATGCAAAGATCGAGCGACCAATCCGCATCATGACGTGCAAGTTCCTACACGGACTGTCGCAACAATGCTAGGAAGCTTCCTGCCACCCGACCGGAGTGCGACACTAACCCCATGATATTTCAGTTGTTTCGTCGTTCCCCACAGACTCACATTATCGCTGCTCTCTATGGCACGATCGTGGCGCAGGCGCGCTCGCCTGTCTTTTACCAAAGCTATGGTGTGCCGGATACCGTCAATGGGCGTTTCGAGATGCTGGTGCTGCACATCATACTCCTCCTCAACCGGTTGCGCGCCGAGCCTGATCGGGCCCAAGCCTTTGGGCAGGGTATTTTCAACCACTTTTGTAGCGATATGGACGGAAATCTACGGGAGATGGGAGTGGGGGATCTGGCGGTACCTGCTAATATGCGTCGTATCGGTGAGGCCTTTTATGGCCGGCAGGCGGCCTATGAGGCCGCATTGGCGGCGGCGGACCCGGTTGCTCTCGCCGAGGTGCTTGGGCGCACTATTTTCGGATTGGACCAGGGCACGACCACGGGCGCCCGGAGGCTTGCGGCCTATGCCGGGGAGGCGGTACGTCAACTTGCGACACAACATCTTTCGGCAAATGCTGGCGTAAATGCTGGTGACGGTCTCGGTTTAGAGGAACTGACCTATCCGGACCCAAATGGCGTCCATCCCGCCTGAAGGCTGACCGGTAATATTTCTGCGTGCTGGTATTGGAGACTGATGACCACAATGGCTGAGACTGATCGTGAGGATAGGGCATGGAGTGTGCCGGTGGCGGTACACGAATTGCCGGACATGGGACGGAGGTATCATATTGCGGCGGATGAGCACGTGCGCGCGGCAATCTGCCGGGTCGCGCAGCTTCGTGATTTGCCCCGGCTGGAGGCCAGTTTCGAGGTGGTCAGGCGGGGACGGAGTGCGGTGCACGTCGCCGGTCGTGTTTCGGCAACGGTGGGGCAGGAATGCGTTGTGACGCTTGAGCCCATTCTCAACGAAGTCGAGGAGAGCATTGACGTCGTATACACGTCCGAAACCGCGGGCCAGCACCAACAGACGCTCGATATCGACTTTAGCGGCGAAGATCCGCCGGAACCTCTCGCCGCTGGAACTCTAGATCTCGGCCGGATTGCAACCGAATTCCTGATAATGGGCATCGACCCGTACCCTAAGAAACCCGGTGCCACGTTCGTGCCGCCGCAGGCGAGCGACAACGAGGCCCATCCTTTCGCGGCGCTTGCTACCCTCAAAAATGGAAAACAGAGCAAATAGTCTCGGCGCCGGGAACATTCAATCAAGCTGGTTTCCCGGCCAAAAGAGTAATAATAGTAGTAGGCGGGTGGGGACTTGGCTTTGGGGCATATTTCGCGAAATCGACTAGGCTTGCTGTGGGCGGAGAAGGGGATATTAGCCGGTTCCCCATTCGGCGCGTCATGGGTAATGGAGCCCATGGGTTGCGTGGTCCCAGTGCGATGCATCCATAGCCGGCCCAAGGTTGTTCATGCCCGATAAAGTTCGTATCGCGCTCGACACCATGGGGGGAGACCACGGACCGTCGGTGACCGTGCTCGGCGCGGAATTGTCGCTTGGGCGCCACCCCAACATCGAATTCATCCTTTTTGGAGACCGCGCGTTGGTTGAGCCATTGCTGGAGGCAAGGCCTCGTCTCAAGGCGGCGTCACGCTTTGTACATACCGAGGTGTCGGTAGGGATGGATGAAAAGCCGAGCCAGGCACTCCGCCATGGGCGCTGGAAGAGTTCGATGTGGCTCGCAATCGATGCTGTGAAAAAACATGACGCGGACGTGGCGGTGTCGGCCGGCAACACCGGCGCCCTGATGGCGATGGCGAAGTTTCACTTGCGGACCATGCCGGGGATCGAGCGGCCGGCAATCGCCGGTTTATGGCCGACGATACGCCGGCCGTCGGTCGTGTTGGATCTTGGTGCCAGTATTGGTGCGGACGCGTCCCATCTCGTAAATTTGGCCATGATGGGCAGTGCAATGGCCCGCGTGTTGTATGGCCTGGAACGCCCCAATGTCGGTCTACTCAATATTGGGGTCGAGGAGGTGAAAGGCCTGGAAGAGGTGCGCGAGGCTGGCCGCCTCCTGCGCGAAGCCGAACTTCCATTTTTGGACTACAAGGGATTCATCGAGGGGAACTCCATCGGCCAAGGCGAGATCGATGTCGTGGTTACTGAAGGGTTTACCGGAAATATCGCCCTCAAGGCTGCGGAAGGTACCGCGCGGCAACTGGCGCGGCATCTCAAGGCCGAGATGACGCGAACGATCTGGACTAAACTCGGTTATTTGCTGGCCCGCAGCGCATTCCGGTCGCTGGCGGACAAGATGGACCCTGGTAAGGCCAATGGCGGCGTTTTTCTTGGTCTCAATGGCATAGTTATCAAGAGTCATGGCAATACTGATGCTCAGGGCTTTGCCTACGCGGTCGACATTGGCCACGACATGGTGCATCACGCGCTGCTCGCCAAGATAGGGGAAATGTTGGCGATGGATCGCCGCGATCTGACTCGTCCCCGGGAGGTTGGGGGAAGTAGGTCGTCATGATGTCGCGTACTGTCGTGCTGGGCTGTGGCAGCTATCTGCCGAGCCGTATTATGACCAATGTCGAACTGGCGCAGACCGTCGATACATCGGACGACTGGATCGTTCAGCGTACCGGGATTCACGAGCGCCGAATTGCCGCGGTCGGGGAAACGACTTCCGCCATGGGCATTGAGGCTGCCAGGGCCGCACTTGCTCACGCCAAGGTGGATGCGCAGTCGATTGATCTCATCGTGCTCGCGACTTCCACGCCGGACAACACCTTTCCGGCGAGTGCCGTTTCGATTCAGGCCGGTTTGGGGATCACCAAGGGTGCGGCATTCGACCTCCAGGCGGTTTGCTCGGGCTTTGTTTTTGGCTTGGCCACGGTCGACGGTTTGTTGCGGACCGGGTCGTTCAAACGCGCGCTGGTCGTCGGATCGGAAACCTTTTCACGCATTCTCGATTGGAAGGACCGCACCACCTGCGTCCTGTTTGGTGACGGCGCCGGCGCGGTCGTCTTGGAGTTGCAGGAGCAAGCCGGAACGCGAGAGGATCGCGGCATCCTTGCGACGCGGCTGCGGTCCGACGGCCGTCACAAGGATAAACTCTATGTCGATGGCGGCCCCTCCTCGACCCAAACCGTCGGGCACGTACGGATGGAGGGCAAGGACGTATTCCGCTATGCGGTGGGTGCGATCACGGATGTGATTGAGGGCGTTTTCCAGGATACGGGCTATTGCGCCAAAGATATCTCCTGGTTCGTTCCCCATCAGGCCAACAAGCGCATCATCGATGGTGCGGTTCACAAGCTCGGCATCGCGCCCGACAAGGTGGTGATGACGCTGGATCGCCACGGCAATACGTCCGCGGCTTCCATTCCACTCGCGCTGTCGGACGCGGTTGCCGATCGGCGTATCAAGCGCGGTGACCTTGTGCTGCTTGAGGCAATGGGTGGTGGATTTACCTGGGGCGCCTCGCTATTGCGGTGGTAGGTTGGAAAATTTACCCTTTGGCACGGTTGACCGGCCGGTCTCGACCTAATATCGTCAAATATAACAGTGGGATAACCCACATGTGGACATTTTGTCGCCGGAACGGGGCGGGCGATGACCGGAAAGACCGTAACGCGTTCTGATCTGTGCGAGGCCGTTTACCAGAAGGTAGGCCTGTCGCGCACGGAATCGGCGACACTTGTCGAGTTGGTGCTCAAGGAGATTACGGATTGCCTCGAGCGGGGCGATACCGTGAAATTGTCGTCCTTCGGCTCCTTTGTGGTGCGCAAGAAGGGGCAGCGGGTTGGCCGCAATCCCAAGACCGGAAAGGAAGTCCCGATTTCGCCTCGGCGCGTGATGGTGTTCAAGCCATCGGCCATTCTCAAGCAGCGCATCAATTCCAACTCCAGTGAACCGGCCAGCGAATAGAGCGCGGTGTGACCTATGGGAGCTGTGGTGGAAAAGGCGACGGACGCTTTCCGTACCATCAGCGAAGTGGCGGACGACCTTGACGTTCCGCAGCATGTGTTGCGATTTTGGGAAAGCCGATTTCGCGAAATCAAGCCCATGAAGCGCGGCGGAGGGCGGCGATTTTATCGTCCGGAAGATGTGGCCCTCCTGCGCGGTATTCGGCACCTGCTGTATGGACAAGGCTATACGATCCGGGGCGTGCAGCGCATTTTGCGCGAGCACAGTGTGAAGTTCGTCCAGGAGGTTTGGCTGCCTGGTGCTCCGCAACCGGGAACTCAAGAATCTGATGCATTGCCAGCTGACGGAACTCAATCCTCCCGCGCCCAAACCGCTGGCACTGTCGTCGATGAAACCGATTTTGCGACGCAGGATGTTGAACCCGCCAAGAGCGCTGCCGAAGAGGTCGCGCGTGGGCGCAAATTGTTCAGCCTGCTGCCGACTCTGCTTGGTGACGAGGAGCTGCGCGGGCCGCCGGAACCACCAGAGCCGAGCAAGGAGCGAGGTTCTACCATACCCAATCGGCTGGTTTTGCCGGGTGGGATGGCGCGCGAGGATTTGCGCAAATTGCAGGCTGCGCTGCACGAACTCGGTGAATGCCGGCGATTGCTGCAGGCATCGCTTGAGGGTACGTCGTAAGCTGGGGACTCTACGTAGGATGGGTAGAGCAAAAAAAGCGCGTTCTTCACGCGCTTTTTTTTTGCGAAACCCATCATCAACCCACGCGGCTGGGTGATGGGTTTCGCGATAACGCGCAAAGGAAGCGCGCGTTATCGCTCTACCTATCCTACAAAAGCATTCCCTTACCGTGTCACCTGCGCTTTGAGCGCGGTGATGTCGGCATCGGTACGTGGTGTCAGCACGCCGACCTTGCGGCCGCGCGAATAGGGAACGACCACTTGCAACGGCTGGCCCGGGCGCTCAAGCACCGACAGGTAGCGCGACTCGGTCCCGCGTGTCGGCAGATCAAACAAGGTCCACTGGTTCGTGGACGGATTGAACTTGGCGATCTTGTCGGTGCTCCACAGGTTGGTCCACACGTTGTGGCCGTCGTCGACCGCCACCTGATACGGCTGGTCCGATTCCGGATTAGGCAGCGGAATGAGCGTTGTCTCCTTGGTGTGGATGTTGATCTTGGCAAGCGTGCCGCCAAATGAGTTGCCGGTGTAGACGAAGTCGCCTTGCTTGTCGGCGCCCATGCGACGCGGAGCCTGCGCCCACGGATAGGGAGCATTGAAATCCGGCGGCTGGAAGCTTTCGTAAAATTTCTTCTGATCCGGTGTCAGGGCATCGATCGCCGCCTTTTCCGGCGGTAACTTCAGTTCGCCGGTCGCACCGGTCTTGATGTCGCTGTAGTCGACGAGGTCTTCCGTCATCAACAGCCACCAGCCGTTGCCGACGCGGTCGGCGGCGAGACCGTACACGGTCGCCGTGCCGTGCGGCCCCTTGTAGGTCTTCGATTTGAACTCGGTGAACTTCTCTTGCCTGGTGTCGAAGCGCAACGCGCCGTCGGGCGATGTGACCCAGATATTGCCGTTGAGATCTGCGTCGATCGTGCCGGCCGTTCCGGTTGTCGAGCGCGGCGGCAGATAGACCGAGACTTTGTCGTCCTTCGGGTCGACGCGGCCGAGACCACCATGCGTGCGCGAAACGTGGCTGCGGGTATTGAACCACATCACGCCGTTTTCGTCGCGCGTGATGCCGTGCGTGCCGGTTGCGATGGTGCGTTGGTCGTCCAGCTTGAAGTGTTTGATCGCGCCGGTCTTGCCGTCGATCTTTGCAATCGTGGTTTCGATGCTGGTGTGCCCGAAGGTGATCCAGATGTTGCCATAGAAATCCATTTGGGCGTCATGCACGCCCGACACATGATGCAGCTCGGACGGCGTACCAAGCGACCAGTCGGATCCGTCATTGGCACGTGCGTGTCCGCCTTCCATCGGGAAGTCGTATTCCTTGACGACGGCGCGTGCGGCCTCGCCGGAGGGACGCGGGCGCAGTTTGAACTTCATCGAGCTTTCGCCAGGGCCGCGGGCGCGGGCGAGGTAGTTGGCGAGTTCCTTCTGGTGGTAATCGATGTTGCCGGTCGGCTTGCCATCCGGGCGTGGATACACGCCAAGAACGTTGACCATCTTCATAAGGTCGAGGACCTTGCTCCAGCCATCGGCATCGAAACGATGCTGCAACGGATAGCTTGCGGAGTGACAGCCGGTGCAGTTCTTGCGCACCTGCGTCTTCATTCGGAAATCTTCCGGCGTGTCGCCCGGCAGCGCGGCGAGGAATTCGTCGCCAGGCAGTTGGCGAATCCAATCTTCCTGATTGGTCATCGGCGCCAGCACGAAGTTTTGCAGCGTTGTCTTGTTGAGTTCCACGGCCCCGTTGGCCGTCTGGTAGGTCACGGCCTGTGCCCAGACCTTGTACTTGCCGTCCGGCAGGGGCGGGAAATAATAGCCGCCAGCCTCATCGGTATAGACGGACGTCGTGATGGTCGAACCTTCGGCCTTGGCCGATACGGTGACGCCGCCCATCTTTTCACCTGTCGCGGAGCTGATCGTGCCGGCAAGCAGAGCATCCGCCAGCACGGGTGTGGGAACAAGAGCTGTCCCAACGACGAGCGCGAGCAGGCTTGCACCCGTGAGTTCGGTCGAAAATTTCATGTCATTGCTCCTCATTTGAAAACATTTATTGGGCGGCGCGTGTCGCGGGCGGTACCGTCAGGGCCTGGTTGCCGACCGGCAACGTCAAGACATAGGCCGCGATGGCGGCGATCTGGTCGGGATTGTATGTGTACTTGAAGGAGGGCATCCGTGGCGTTCCATTGGTCAGAACGCCTCGGATAACTTCCGCGTTTCCGCCGGCGGTGTCCTTGTTGAGTTCCGGGCCATACATACCGGCAATCAACGTCGGCCTTGTGTGGCAGATGCCGCACGACGTTTCGTACAACCGCCAACCGAGCTTTTGCTGGTCGTTGAGGACGACATCGGCCGCCGACGCAGCCTGCGGGGCGGCTGCGAGAACGAAGAGGGCGAACCAAACTCGGTACTGCATTTCGCAAACTCCCAAACGCCGGTTTGTCATTATGGATCAAGACCAGCTTAGACTTATTGTGATTCTTGGCAAGGTGGGGATAATGGCCCATGAAGACACTTCCGTTGCTCGCTGCGATGGTTCTGCTGTTCGTTGGTACAGGCAGCCATGCGCAGAACACGCCGCAGGCCTATCCAAACCGTCCCGTCCGCATCATCGTTCCCTTCGCGCCTGGAGGGGTCACGGACGTGATGGCGCGCCTGTTGGCGCAAAAGCTTTCGGAAGGTCTCGGCAAGGATTTCTTTGTCGATAACCGCCCTGGGGCCGGCGGCAATATCGGCATCGGGGTGACCGCGCAGGCGCCTCCCGATGGCTACACCATCGCGCTCACGAGTTCGAGCTATGTGGTCAATCCTGCGCTCCACAAGAAGATTCCCTACGATCCCGAAAAGGATCTGGTTCCGGTGACGATCTCGGCGGTGTCGCCGAATGCCGTGGTGGTGAATCCCAATTTGCCGGTTCGCACGATTGCTGCGTTGATCGACTACGTGCGCCGCAGCGGCAACCAGAACTTCGCGTCGGCAGGCGTCGGCACCACGCCGCATCTCTCCGGTGAACTGTTCCGTCTTTCGCTCGATCTCGACATGGTGCACGTGCCGTTCAATGGCGCAGGTCCTGCGCTGCAATCGGTTATTGCCGGACATACACCCATCGCGTTTACGGCATTTCCCCCGGCGGTGTCGCTGGTCAAGGCTGGTTCCCTGCGCGCACTTGCGGTGACAAGCGCCGAGCGCCTCAAAGCGCTGCCCGACGTGCCGACGATGGCGGAGGCGGGGCAACAGGGACAGGAGGCGGAGACGATGCTCATTATTCTCGCGCCGGCCGCAACGCCCAAAGCGATCGTCGATCTCCTCTATCGCGAGATCGTAAAGATCGTGGCTCTGCCGGAGACACAACTGCGGCTTGAGACCCTTGGGTTCAATCCGCTGGTGACCACGCCGGATAATAGTTTCATGCGAGTCCGCCAGGAACTCGCGCGCTGGGGCAAAGTCATTCGTGACGCGAAAATCGAGGTGCAATGAGACAGGTCAATACTTTGATCGGCAGTCCGGTCGAGCGCGTTGAGGATCTGCGGTTTCTGCGCGGACGCGGGCAATATGTCGATGACCTCGCGCGTGTGGGCCTTTTGTACGCCGCCATCGTGCGCAGTCCAGTTGCTCATGGCCTCGTCAAATCTGTCGATGCAAGCGCCGCCCGTGCGCTGCCGGGTGTTCATGCGGTGCTCACGGCGGGCGATATCGGGGCGACGGTGCCGACCATTCCGTTCCGGCGTCCCAATCCCACAATCGCGCCCTTCGCGCAGCCCGTGATTGCGCGTGAAGTCGTGCGCTATGTCGGTGAACCTGTTGCTGTCGTTCTCGCCGACAACGCCGCATGCGCCGAGGACGCCGCTGGCGCGGTGTCGCTCGATATCGAGCATCTGCCGGCCGTGACAGACTATCGGGCATCATCGCGCGGCGACATCAAACTGTTCAACCAGGATAGCAATTGCGCTTCCATTTTCACGGCTTCGATGGGTGATACGGATGCGGCCTTTCGGACCGCTGCCTATACGCACCGTGAGAAATTTCGGGTCCAGCGCATGACGGCCATGACCATGGAGACGCGCGGGCTGCTCGCGGAATGGGACGAAGCTGCAGGGCACCTCCGCGTGTCAGGCGCCGCGAAACTTCCGTTTTTCAACCGGCGCGCCATGGCGTCCATGATGGGGCTTCCCGAAGAACGCGTCGACTATATCGAATACGATGTTGGCGGCGGGTTCGGGGCGCGTGGAGAGTTCTACCCGGAAGACTTCCTGGTTGCTTTCGCGGCCCGCAAGTTCAACCAGCCTGTGAAATGGGTTGAAGATCGACGCGAACATTTCATGGCGATCGCTCATTCGCGCGAATGTGACGCCGAGCTTGAAATCGCGTTCGATCGGGACGGCATCATCATCGGCTTGCGCGGCGATCTCTGGTGCGACATCGGCGCCTATGTGCGCCCAAACGGCATGACACCCGTCCGCAATGTCGCGCAGTTCACGGCCGGGCCTTATCGTGTGTCGAATATCCGCTTGAATGCGCACGCGATGCTCACCAACAAGACGCCGTCCGGGACATTCCGTGGACCCGGACGATTCGAGGGTTGTTTCTTCATGGAGCGACTCATGGACGCGGCGGCGCGCGATCTTGAACTTGACCGCCTGACGATCCGCCGTCGCAATCTGATCCCGCTTGCAGATATGCCTTACCGTCTGCCGGATGTGGAACCGAACGATGGCTTCGGTTCAACGTCCTGTGACAGCGGCGACTACACGAGCCCGTTCGATCGTTGTGTGGCGCAAGCACGCTGGGCCGAGAAGGCTCACCTGCAAGGCCAATTGATCGACGGCCGCTATCATGGCCTTGGCATTGCGTGTTTCATCGAGGGTGGTGGTTCAGGCCCAAAGGAAAACGCGCGCATTGTGGTCGGGCCCGATGGCACGATTGTGGTCCATGTCGGATCATCGGCAGTCGGACAGGGCATCGAGACCATCATGGCGCAGATCGCCGCTGATGCGCTCGAATTGCCCCTCGACCGCATCAAGGTGCTGCACGGTTCGACGACGCTCTTAGCCGACGGCGTCGGTGCCTTCGGTTCGCGCTCTACCGTCATGGGCGGGTCGGCGATTGTGGTTGCGGCCAATGCCTTGATCGAAGAATTCCGGTCGGCGGTTGCGCAGCGGTTCGGCGTCGCTCCGGAAAGCCTCAAGATCGCAGAAGGA
>DATGVJ010000032.1:0-2036 GCA_035300505.1 Xanthobacteraceae bacterium
GCCATTCTGGACCGCGTCGCGACCGACCGGGTCATGGTGATGGGCTATCATTTTCCGTTCCCGGCAATCGGACATGTCGTCCGACACGACACGGCATACCGCTGGGAAGCCGCCCAGTGGGCCTGGTAGCGAGCGGATGACGCTTATGAGTAAGTTGCAAGGAAAGGTGGCCGTGATTACCGGCGGCACCACAGGAATAGGTTTCGCCATCGCGAAGCGCTTCGTCGATGAAGGCGCGTTTGTCTTCATCACGGGCCGCCGCCAAAAGGAACTCGACGAGGCCGTGAAGGTCCTCGGCAGCAATGTTGCAGGCGTTCGGGGTGACGTCTCTAAACTGCGGGACCTCGATAGCCTCTACGGGACCGTGAAGGCGAAGGGAAAGATCGACATCCTCGTCGCCAATGCCGGCATCGGCGAATTCGCTCCCTTGGCAAGCCTCACGGAGGAGCATTTCGACAAGCTCTTCGATCTCAACGTGAAGGGCACGTTGTTCACGGTGCAAAAAGCCTTGACGCTGATGAACGACGGAGGGTCGATCATTCTCATCGGTTCCGTCGCGAGCGTCAAAGGCACGCCTGCCTTCGGTACCTACAGCGCGACCAAGGCGGCCGTTCGCAATCTGGTGCGAGCCTGGACCATGGAGCTGAAGGATCGTCGCATTCGCTCCAACGTCCTAAGCCCGGGTCCGATCAAGACGCCACTGGTGGAAAGACAGCCACCGGAAGCCATTGCGAGGATCCTAGCCACCATTCCGATGGGACGCATGGGAGAACCGGACGAAGTCGCCAAGGCAGCGGTATTCCTGGCCTCAGACGATTCAAGTTTTGTCACGGGCATCGAACTGTTCGTCGATGGTGGACGAGGTCAAGTTTGATCAGTTGAAGCGCAGCGGACCGGCCAACACGAAAGGCGACGATCTATTCCTGCGGCACACTCGGCGCCGCGCCCCGTTGAACGCCGCACTTCGCCGCCATCATGACACCGGACGAACAGGCACAAAGGAAAATGAGCAATGAAAGTGCTCCAAATTTCCAAGCACGGCCTTCCCGCAGAGGTCATGGAGCTTGTCGACATTCCTAAGCCCGATGCGCCGGAAGCCGTTGGGCTGTCGGCGGCGGGGGAACGAGAGATCAAATCAATTTATGGAGAATTGTGATGCGCGCGATCGAAGCAAAGACTTTCTCGGGATATGGCGGTCTGCGGCAAACGGAATTGCCTATGCCGCAACCGGTAAAGGACAGGGTGCTGGTCCGCGTGACGGCCGCCGGCGTCACGCCGCTCGAATACACGGTCCTGTCGGGTGGACACCCTCGAGCCAAGGCGCCGCTGGTGCTCGGCAACGAGGGCGCGGGTCTTATTGAGGACGCCGGCGACTCCGGGCTCGCGGTGGGAAGCCGCGTGATGTTCACAGGACCCTACGGCGTCGGCGAGAATGGCACGTGGCAGGAATGGCTGCTGGCGAGACCTGAACATCTGGCACTCGTGCCGGACGCGATCGACGATGTCGTCGCGGCCAGCCTTCCCGTGGCCTATCTGACGGCGCAGGTCACCCTGACGCTGGCTGGATTCAAGCCGGGCATGACGGTGCTGGCTCCTGGGATCGGCGGGTCGGTCGGCAACGCGACTTATCAGCTCGCACGGGCGCACGGCGCCGGCAAGGTGATTTCGACGGCCGGCAGCGCGGCGAAAGCCGCCAAGGCGCGCGAGCTTGGATTCGAAGATGTGATCGACTTATCCGCAGAAGGCCTCGCCGAGGGCGTTCGTCAGATAACGGCCGGCAAGGGTGTCGACATCGTCATCGAGAGCATCGGCGGGAGCGTCACCAGTGAGGCGCTGAGCAGCCTTGCGCTCGGCGGCGTCCTGATCACGTTGGGCTATTCCGCCGGCCGGAAAACCACAATTGATTTGACAGACCTGATTTGGAAGCGTGCGCGGATGGTCGGCTTCTCTCTGTTCGCCCAATCGCCGACCGCGATCGCCACAGCGTGGCGGGACGTCATCCCACAGATCGTGACCGGATCCGTCAAACCCATTGT
>DATGVJ010000033.1:0-16594 GCA_035300505.1 Xanthobacteraceae bacterium
AATAAACGGCGGCGCTGGCGGCGGGCAGAATCCATACGGTCACGCCGGCGAGAATCAGCCAGAGAGCCGGAGTGGGGGCTTGGGCGAGTCTGGCGGGCAGGAACCAAGCCAATTGCGATCCCAGCAGCCTGAGGAAAAACATCGTCGCACTGTCATTGCCACCGGGGAACAGGCCCGAGCCCTGGCTCTTGCCGGCGAGGATGGCAGCAAGCAGGATGCCGCCGCCCAACAGCGTGCCTCCGACAACACCGGCGCGCCGCACTATCGAGACCTGGTTGAAGTCGGCGGGCGCCAAAGCATGAAACGCGTGGTTGGCGAGGAGCAGCACGAGCATCGGGACCGCAAGAACGATTGCCGAGGAGACAGTGCCCTCAACCAGATGGCCGAAAAATCCGTTGTCCGAGATCATCGCCGCTATCTGCCCCGCTTGCCGCTGTCCCGCTTGCGGCTGTCCCGTTTGCCTCTGCCCCACTCGCGGGTCGGCCGTTGGCTGGGAACCGCCGCGATCGCCTGTTCGATTCTGTCTATTTCGTATTCCGTTTTACTCTCGGCGACAAATTCCGGCTGTGGATCGAATCAGCCCGTCTTCGATTTAATCCTTGTCGATGGCAGCACCGTCCGGGTCAGCGCTCCGGCCGCGCGCGTGGCGGAGTTTGCGCATGAACGGCGCGTTGCCCTGGACGCCGCTCTGATTCGCATTGACGAACTCGGGCGGCGGACATTTGCAGCCGGTGTGTCGGCGCCGTTTGCAAACGCTTATGTGCGTCTGCCGGGGTTCTCCGAGTGGGCATATAGCTGGATCGGCAATTATATTTTTTCTTATCAGATCTTGTTCGAGGCGAGCAGGGCGGGCGGCGCGCGCATGTTCAGCGGGGATGGCTTGGTTTCGGAGGTAAAGCAGGCGGTGAGTAGCGCGGTGGCGCGGGAGTTTGATGCGCGCGTGCTGCTGCCGGCCCGTATTGAGCGGCATGTTGAAACTGCGCTCGCCGACGCGCGTGCGCTTATCTACGACGAACTTGAGCGCCATTTCCAACGCGAACGCGCTGCTTGGGAGGCGTTTGCCGGCGATTCCTGCCGGCCAGCCGCGGGCGGTGGCGCGACCCAGCGCCTTGTTGTCGCCGGGGCGTTCATTCCGCCTGATATTGAACCGCCGACGGTTGAGGCTGGGGTTAACGGTGAGGTCTCCAAGGTCTTCGCGATACGGGCTTTGAGGCCCTTCGGAGTGCGCGTGGCAATCCCCACGCTTGCCGCTTTTGGCATCGGCGGGATGAGTGGTTTCGGTGCCGGGCTTGTCGTGAGCGCCGGCGTAGTGTGGTCGCTCGACTATGTGGTCAACAGTTTCGATGAGACCATGAACAGGTCGAATTTCGAGTTGCTTTTGGTGGCGCAGGTACGCGCTGAGGAGCAACGGCTCGCTGCCGTAGCCGGCGGCATCCTGCGGGGCGGTCTTGACGCCGGGACCGCGAGCTACCGGGGCGGTCTCGACCTGCTTGCAACAAACCAGGGCATGACGGGCCGGAGACCGAACGAATCACCTCGCGAATCACCTATAGTGTTACCGAAGTCGCCATGACGCCGAATGCGGCATGTCCGGCATGGGTCTTTTAATGAGATCATTTAATGACAGCGCCTCCCGACCATCTGGTTTTCGAGCCGCAGCAAGTTTCCAAGTGTACTGACCTGATTGTGTTGCCGGCATTGACCGGCGAGCGGCGGGTGTCGGTCGGGGCCAGCTACTTGGGAGTTCTGCTGGGCGGTTTCGTCGTGGCGTTGGGCGTGCTGATGGCGGCCTTGCTCGTGATCATGAGCACAAGCGAGATGAGGGAGGTGCAGCGCCGGCAGAGTGAAACCGCAAGGATCGCGCTTTCCCTTTCGATCAATCAATTGCATGCGGTCGCAATGCGCAATTTGCCCTACAGCGCGGAATTCCGCCTGGTGCAGACTATCGCGGGGCCGGATGTTGCCATGGCGCGGGATCTTGCAGCCATTGAACCGCTGCAACATGAAGGCCTCCCATCGCCTAAACGCATTGTCTCGGATTTCGAGCAGGCAGCCGCCATAGTTCTGATTGCAGAGCGGACCGGCCCGCGGCCCGGATGGTTCGACGAGATATTTGGGCGGGTCTCAGCAGTTACCGTCGCGTTGGGAATGGAGATGAACTGGAATCCGCTGGGCTCGGCGGCTGCGCCAGCCATAAGGGCGGCGGCGAATGCGCTGCGCGACGGCGACCTTGCGGGCGCGATCCGCCGGATCGACCCGTTGCCCGTCTCGGCGCGCAATACATTCGAGCCCTGGATTTATCTGGTGCAGCGCCGCATCGACGCGGTGGCAGCTATCGACCGGCTGGTGCTGCGCGCCGCAAACGAAAGGATGGCCGATAGGCCGCCCGAACGGAGCGAAGGAGAGCGTCGGTGAGCGCCAGCGGGAGAGTATTCACGACAAGCGGATTCGTGATTCGGTTGCTGTTTGCGGTCTTCATTGTCTTTATCCCGTACAATTCCACCCGATACTCTTTCATATATCTCGTCAGGGACAACGAAGTTGCGTTCAGCCTCAAGCTGGTGGTCGGGCTGATCCTGTTGACGCTCAATGTGTACCTTTTGGTCACGGCGATGTCCTCGCTGCGGACCCTGGGCATCACTCTCGTCGTCCTCAACTGTTTCGCCATTGCCTTCTGGCTGCACTCCGCCGGGATCATCAATCTTTGGCGTGCCGAGACTCTGGCCCTGTCCATCCTGACGACGATTGCAGTCTTGAATGCGGCCGGACTGTGCTTTTCGCTGTGGTGTGGGCGGCTGTCCGGCCTCACGCACATTGCCCATTGAACATGGCGTGAGCGCCAGCGCGCCTGATTCCGATGCGCGCAAACAGGTGGGCCGCGAGGTGTTGCTACCCTACAGTCTTGATGAAGCAGGCCGCGATTCGTGAAAAATTTCCTGATTGCATAGTAATAGTTTTTACATTTTCTAACTATACATCCACAATGACAACATGATTCGGTCGCTGTCGCCATCATGGGGGTTCGCATGTTTAGAGTGTTGGTTTTGTCGATTTCGCTTTTGTTCATTTTTCATCAGCCTTTGCATGCCGCCGGTGGTAATGGACCGCTCTGGGAGGAGCGTGCCGAGAACGCTGTGCCGGAGGACGAGAAGTTCGAGCCGTCGCTGGTCCCTGCCGTACTTGGTGGAGCGGCAGGCGGTGTCATGGGTATCGAATTGGGAGTCGTCGGGGTCGGTGTCGCAGCCGGATCCACTGCAAGCTGGTGGTTGCTGGGCGGCGTCGGCTTTGTTATCGGGGCTGTTGCGGGTGCTTGGAGCGGCGATTATTTCTTCAACCGTCCCAAGGCGAGGCCCGACGCCCGGCCAAATGGTGCCGGGGCGGCGACTGCTGTCGTCCCCTGAAGTGGTGTTTCTGCACTGGAAATGACGGCGTCGCCGCGTTTCTGGTTGCTCATTTGCAGGATGTCAAAATCGGGGAACGCCAAATCTGGGAATGGATGGGAAGTGCGGTTCGTGTGCTTTCGATTTTGGGCTTCGGTGCCAACACAGCAGGAAGTTTGGGCGAACGCCTGAGGGCGGGCCCCTTAAACTCAGGGTGATCATCCATGCTAGAGATCAACGTACTATCCATCATGTTTACAGGCCTTGTCGCGCTGGGATTGATCAGCGCCCAGGCGGCGTTGAGCAAGAAGAATTTCGTCTTGACGGTTTCAACGTCGGATGCCTTGACCAAGGAGGGGTATTCTCGCGAGGTCATCGAGGCGCTGTTCTTCAACGAAATAGAATGGGTTGCGCGCACGAAATCGATGATCGCGGTGCCCAGAATCGAGTCTTCCAAAGAAAAAGGTCTGGTGACAGCCATCGCCGACATGCTCCATATGGGCGAGCTGTCGCTCGCGATGCAGGAGGCCTTCGGCAAGCCTCCCTACCGCGTGTGGACCAACCTCGTGAATGAATCCGGCCAAGTTCATGCCCTGGTGTTCGGCAGTACCATACACGGAGATTTTCAACGGGTCGTGGCCAACAAGGGCGACATACGCTTGTTGGTCAGGGAGTCAGCGCACGTTGCGATCCGCGCAATTGACCCATATCTCATCGCCCTGCACGAATTCGAATTGGGCCGGAACCTTGCTGGTGTGGAGACCCTGATCGACCAGGAACTCGCGCGTCAACGCACCATTGTTCTCACGCCGGTTCAACAAGCTGCATTCCATAATCTTAAAGGGCTCTTACGGCTGGAGAAAAACGACAAGCAAGGAGCGATGACGGAGTTTGACGCCGCATATTCGGCCGATCCGGAATTCGACATCGCACGTGTCAATCGGGCGTTTACCCTGACTGCCCTTGATCGATACACCGAGGCAACCGCTGTGGCCCAGCAGGTTCTCGCATCGCCGTCAGCCGCGAAGATAGAACAGGTCATCCTTGCAGCACGAATGATCGTTGCAGTTGCCAAGTGGGCGCGGGGCGACCAAGCGGGCGCGGAGGCCGAATTGGTGGCAGCGATCAAGGGGGCGCCAAATAATGGCGCTCCGCTCGTATATTGGCTGCGCATGCTCAACGAGACGGGACGCCGCGACCCGGCCGTGGAAAAACTCGCGGCTCAATTTGCGCGGACAAACACTAGTCCAAACAACGCCCTCTATGGCGAGGTCGCCATGCTTTACTTTTGGGTTGGTAAGGACAAGGATCAACGTGTCATGCGGCGCGAGATACCCCGGCCGACCCGCTCTGACCCGGACTCCAAGGATCTCCAGACGGAACCGTCGGCCGGAACGAAGCCGGCCGCAGTACCCAATTGATATCGATGGATAACCTGGGCTGAAATTGCGGCGCCGCCCCGTTAACCTATTATTCTCGAAATTAGTGATATTTACCGCCATTACAGCAATGGCGGCCCGCTTTCAATTGCGACCGCCGGGGGTATGCCCGCGCGACTGCCACGTGCGTTGGCGCGTCGGCAAATCGTTCTATGCCCAAGCTTTGTATTCGTAATTGCGTTGGCATGGAGCGACTAAGCCCTGAGATTGCTGGCATGGCATCGGGATCGCTGCTGCGCTCAATCGTGCCCAGTACCATCCCATAAACTCAGGTAGGGGATTTGGTCATGATCGACCTTACGCCGATTGTCTACATAATGCTCGTGGGGCTTGGCCTGATCGGGGCGCAAGCAGCACTCTCCGATAAGCGTCTTATGCTGATCCTTTCTTCGCCGCCGCCGCTGGCCAATTCCGGCTACTCGCGCGACGTCATTGAGGATCTCTTTCTGGGCGAATTGGAGGAAGTATTCAACACGACCTCGGCAATTGCCACGCCCGACGTCGCGTCGGTGCGGGAAAAGACCATACTCAGTGCGCTCGCGGATATTGGACGTGTTGGCGACCTGGCTTTCGCCATTCAACAAAGGTTGGGCAACAATCCCTACAAGGTGACGGCGAATTTCGTGGCCGAGGGCAATAAAACGATGGTCCTGCTGTCTGGCTATTCGGCAACACAAGGGCAGTTCCAGCAGGTGATCTATGGTGAAGAAGGAGATTTTCGTGCGTTGATCAAGCGAGCCGCGCTCGAGGCTGCGCGCAACATCGATCCGTATTTCCGTGCGCTGTATGAATTCGAGCGGGGCGACCGACGCAGTGCCGCGACCTTCAAATTTATCGACACTTTGATCAACGAGGAATTGGGCGCGCGTGCCAAGTTGCTCACACCCATGCGACATTCAGCATTCCACAATTTGCGCGGTCTGATTTGTCTTGAGAAGGAAGACAAGCAATGTGCGCTCGCTGCTTTTGATACAGCGCTGGCAGCCGATCCGAACTTCGCAATTGCCCGTCTCAACCGGGCGTTCACGCTGGTCGAACTCGATCGCTACGTGGAGGCTATCGCCGAGGCCGAGAAGATTCTCGGGCCGCCACCGATGACCGACATGAAAGCCTGTATCGCGGCGGCCAAGACCCTGATCGGCGTCGCCAAATGGGCGAAGGGCGATGTTGCCGCAGCCCAGAGTCAATTCGCAGAGGCTGCCGCCACGTCCCCGAAGTTCCAAACGCCACTCATCTATTGGTCACGGATGCTGGCCGCAAACAACCAGCCCACCAACGATTTCGACGCCAGGCTGGCAGCGATGCAGCATGACCCGACGCATGTCGAATTCTACGCCGAAATTGCAATGCTGTATTATTGGCTTAACGAGAAGGATCAGCAGCCGATCAAGCGGCGAAACGTGCACGAGATACGCCCCCCTAAAAGAGCAGGCGACGATTCAGATCCGCCGAGTTCTGTAGGTGTCAGAAATTAGAGCGTGATTGAAAGAAAAGGCCCGCCTCTGAATATATCCGAGGCGGGCCTCAATTGTTTAGAGCCGCGATAAATTCAGGGTCAGGCCCTCTTATACGATCGACACCATCATCATCGCACCGCCATCCCACACCGCAATCTTCGGGATAACGATGTAAATTTCAATGCTCCCGCCCTTTACCGATCGACCCCGCCGTACGTGAAGTCGACAGTAAGGGCGAAGTCACTACGCTGCCCGGCGAGGCCCAGCCTGTCCCAGGCAAGCTCATGGAAGTAGAACTTCACGCTGTTGATGGTGACTTGCAGAAGCAAGAGTACGCCGGTGGCAAAGGGCAGTCCGATCCAATAGTAGTCGATGAAAATATTGGCGAGCGATACTGCCGGCCGATACGCCAATGTCTTATAGAGCGCAATTCGGGCAGGATCGACGACGCTTGAGGTCGGGTCGAGACCTTTTTCCGACAGCGTATGCACCTGCTGGTCGTAACCTGCGCTTGACAGCAGACCGGCGTTCTTGAGCGTATTAAGTGCTTCCATCCTCTTCTTGACCAAGCTCTCATTTTCCAGCGCGAGCATATTCAACCCCGGATCGGGCAGGGAGACGCTGGCAGGCAGCCGGTTTTTCAATCCGGCCTCGACATGGCCGCTCGTGACCACGATCCACTCCGTCAAATTGCGCGCAAAGGCGAGCCGGCGCTGGTCCCGCTCAAGGCGGCTGGCCAACCAAGGGCTTTGATTCCAGATCTCAATCGCGCCCTCCGGAATTTTGTGGAAGGCAGGCGTAAAATGGTAGCGCACATCGATCACGTCACGGCGGTTGGAGGCCCGCGCGCCGGCGGTCACAGCGGTATTTGGAATCTGCCAGCCCTTTTGCTGGGCCAGAAGCGTCGCCTGGGCCCAGGCTGGCGTGGTGGGGTTCTTCTCGCTGAAGAGGGTGTGCGTGACAAAGAAGCATGAGGAATCCCAGCCCGCCTTGTAACGCACGACACTCAGCGCGAGATCGCTCCTGCTGCAATCGGAGGCCATCCCCCATCCGTCCGAGATGGACAGCTCGTTGATATTGAGTTCGATCATGGCGTCGAGCTGGCGACCGTCCGCAGTTGGACGAAACAGGACGACGTTCCAGATCAGCCCGGGAGCCCTCGAACTGAACGAAGTGTCGGCCGTACCGGCGCCCAACCCGGCGACAGTCCATTGACCGGCGGGCAGGGGAACGGACTTTCCGCCCAGCACAAGCTGCCCTGACAGAGTTTGGCCTGGTGCGATTCCTTGCGCCAGCGCCGGATGAGAGATTGCGGCAGCGCCTGCCGCGATCATGGTGAGGCCGAATATCAATCCATAGAGGTTTCGCATGGGGTGGTCCGCTCGCGAGTTCATCAATTTGGTGCAGCTGATCGGCTGGCTTGGCTTGTTCACGATAACTAGCTCGCTCAAGACAAACGCGTGCCGAATTCCCAAGACGTCTCCAATGCCAGCGTAGGGCCGGAACTGTTCACTGGAGTGTCCTACTCCTTCTTGGCCACCACGGGCTGTCCTTCGTTCGGAACACCTTCGCCCGAACCATGCTGGCCGATATACGTGAAATCCACGACACGCTTGGCATTGCGTGTGGTCTGTTTGGCGAAGTAGTCCTCCCAGAACCTGTCATTGATGATGAAAATCCCCGAATGGATCACAACAATCGAAGCCGTGATCCCCGCCGAAATCGGTCCGCTCAATGTCACGAAATATGCCAGCCCGTAGTCGACGATCGAACCGAATACCCGGAACGAGATATTCTTGCGCATCGAATTGGAAAGGCCGGTCGGCTCGATCACCAAGGGGCTCTCGTTGAGCGCAATCGTTTCCTGGGCAGCAAGCGAGGCGGCATCAATGGCCCGGTTATTGTAGAGCTGTTCGATGTTCAGGAGCTTGCGATCAACCAGCGGCACATTTGTGAGTACGGCGGAGCGCACCGGTCCTTCGATCGGGTCAGTGCTCAATCCATTGGCAAACCCGACCTCAATCCAGCCGTCGACACCGAGCGCCCAGGCGCCCAACATTTCGACAGCGTGCATGCGTACTGGATCGGCCTTGACGGCATCCGGCAGCCACGCTTCCGGGGATGTCGCCGCGGCGCCATATATCCCTGGGAATGTCGCGGGGTCGAAATGCAGGCGGAGGTCAACGATGTCCTGCCGGTCGCTCGTGCGAAATCCGACAGTGAGCGCCAGCGGAGGCACTGTCAGCCCGGTTTTGGCCAGCTCGGTGCGGGCTTCCTGCCAAGTTACCAATCCGTTGTCGTTTGTCAGCGACGTTGGCTCGATAAAGAAGCAAGAGAGCTCCCAGCCGGTGCGATAGCGGGTCACCATCAGCAACTGCTGCGCTTTCTCGCACGATGCAGTCAGTCCCCAGCCATCCGTCACCGGGATGGTATTGCTGTTGATTTCCGCAATGGCCGTGACTCGCCGGCCGTTGGTTTGCACAAGAATGATCGACTGAACCACGCCGAAGGCGCCGATCGCCTCATTCTTCCAGTTCTGTGTACCGATCGCCGCCACGGTCCATTGGCCGCGTGGCAAGGGAATCTGCTTTTCCTGCAGTTTGAGCGGCCCTGAGATTTTTTCGCCGACACCGAGGGCGACGGCCGGGACCGAACAGGCGATGAGGCAGAATGTGAGACAGGATCGAAAAAGCGCACGCATCATATATTCCTCACCGGGTTGCCGACCGCGGGCCCGCCACGGATCGCAGCGATGGATAGGGGCGGGTCTGGAGTTCGAAAGTCTGGATGTTGAGGGCGCTTGCCTCGCCTCCCTCGATAGCGGACTTGATCATGGACTGCTCGAAATAACCGCCAATGCCTCCGCTCACGGCAGCCAAGTCAGCGGCCAGTTTGGCCGCAAGCAACCGTTCGGATGGCGAGGGCTTGCGCTGCTGGCGGAAGGTGTAGGTGACGGTGGTGACCAGCGTACCTTCGCGCGTGGCGGAGGCCAGTTCGAATCCGGCCGAGTTCATGGCCTCTACGAGCAGCCGTTCCCGGGATTGCGGGCCGGTTGTATCCTCCGAACTCGACCAGCCGATGGACCAGTTCGGCAGATAACCCGCCAGCGAACTGAGACCGCCACCCACATAGTCGACCGCATCGTTCCAATAACCTGCGACCCGATCGGTATAAGATGTCGACGCACCGACCGGCGGCGGCTCGTTGCGGCTGCGCGGCAGCGTTTCCGCCGCCGGCACCGCGGCTGCAACAGGTGACGGCGAGGGGCTGGCGTTCGTTGATGGAATGGTGCCGGTGGTTTGCGCCACCTGCATGGGTGCCTTGCTGGGCGGCGGTTTGGTTGTGGCTGGCGCAACCGGCATCGTCTCTGTTATCGCCGCCGTTTGCGCCAGCTGGATGCCGGACGCTGCTGGTGGCATTGTGGATGTTGCGAGTGCAAGTGCGGATGTCGCCGCCGCCCATTCGCTGCTTCGTAGCGCCAGCAGAACGATCGGCAACTCGGTCACGGCGGGCACTGCTGCAGCCGGTGCAGTAATCGCCGGCCCCTGTGCCAGCTGGACACCGGAAACAGGTCCGGTCAATTCAGGCGCATCCGATACAAATGCAGGCGTTGCCGGCGGCAATTCGGTGTGGCGCATAAGCAGCGGAGCGGGCCGCGGCAAAGGAATCGCCGACTGATTCGCTTGCTGGGTGCGGTGCGCTCTTGCCGCGCTTCGTGTAAACAGCCTCCTGGAACCTTGTGCTTGATCGACCTGAGTTGGTTCCGCGGAACGAGCCCATCTCGAATCATATCTCGTCTCCGCCAGCCGCTGAAGCGGCAGAGTTTTATTGGTCTCCGGCTCGGATAGGCCGGGCAGACGATCAGCCGGCTGAAATGATACGGGCACCTCCGACAGGCCGCGGGGCGGGACACTTGTCGATAGGGGCGAGATGGGCAACGGCACCTCCGGTGCCGCCGCTGCGGACGTGCCGACCAGACAAAGCCCAATCATTGTGGAGATCGTGCGCGGCATGGCCATTACTCCCAAACTCCGGTCCTGGTCAGGAACTGCCCGAAGGCGTTGCGGACGGCGATGCGTTCCTGTGCTGGAAGTGGCGCCAGGCCGTGCCGAGCCACATTTCCGTAGGGGCCGATCGCACTTTCGCTGAGCAGGGCGTCGGCGAGAGCTACCGCAGCCTGGCGTCGGCTCTCAGACAAACCCGATGGGCGCGTCGCCGCGACATAGATGGGCATGGCTGCGAGATATTCGCTTCCCACAAGTGTTGCGCTCGTAGCGAGCCTTCCATCGATGGTCATGAGGCCAACCAACTCACCGTCCGCCATCAATTGACCATAACCGACGAATGCCACCGCACCTGGAGGTGCAGTCTTGAGCCAATCCGATGCTGCCTTGCCTTGCGCCGCCCGTGCCACTGCCGCGTCAGAGCGCAATGCACTACAGGCCTGCGCACTTGCAGCGCTATCCATCGGCAAGTTTTGTCCCTGAACCGCAACGCAGCCGTGCTGCAATGCAGTTGCGACCAACACGCGATCTTCCAGCGAACCTACGGCGGGAAGCAGGATCCGGATCGCGCTATCAGGCAGTGTCGAATCGATGTCCGACCACTTCGCTGGCCGCTGTGTCTGACCATTCCCAGTTTGCGCAGTCAGTGCACTAAACAATTGCCCGGAGGTGAGGTTGAAGGCGCTGCCCGCTTGCGCGACCGGAACCACGACCACCGAGCCGATCATCTTTTGAAAGAGAACGGTGCGGCCTGCCTGCTTGCAGACTGCCTTGCCCTGCTGGTCGATCTTCGTCACCGTGAGGGCAACCCGCATGTCGTCGCCGGGTTCGCACAATCGGCCGACTGTTCGCGCCTCTTGGGTCGCAGTCCATGATAAGGCGCCCGGTGAGTCAGTAATCAGGTTCCGCAATGGCCCATCAACCAGCGCGGCTCTTGAACCGATCGAGCCGGTGGCCTGCGGCTTGGATGCCTGCGCGACCGCAGGACCCGAACCATTGGGCAAAAATGCCAGCAGCGCGCCTGCTATCGTCGAGCAGATCCTGGCCGTTGTCCTATTTTTTTCCCCCCCGGGAAAAAGAAATCGACATGATTCCATCCGCACCGATCCCCTTTTGCGCTGGTCGGTCGCCCGTTTCACCGCTGATGTGGAACACAAACTGCAATTCAATCAGCGCCCTAATCGCCAACAGGCATCAACCTCGGCAAGATTGAGCCGATGACGCTGCAACCAGACTGACGGTGAGGAGAACGCACGCGACGAACGCAACGCATTGAATATTGACGTTGAAACGTCCACTCGGATTCTTTCGTCCGCGATCATTTGCGAATCGACTAAACCCAGACGATCAACCCTGTATCTCAGTACTGCCGTGACGACAAGAGTCCACATCGATTGCTGTCGTGAGCGATCGAGAAATATTTGCGTGACATGAGAGGAAATATTTACTTCGACGCGCGATGCAGTGATTCGATTCTTTGTAGGATGGGTAGAGACCCTCGTGATCGTCGGCCATCGTGAGACGTGTTGATGGGATTCGTAAAAAGAAGCGCGTCTCAAACGCGCTTCTTTTTACGAAACCCATCCTACACTCTCCCTCACACCTCATCCCCGGCGATGGCACGGCGAACGACCTGGCGCACTTCTTTATTGGTCAGGAACAGGTCGTGGTTGATGAGGCCCCAGCCTTTCTCCGACGCGTCGATCACCCGCAGGCCGAGCTTTTCGAGTCGTGCCTTTTCGGCCGCTCCGACGCGGGCGACACCCCCAGCCAACCGGCGCGACAGCGCGAGAGCCCGATCGTTGGCAGCCGTGATGATCGTGATCTTGCCGGCGAGGGGGCCGATGCGCTGGATCGAGGAGGTGAAAACGTCCATATCGATATCGGGCGCGGCAAAGATCACGGCACCGGTACGTTCCAGCATGGCGTCGCCACGATGCGCATACAGCTGGCGCAGTGATTCCAGCGCCAGCATTGTCCCCATGCTGTGCGCGACGATATGCACGCGGTTGTTTTCCGATCCCATAATGGCAGTGTCGAGCACGCTTTCGAAAGCGTCGCGTGACCACATTGCGCTTTCGCGATCATAAACATAGTCGAACAAGCCGGCCTTCGAGGGCCAGCAGAATGCCAGCGTCTCGCCACGGAAGCGGATGCCGTCGGACAGTCGCGCCGCGTCGAGCGCAGCCGATTCGAATGTATGATTGAATCCGTGCACGAAGATCAGGAGATCGCGTCCGTTGGAGGATTCCGCCAACAACGCCCCGATGCGGACTTGGGCCGGCTCGACACGATCGATGCTCCAATCGCTCAAGCCCACGCTTGCGAGCGAAAAGGTGCTGGTTTCAGGCGGCTTGAGCATGGCCCGCGCAGTGGTCAGCGTCGGGTTGCGCTCCGGGCCATACCAGGGCTTTGCACGAGCTCCGTTCGTGGGCTTGCGTGTGGTGGCGACCAGCAGCATGGGCCGTTCGGCAATGGCCGACGCTTCCGGGAAAATAACGCTGGCGCTGGGCACGCTGGCGCAACCGCCGAGACTTGCCGCGGCGCCCGCTGACGCGAGTTCGCGCAAAAATACGCGCCGAGACACCGCTCGACGAGACACTATTCGGCGAGACCCTTCGCGACGAAAAGATGCGGTCTCGGGCAACGGTCGAATGATCACGCAAAACCCCAAGGCATTCTGGCTTCGCCCCAGTTAGATCACATATTTCAGCATCTCGGCAAGAACGGGGCAGGGCGGGAAGCGGCTGTGGAAAGCGTGTGGCGGGTTTTTGTGGCCTGAATTGAATGACATAAGCGCTTTTATACACGTATAGGAAGAATTTTTGGGAGTGCGTAGCGTAGAGGTAATACGCGTTTTTCTTTACACGCTTTACCGAGACCCATCCTGCGGTATCTGCTCGCTTTTTTGAATACTCCCGCTATCGCGGCGGTTCCAGTCCCTTCGAGCGATAAACCGGTGAGGCAGCGGCGGCGGTCAGCGCTTGCAGGAGGGCAGCGCCTGCTACAGCCTGTTTGGCGGTCGTGCTGATGGCGCCGGTCTGCATGACGGCATTCTGCAATCCCGGCGGCAGGAGGCCCGCAAGTTCGGCTCCAGGCGTCGCCAGGATGTCGCTCAACAGCACGATGCCGATTTCGACGTCACCTTTCGCAACTGCCGGCGTGGTCATGCCGCCACCAGACTGGAGCCTCAGCCTGTCCTTGAGGACGTCAGCGAGACCGAGCCGCGCCAACAGGCGCGTGACGTAGACGCCGGTTGAACTTTCCTTGGTATAGGCGATTGATTTGGCGGCCAGGAGCGTGTGCTTGAAGGCCTCTTCGTTGCTCACGTCGGGCTTTGGCGCGCCCTTGCGCACCACCACGCCGATATTGGTGGCCGCGAGATCGACGGCAGTGTTCGGCGCGATCCGTCCCTGTTGCGCCAGCTCGGCGATCTGCGATTTGGCGAAAATGGCGACGTCGAAATTGCCGGATTCGATTTCTTTCTTTTGTCCGGCGTAGATTTCCCAGGTGAAGTTGACCGTGTGGCCTGATTGGCGCTCGAACTGCGGCAGGAGTTCGCTGACCGCCGGTTTCACGCCCGGGATGCTCAGCACCTTGATCTCGGCGGCATCTGCGGTTCCCAGCATGAGGGCGACGGCAAGCGCAGCACCCAGCGATTGCGGAAATTGACGCATGGCTCTCTCCCTTCGGTCCGGCAACATTTTGATGCGGGTGTAGCATCTTCGCGATGCCTTCCAAACGGGGGCGCGAACAAAAAAGGGCCCGGATGGACGGTCGCGCTTTGCGGTGATCGTCTTTTTCCGGGCCAAGTCTCAGGAGGAGCGACGTTACAGATTGGTGCAGATTGGCCGGCTCAATCCAAATGGCGGCCAAGCAAACGCTGCGATACGAATTTCATGCCGAAGTACCAGGCAATCCCGACCATCGGACCCATGGCGATGAGGATGGCCATTTCCGGCGTATCCTTGTCCACCATCCACCAGGCCATTGCGGCGGACCAGAGAACGGCGAATGCGATGGATGCAAGCATCAATTGTGATTTCGGCGACATGGTGTTCCCTTGTGGATCTGCGCAAGTTTTGTCCGATGCGCGGGTTGTTCCGACTACTTCCCAGTACCGTCGTCTTCATGAATTCAAATTAGATTGCCTCATGCGCGGCGGCTGTGATCGCCATCACATAATGTGCGAATTGGTTCCGACGCGTTACCTGGGGAACTGACAGGCGGCGCGTAGGCAGCCCCGCGCGGGGGGCCTATTTCGGTGCCGATTCATCCGGCCGCTGCACGCGGCGCAAGGATGTGAATCGCCGATTCCATATGAAGACAGTAACGATCGCGGCTGCGCCGCCGATTGCGACCGACCCGATGGGGCCGAGCAAGGCCGCCATCATGCCGGCACGGAACCAACCAAGCTGGTCGGAGACGCTGGTGAACAGCGAACTCACGGCGGAGACGCGCCCGCGCATGTCGTCGGGTGTCGTCACCTGCACCAGCGTCTGACGGACCACCGCGCTCACCATGTCGCCGGCGCCAAGAAACATGAGCGCCAACACCGACAGGATCACATTGGTCGAGAGCGCGAAGACGATCGCCATCGCACCATAGACGATGACGCCGCCATACATGATGAGGCCGGCATGCCGTGTGATCGGCAGGCGGGAGAGAATACCGGCGGTGACGAGCGCGCCGATAGCCACCGAACTCCGCAGCACTCCCGCGCCCAGCGGGCCGATGTCGAGAATGTCGCGCGCAAAGATCGGCAGCAGCGCCTGGATTCCGCCGAACAGTGTCGCCACCAGGTCGAGCGTCACCGCTCCCAGAAGCACTTCGTTGCGCCACATGAAGCGGAAGCCGGCGGTGAGCGTGCCGAGGCTCATCCGGCGGTCGCCCATCGGGTCCGGCGGTTTTGGCAGTATGCGGCAGGCAGTCGAGGCAATCACGATCGTTATGACGCAGGCGCCATAGACCACATAGGGTCCGAACAGATACAGCATGCCGCCAAGCGAGGGGCCGATCAGCATGGAGAGTTTGCCGGCAGTCACATGCGCCGCGATGGCGCGGCCGAGCACCGCGCGCGGTGCCATCAGCGGCATCAACGCCGCGGTGGCTGGAAGTTCGAAAGTCCGCGCCGTCGCATACATGAAGACGAAGCAAAAGATCGCCGGAATGTTCGGCGCCGGCATGAGCGAAATGCTCAAGAATCCGAGCGTCGCGCACAGCTCGATCACATAGCAGACGCGCAAGACGCTTCTGCGGTTGAAGCGATCGGACGCCTGGCCGGCGAACAGCATCAGGACGAGCGGCGGAAGAAACTGTGCGAGCCCGATGAGCCCAAGCAACGACGCGCTTTCGGTCAGGTCATACAGCTGATAGCCGACCGTGACGGCCACCATGTGATTGCTGATATTGGAGAGGACGCGCGTCGAAAACAACAATGCGACCGGACGGATGCGATAAAGCGGCGTCGCGGGATCGACGTCCCAGGATCGAATGTCAGAAGAACTGATGTCAGAAGAACCGATGCCAGAATTGGGAGTGTCTTTCACGCCGCGGCCGGCTTCCGTACCGGCAGGCCGTGCCGCATGAGGGTGCCCAGGCCCGGGACCAGGTCGGGGATGCCGGCCTTGCGCAGCGAACACCACAATGCCGCCTGGTTGCTGGTGACGACCGGTTTGCCAAGCGTGCGTTCGAGTTCCTCAATGATGTCGATAGCCTGGATATTGGCGCAGCTCAGGAAATAGGCGTCCGCCGCCTCGTTGCGCATCGACACCGCGAGGTCATACCAGAAGCGCGCCGGCGTCACGCAATAGGCGTCGGTGCCGGAAAGACATGCCGCTCGGTCGGCAAGGATGTCGTATCCGGCTTCGCGGAGATAGGCGAGCTTGGGCCTGTGTTCGTCCTCTTTAGTCTCCGAAGTGAACACGAGCCGCCGCGCGCCGAGCGCCGCAAATGCATCGTTGAGCGCCGATGCCGTGGTCAGCGCCGGCCGCCCGGTCGCCTGTTCGATCGCGGCGACGACCTGCGTCTCCATGTCGACGCCACCCGACATGGAGGTTCCGGTGCATTGCAACACCGTCACGTCGCACTTGGAATCCGCCAGCAGTTCGGCCGCCGCAACGATGCGGGGGAGGAGCTGATCGAGCGGCGCCTTGTGGCGGTTGGTCATGCGGATACGCGTGACATGCGGCAAAACACCCGCCGGCATCAAACGGTGCATCTGCGGCTCGACCATCCGGTTCGACGACGGAATGATGAACCCGATACGGGCGCGCGGAACGTCCGGTGTGTAGGTGGTGGGATCGGGAAGCATT
>DATGVJ010000034.1:0-5039 GCA_035300505.1 Xanthobacteraceae bacterium
CTACCCATCCTACACGCACCGCTTCGCCGAAACCGCATAGATGCGCCCAGCGCCCAAAACATGGGCCGTATAGGACAGGCCGCCGAACAGACCCGTGAAGGCGCGATCCCGCACGTTGAGCCCGCCCGCGTAGGAACCAAAGGCGGGCATGACCATGCGCCGGGCGTCACACGCAAAACATCTTCGGCGCACGACACGGCCCCGCCCATTGATGCGCGCGACCGGATGTAGATGGCCGGCGATCTCGCCATCGCGTGTCATCTGGTCCGGCTCGTGGCGAAATATCAGGCCACCGATCGCAAGCGCCGTGGCCGAAATTCCGCCCAGCCCTGTGATCTGCTTGGAATCATGATTGCCAGCGATCCATATCCACTCACGTCCGTGTTGCAGCACCGCTAATTCTACCTGGTCCTGGTCCATGAGGCGTGCCGGCCCACCGTCATCGTGGAAACTGTCACCGAGCGCAATCACGGTTCTGGGATCGAAGCGGGCGATGACGCGGGCAAGCCGCTTGAGCGTCGCCGCCGTGTCGTAGGGCGGCAACAGCACACCACGTTCCGCAAAGGCTGATCCCTTTTCGAGATGAAGGTCGCTAACTGCCAAAATACGTTCTTCCGGCCAGAACAGCGCGCCGTCGTGGTCCGCGACCAGCGACACCCCGGCGACGTTCAGAAAACCAGCACGGGATTGCCGGTCCGGTTCGGCCGCAATTTCGTGCGGTTGAGCACGAACGTGCGGTTGAGCACGCTCGTGCCCTTGAGCACGCTCGTGCCCTTGAGCACGCGTTATAGGGCCCAACCACGCCCCCTGAGCATTGCGGTACGTGAGGCAGGCGACAACACCAACGTCGCCTTGTCGCCTCGTAGCACCAGGTTACGGCCGTCCATCCGCCAGCGATCCAACGAGCGCAGAATACCGAGAAATTCGCTTTCGGTTTTTATTCGATCGCGATGGCACGATTTCCGCGTCGTTCCAATTTCACTCACCGCCAAACGACCCGCGTCCCCAACATCGACCCGCGCAAACCAGGTGTTGCAACCCGCATAACCCGTACCGCGCCCGCGGCCGCTGCCCGGCTCGCGCCTGACCGCGAAGGTCAGGGATCTTGCGGCGAAATACTGGCCGTTGAGATGGGTAACGACGAACCTCTGCTCAAAGGGAAACCTGGCCGTTTCAGCCAAACCAGCGCTCGCCCAAACCATAGGGGCAAAGAGACCCAGCAGGCAATTAAGCGCAATTCGCCTCACTGCATCGCCTCCTTCACGAGTTCGGCCTCGGCTTCGGCCAGCAACGCCTCGGTGGCGTCCCCATATACCGCCTCATGTCCGATCTCGAGCATCACCGGAACCGCCAAAGGCGAGACATGGTCAAGCGGCTTATGAACGATTCGTCCCTTGATACGCGAGAGCATTTCACCGAGGCGGCGAATGTCAAGCAGTCCCGTCGCTGCGTCCGCACGCGCCGCACGCAGCAGCATATGGTCGCCCTGGTGCTTGCGCAACACATCATAGATCAGGTCGGTGGAGATCGTCACTTCGCGGCGTGACTTCTCCTTGCCTGGAAATCGGCGCTCGATCAGCCCCGCAATAATGGCGCAAGTTCGGAACGTTCGCTTCATCAAGGCCGATTCGGCAAGCCATGCTTCCAGATCGTCGCCGAGCATGTCTGCATCGAAAAGTCCGGCAAGCGACAGTTCACCCGTCCCAATGTGCCTCGCGATGTCCCCGAGCCCCCAGATCGCCAGGGCATATTCATTGGTAACAAACCCCAAGGGCCGCAGCCGGGCACGCTCGAGCCGGCGTGTCGGCAGCATACCCAGTGTCTGATGGGCGAGCCGTCCTTCAAACGGATAACAGACGAAATAATATTTGTCGGCGCGCGGAAATGTTTCGACCAGCAGTTCGTGCCGGCCCGGCAGGCGTGAGCGCCAGTGTTGGATTTCGAGCCATTTGCGCACCTGGTCCGGCAGCCGTCCCCAAACCGATCGGTCCGCGATGATGTTGCGCACGCGGTCGGCAAGATAGGTCGATAGCGGAAACTTGCCTCCCTCGTAGGACGGCACTTTGGGATCTTCCGACGTCGCCCGCGAGACATAGACCTCGTTCTGGGCCATCGCCTCGTAGCGCAAGACTTCACCGGCGAATACGAAAGTATCGCCGGGCGACAACATCTCGATGAAATATTCCTCGACCTCGCCCAGCAACCGCCCGCCGTGCGGAACCACGCGCGCGCCGCGCGAACGCACCAGGCGCACTTTGAGCATATCGGCTTCGACGATGGTGCCGACATTCATGCGGTAGCGCTGGGCAATCATCGGATGCGCAATGCGCCAGCGGCCGTCATGGCCGCGTTTGATCTTGGCGAACCGTTCGTACGCCTTGAGCGCATAGCCTCCCGTCGCCACGAATTCGAGCGCATCGTCGAAGTCGGCGCGCGTCAGGTTGGCATAGGGCGCGGCCGCAACCACCTCATTGTAAAGGTTGTCAGCAAGAAACGGCTCGCCACAGGCGGAACCAAGCACATGCTGCGCCAACACATCGAGCGCACCGACGCGCGCCGGTGGTGTGTCCTGGGCGTTTACCGCAATGGCGTCGAGCGCCGCACGGCATTCCAGCACCTCGAAGCGATTGGCGGGGATGAGCACGCCGCGCGAGGGTTCGTCCATGCGGTGGTTCGCTCGCCCAATGCGTTGCAGCAGTCGCGACGCTCCCTTCGGCGCACCGACATTGACGACAAGGTCGACGTCGCCCCAGTCGACACCCAGATCCAGGGACGACGTGCAAACGACGGCGCGCAAGCGCCCTTCCGCCATGGCGGCCTCGACCTTGCGTCGCTGCGCGACGTCGAGCGAGCCGTGGTGAAGGGCGATTGCGAGGTTGTCTTCGTTGATACGCCAGAGAATTTGAAAGATGCTCTCGGCTTGGCTTCGGGTATTGACGAAAACAAGCGTCGTCTTGTGCCGTTTGATGAGATCGTAGAGTTCGTCGATCGCGTGATGGGCCGAATGTCCGGCCCAAGGCAAGCGCTCCGCAGTGTCGAGCATCGTCACATGCGGCGCGGCCCCGCCTTCGGCGACCAAAAGGTCGGCAAGCGACGCGCCACCGTCGCCCGCGCGCTGCGGTACCAGGTAGCGGCGCAGATCATCCGGCTCCGCGACAGTGGCCGACAAGCCAATGCTGGTGAGCGCGGGGGCGAGCGTAAAGATTCGTGCAAGGCCAAGTGCGAGCAGATCGCCGCGCTTGGAAGTCACCAGCGCATGGAGTTCATCAAGCACGATGCGGCGGAGCGAACCGAATAGATAAGGCGCATCGGCCGTCGCCAGGATGAGCGCCAATTGCTCCGGCGTCGTGAGCAGAATATGCGGCGGATCGCGACGCTGGCGCTGGCGCTTGGAAGCGGGCGTATCGCCGGTACGGGTTTCGATCCGAATGGCCAGGCCCATTTCGGCGATGGGCGCTTCGAGATTGCGCGCGATGTCGACGGCAAGCGCCTTGAGCGGCGATATATAGAGTGTGTGCAGCCCGCCTTCGCGGCGCACATTGCGGCCGGTTGAAAGAAGTGCAGAAGGACGATTGCCGGTGAGCGCTTGCGCCGGGGCAGCGCTGAGTTCCACCAGCGACGGCAGGAATCCCGCCAGCGTCTTGCCAGCCCCCGTCGGCGCGATCAGCAAAACGGACCGGCCTCCTTGAGCTTTCCCCAGCAGTTCGAGCTGGTGCGCGCGTGGCGTCCAGCCGCGACTGGCAAACCAGCGCGCGAACGTATCGGGCAGCCCGGACGGCAGCCGGCCAGGCAAGCTTTCAAGAAGGGGTCCGATTGATGCCACGTCATAGAGGTAAAGGCCGAAAGGGACCCGGTCGAGGCCGTATTCTCGTCGCGGTATCGGCTATAATGATTCGGTCGCCGATGACGTGCCGAGAGCGTGTCAAAACGACCGAACATGCCTGACAACCGAAACATATCGGGATCGAACCAATGAGCGCACCGCCCTCCAGGCCCCCTTCCAACTCAGCACTGCACCGTTTCTTTGGCGGATCGCCGTTGGGCGTGCTCTTCCGCCTGGCGTTGCTGTGCGTGCTGGTGGGCTTCGTGCTGCAAGTCGTCGGGATCGACCCCTGGGACATCTACGACAGCCTCCGGAATCTCTACATCCGAATCTGGAATATGGGATTTGGCGTGATCGAGGGTATTGGAAGATACTTCCTGCTGGGCGCCGTCCTCGTGCTGCCGATCTGGCTCATCATGCGCCTCATCCGGGCGCCGCGCGGACGTTGATCGACAGCAATTACCAATGCAGATTACGAATGCCCGCGTCTTTTCAATTGCGGGCCCGGCCATGCTGGCCAATCTCACGACGCCGCTCTTGGGGCTCGTCGCAACGGCCGCCATAGGCCGGCTCGGGCAGGCACATCTCCTCGGCGGCGTTGCGATGGCGGCGCTGGTCTTCGACTGCATGTTTTGGCTGTTCGGATTCCTGCGCATGGGAACCGTCGCCCTCACGGCCCAGGCTTTGGGGGCCGGCGACGCGACGGAACAGCGTGCAGTCCTGCTGCGTGCCCTGCTTATTGCGGGCGTCATCGGCGTTGTCCTGATTGCGCTACAAGTGCCCCTTGGCCATGCGATCTTCACCCTGATGGGCGGCAGTGACGCCGCACGGGCGGCCGCCAACACCTATTTCGTCGTTCGCATCTGGTCCGCCCCCTGCGCACTTGCCAATTTCGCATTGCTCGGCTGGCTCATAGGCATCGCGCATGTCCGCGCGGCGCTCGTGCTGCAGATCGCGATCAATGCGATCAATATTGCGCTGACCATTCTGCTTGTACTTGTTTTCGACTACGGCATTGCGGGCGCCGCGATCGCCGCAACCATCGCCGAACTCGTGGGCGTTGCGATCGGGCTCCGCGTCGCCATTCGCCTCGCGCGACGATTCTGCAGGAGCGATACCGCCATATCGACTAATCGCTCGGTAATTCTCGATCGCACGATCATCTTTGATCGCGGGATTATCTTTGATCGCGGCAAACTCCTGCGCATGCTTTCCA
>DATGVJ010000035.1:0-35092 GCA_035300505.1 Xanthobacteraceae bacterium
CGTCGAGGCCGAAACCGTAGTCCCATGTCGTGCCCGGTTGATAGAGCAGGGGCCGGGAACTCAAGTGATCAAGAAACTCGGGGCCCGTCATGGCAAGGGAAGCGGGGCTGCTTCCTTCCGGAAAGAGCTTGTGGACCGGCGTGGCGCCGCGCCCCCCATAGACCAGTCCCGACGTATGGCGGAACAAATCCTGGATCGTGATCCGGCGCGCGGCCGGTACGCGCTCGATGATGGTTTCCCGCTTCGCGTCCATGACGGCGACCTGCATGTTCGCGAATTTAGGGAGATATTTCGAGACCGGATCGTCGATCAGCAACCGGCCCTGTTCGTAGAGTTGCAGGGCCGCCACGGCCGCCATCGGCTTGGTCATTGAGGCGAGGTTGAAGATAGCGTCGGTGCGCATCGGCACGCCGGCGGCCTTGTCGAGGTAGCCATAAGCCTCGAAATGAACGAGCTTGCCGCGGCGCGCGATGGCGAGCACGGCGCCCGGCAGCTGGTCGCGCGCGATTTCGGCGTTGATCTGCTTGCCGATCTGCGCCAGGCGCTCGGACGAGATGCCGACTGTTTCGGGCTTGGCGCGCGGCAGCGGATCGGCGGCGAGCGCGACGTGCGGGGGAACTGCCATGAAGAATCCCATTATTGCGAGTGCTGCGTAGCGAACTATCATCGCCAATTCCTCCAATACTTTCGACAAGCCATGATCTTATTAGAAACCGGTGCGTACCCCCGGATCAAGTCCCAAGACAGGCCCAAGCCGTTCCCACGGCGGGTCTTTTCGGGACCAGCGCAATGCGGTCTTGAGCGTTGCCCGCATAAGCGTAACATACCTATTGGGTGCCGCCGGTTCGGTGGCGCCGTTTTTGCGATCAACAATCGCCGCACACAAAAGGCGGCAAATCGGGAGGATACGTTGATGATCGACCGTCGCACCTTCACGACCCTGCTCGCCGGCGGCCTTGCCGGCCCAAGTCTGTCGGCTGGCTTATCCTGGGGGCAGGGCATGAAAAAGACTGTGTTTTTCTCAAGCGTCGGGCCTGACCTCACGCTCTACGAAATCGATGTCGACGGCGCCGCCCTCACCAAGCGGAACACGGTCACATTGCCGGCAAATATCCAATACGCCTGGGCGCATCCGTCGCGGCAATATTTCTATGTCGTGTCGAGCAACGGCGGCCCAGGTGTGGAGGGAAACAGGAACTTTGCCAATGCGTTCCGGCTTGATCCAGCCTCGGGCGCGTTGACGCCGCACGGCCAGCCGCAACCGCTGCCCTATAGGCCTATCCACACCAGCGTCGACAATGCGGGCGAATATCTGTTGACCGCCTACAACACGCCGAGCTCGCTCACCGTGCATCGCATTGCTGCCGATGGAACGCTGGGCGGCAAAGTGGAGCAACCCAACAAGTTGGAGACTGGCTTCTACGCGCACCAGATCCGTACCACGCCTGATAATTCGGGCGTCATCCTCGTGACGCGCGGCAACAATGCCCCGGGCGATAACCCGCAGAATCCAGGCTCGCTCAAGACCTTCAGTTTCAAGGGCGGCGTGCTCACACAACTCGCCGCGATCCAGCCCGGCAACGGCAGCGAGTTCGGGCCGCGCCATATCGACTTCCACCCGACACAGCCTTGGGTCTACGTCTCCATCGAGAGCCAGAACAAGCTCTATGTCTATCGGCGCGAGGCCGCAACCGGGTTGACGCGCGATCCGATCTTCATCAAGGAGACCCTCGCTGATCCCAAGGCGCCGGCGCGTCAAGCGGTAGGCACCGTGCATGTGCATCCCAACGGCCGCTTTGTCTATGTGATCAATCGGGCTTCCTCGACGGTGGACTTTGAGGGAAAGAAAGTGTTCGCGGGCGGTGAGAACACGGTCGCGGTGTTCTCGATCAATGAGGCGACGGGCGAGCCGACGCTTATCCAGAACATCGATGGCAAGGGCATTCAGCTGCGCACGTTTGCGATCGACCCGAGCGCGCGCCTGCTGGTTGCGGCGAGCATCACGCCATTGCCGACACGCGAAGGCAATTCGATCGGGACACTCACTGCCGGCATCTCCGTCATGCGCATCGGCGGCGACGGCAAGCTGTCCTTCGTGCGCAAATACGACGTCGATACCGCCAAGGGCCAGCAGTTCTGGAGCGGCATGGTGACATTGGCGTAGCCCGGATGGAGAGCCGTAAGTGCATTGAAAATGCGCTTACGGAGCGCAATCCGGGGTTCTTGACCCGCACAGGAGACTGCCCCGCATTAGGCAATTGCGCGCGTAAAACGCGCACAATTGCTCCATGCGGGCTACGAGGCTGCGTGCTTGACCTCACGTCTACGATATCCGCCCCTTCGCTCTAAGCACTTCGGGGTTGATCACGTTGATTGGTTTGCCCGCCACGTAGGCAAGGATCTCATCGAAGACTCCATTGAATTGACGCTCATACGCATCCTTGCTCACGTAACCGATATGCGGCGTCGCAATGACGTTGTCCATGCGTAGCAACGGATGCTCCGTATCGCGGACGGGCTCGTCCTCGAAAACGTCGACGGCGGCCTTGCCGGGTCGCCCCGCTCGTAGTGCGGCGACCAGCGCGCCAGGCTCGATGAGTTGCGCGCGCGCCGTGTTGACCAGAATGGCCTCTGGCTTCATCAGCGCCAGATGCGAAGCCTTGACGACGTGCCTGGTCGCATCGAGAAGTCTCATGTGCAGGCTGATGACGTCGCCCTCGGCATAGAACACATCCTGCGATGCCGCGGTTCTCCAGCCATCGGCGCGTGCTCGTTCGCGTGTGGCCTCGCGAGCCCAGACCAGCACGTCCATGCCGAAGACTCTGGCATATTGCGCGACTTGCGCACCGATGCGGCCATAGCCGTGAATGCCGTAGACCTTGCCACGAAGCGTCGTTCCTACACCGCATTGCCACGACCCGGCCTTCAATGAATTGACCTGCTGCGGGATGTCGCGGGCGGCTGCCAGCGCGAGACCCCATGTCAATTCCGCGGCGGCGAAGCTTGGCGTTTCCGCACGCTGGTCCGAACACAAGAGCACGCCGTTTTGCGTGCAGGCCGCGACGTCGATATGGGGGTATGTGCTACGTTGGGCGATCAGCCGCAGGCTTGTCAACCTGTCGAGGAGCGGTGCTTGGATTTTCGTTCGTTCCCGGATCAGCACCAGGACCTCTGTGTCCCGTAACCGTTCCGCCAACCCATCAGTATCCTGCAGATGGTCGTTCCAGATGGTGACGTCGTGGCCATCGAGCATGGCGAAGCAAGCGAGCCCGCGGACCGTGTCGAAGTAGTCGTCCAGGATGGTAATCTTCATCGCGTCTTATTCACCGTGTCACTTTCGCTGGCCTGCATTTCGTGCATCGCCAGCGGTTGCGAAATCCGGATGTTTCTAATTCGAGATCGATCAAGTCTATTTCGGCGGCTGCATTGCCGACTTCGCCCGTTCCGTGATCGCCGGCGGCATGGAGTAAAGGTTCTCCAGAACAGCCTGGACCTGCCGGCCCGTAATGCCATCGACCAGAAGGCCGATCTTTGCACTGGAGTCCAGGAACTCGGGATCCTGCAGCGTCGCTTGAAAGGCCTTTTGAATGGCTTCAAGGCGATTGGCGGGGACGTTGGGAGGAGCGGCATAGGGATAGCCGATCGACTGACGCGCAAAGACCAACTCAAGCACACGCCTGTCCTCCTCCGACTTTGCAAAGTCGAGGATAACCGGTACGCCCTTGAGTTCCGGGTTCGCCTTTAGTGTGTGCTGTGCGAGAAGGTTGATCTTCTTGTTTTCCAGCCAGTCCCGCTGAGCAGTTTTGATCGCCGCGTATGACACGCTGGTTGCGCCGTCTACCTCCTTGCGCTCGATCGCCAGCATCGATTCCGCGGACCCTTGATATCCCGTCACGGTCTTGATTTTGGTCCGCAGAATGGTGTTCAAGACGCGACCATAAATATTACCGTCCGAGCCTGGACCTGACGTCGCGGCGGTCATCCCGCGGGTCTGGAGGTCCTCGAATTTACGGATTCCGCTGTCGTGCCACGAAATGGCGAGGCTCACTTCACTGCTCGGGCTGCCGATCCAGTTGAACTTCAAAGTTTCATAGCGCACGCCCGTACTGTCGATGATCGGAAGCATCGTGATGCCGCGCGAGAACGTGCCGATGATGGATCCGTCCTGCTTGGCGATATTATATAGGTGATTGGCCGCCGCCAGGCTTCCTGCTCCAGGCATGTTCTGGACGAGGACTTTCGGCTTGCCTGGCAGGTACGCGCCGATATGACGCGAGATCAGCCTCGCATACATGTCATAGCCGGCGCCGGGCGGATAACCGACCAGGATGGTGAAAGGCTGGCTACTGAAAAACGCGTCGAGTGGTTGTGCCTGAGCGCCACCGGCCGTCTGGCCTCCAAGCAATATGCCTGCGGCCACGCCTAGTTTGATTAGTATGTTCATGTCCGCCTTTGCCGCATGTTGCTCCGCCCATGCCACAATTACCGCGTCATTCGTAGGATGGGTAGAGCGATAACGCGTTCTTCACGCGTTATCGCGAAACCCATCATTCCATCCGGCGTCACGACCCATGATGGGTTTCGGAAAAGTGCGTAAAGCAAGAACGCACTTTTCCTCAACCCATCAATTACCGTGCGACCGTCAGCTCAAACCGCAACATGCTTTCGAACTGGCCTTCGGTCTGGCGGCCGCTTTGCGGGTCGATCTCGGCCTGGCCCTTCTTGCGCAGGTAGGTGGTCTGCATTTCCGCGATGGCGCCGCTTTCGATCGTCTTCTTGCAGCGCTGCTTGATGAAGGTCCGGAACACCGGCGTTTCGCCGTCCTCGGGCGGCAGGTCGACGCAATCCCAGCCTTCGCGGCCATAGCGTGCGTTCAAGAAGTTGCGCAGCAGATAGCCCTCCTCGCGGTCGCGTGACGTGTCGCGCGGATCGCTGACGATGCGGATGCCGGCGAGGATGCCCTGCTCGTCGAAACGCGCGCCGAGCACCACCGGAAAATCGAATACCTTGGTGCCCGAATATTTGCGCATCTCGGTCGAGAAATTATTAGCCTTGGCCCAGTATTCGAGTTCGTCGTCGTAGCGGAAATAGATTTCGCGCAGGCCGCTTGGTTCCGGCCGGCAGCGGCGGAAATCCTTCCAGCCGGTGAGCGCGATCGAGGGCGGGCCGCCACCCGTGCCGCAGGCGTAGTCCGTGAAATCGTCAGGCAATTTGTCGGCCGGCGTGCCGAGTTTGAGGTCCCAGATTTCGAACTGCGACGGACGCTGTTGAGCGCCGGCGGTGCCGACGAGCGCGGTAAGAGCGAGCAAATACACAAAAGCGGCTCTCAAATAGTGCAGCACTCTCGTGAGGCTTGCTCGGTCGGCTCCCTCTCCCTTTGGGAGAGGGGTGGGGTGAGGGGTTACCGTCTCTCGGCATATCTCGAACCCCCTCACCCCAGCCCTCTCCCCGTAGGGGAGAGGGAGCTGACCGAGTTTGTCGCTCGGCTGGTGAACCATCCGATGGAACTTAAACGCGTGACGCTGGAGATCATTCATGGACACTTCCATCGGGCATCAGGGCGCCTTTGAATTTTGCGCCTTTAAGGTTGGCTCCCGTGAGGATCGCGCGCGTCAGCCGCGATTCCGAAAAGTCTGCGTTTTCCAGATCGGCGCCGGTGAGATCGGCGCCGAAGAGATCGGCTTCCGACAGGTTTGCGCCCTTGAGGTTCGCCTCGCGCAACACCGCGTCGATGAGGCCCGAATTGTTGAGATCGGCGCCTTCGAGATTGGCGCGGCGGAACGTCGCCTCGATGAGATTGGCGGCGCTCAAGTCGGCGCCGCGCAGGCTTGCCTCGTCAAGGCGCGCGCCGATCATCAGGGAGCCCGAGAGCTTGGCGCCATCGAGCAGAACGCGGATCATGCGCGACTTCTGCATCTTGGCGCCGGTGAGGTCGGCGCCGGTAAAATCCGCGCCGCTCGCATCGCTTTCGTAGAACATCGCATCGTTGAGCTTGGCCTGCGCGAAGGACGCGCTCTTGATGTCGGTCTTGTTGAGGTTCGCCTGACGCATGGTTGCGCCGATGAACTTGGCGCGCGGCAGTTTCGCCCGATGTAGCACGGCCCCGGTGAGGTCGGAGCCCGAAAGGTCGACGCCGGTGAGGTCCCGGCGCTTGAGCGGCGCTTCCTTCAGCGCACAGTTTTGGCAGGTCTTGGTGCGACCCGCCAGAAAGTCGGCTTCCCCTTCGGCGAGCGCGGGCACGGCAGCGAGAACCACCGCGAGGCAGAATGCAAGTGCCAGTCCGATCAAGGTCCTGTGCCGGGATGCGGTCATGTCCTATTTGCCCACGAAGTTTGCGAGAATGTAGTCCACCACGGCGGCAATTTCACGCGCATTGAGACTGCCGGCGTGCGGCGGAGGCGGCTTGTTGTCGCCAACCTGTGCCAGGGTAAGACCATAACACGCCGTATCCTCATAGGCATATTTGTCGAAATGCGGCATTTCGGTCCTGGGCCGGCCGCAGGTGATTACCTCGATCAGGTGCTCGCGCTTGAGGATGGTCGTACGCAGGTTTGCGGCCTTGCCGGGCGAGCGGGGATCGCCGCGGCCATCGCCTCGCGGTCCATGACAGAACGCGCAGTCCGCTTTCTCGTGGTAAAGGCGCTCGCCGAACGATGTGTCCTGCGTAAGGCCTGAACCCGCCGATATCACGAGCGTCCCGCCCGCAATGATCGCGGTCCTCATTCGCACGAGTATATCCATTGGTGCCCTGATGATTGAGGGAGCGAAACCCGGATGGCGCCGTAGGGTGGGCAAAAGGCGCGTGGCACGATCGTGAGACATGGAACGCACTCTCGATGCGCCGTTGCCCACGCGCCGGCCCAGGTGCGAGTGGACGCGTGGGCACAGCGCGCCTTCGTAGATAGAGTATGTTGCGAGGCTACGGCAGGCGCGCTTTTGCCCACCTACACCTCACGTGTTCCGGCATTACAATCCAAACACGAACAGCATTGGTTGGTTGCGCTGCTCCTTGAGTTCGGGCGTGAATATATGTTTGTTGATCGCGATCCGGCTCAGGCCGGCAAGTATCGCAACATATTGCTTGCCGTTCACTTCGAAAGTCATCGGCGGTGCGTTGAAGCCGACACCGACGTTGATCTTCCAGAGTTGCTGCAACGTCGTGTCGTCATACGCCATGAGCGATCCGTCCGTGAAGCCCGTGAACACGAGCCCGCCGCCGGTCGAAAGCGCGCCGCTGTAGTTCGGATAGGGGATCCTGACCTTGCCCTTGCTTTCGCCGGTGACGGGGTCGAATGCGGAGAACTCGGTTTCATAACGTTCGATGGCCTTGGATAAGCCACCGCGCATGTCGGTGCCGACCTTGACGCTCAGCTTGGGATCCTGGGTAACTTCGGCGCAGGCCGTGATTGCCGGGATGTAGATGAGTTTGGTCCTGACGCTGTAGGTCGAAGGCCAGTAGTTGTTGCCGCCCGATGGGCTTGGGCACATCTTCTTGGTCTGAGCGCCCGGCACCGGTGCGGCGTTGCCGGAATAGATCTGGATTTCCTTTGTGGGATCGTAGTCGACCGGCTTGCCGGTTTTCTGGTCGATTCCCTTGGTCCAGTTGATATTGTCGAGATAGGGCTTGGCCAACACGGTCTGGCCGTTGTTGCGCTCCATCGTATAGAGAAATCCATTGCGCGCCGAGTGGGTGATCAGCTTGCGCGTCTCGCCGCTGATCTGGCCGTCGATCAAAATGTGGGTGCCGGCTTCGTCGTAATCCCACGGATCGCCGGGCGTGTACTGGAAGAACCAGTTCATTTTCCCGTCGTCGGGATTCCAGGAGATCACGCTGTTGGTGTAGAGGTTGTCGCCCGGGCGATAATAGGCATCGAACATCGGCACCGGATTTCCGGTACCCCAGATGACTTGATTGCCGGAGACGTCGTAACTCCCCGTCACCCACATGGCGCCACCACCGGTCTGCCATGCCACCTGGTTCTTGTCCTTCCAGGTTTCGCTGCCGGGTTCGCCGGGCTTCGGGATTACGTATTTCTGCCACAGGAGCTTGCCGGTTTTGGCATCGAGGCCGGAGATCCAGTCGCGCACGCCGCGATCTCCGCCGGCTGCGCCCATAATGATCTTGTCCTTCACCACCAGCGGAGCGGCGGTGAGCTGCACGTCGGGTTGGTCGGCGAGATTGGTCTCCCAGACCATCTTGCCGGTGTCCTTGTCGGTCGCGATCACGCGGGCCGGATAGTTGGCGGCCGAGATGACGAAGTTGCCCCAGAGCGCCGCGCCTCGGTTCGACAGCGGGAACTTCTCTTGCTTGGGGTCCATGCGCCAGACGATGCGGCCGGCGTCGCCCGAGCGGACGTCGATCTTGTAGACGATGCCCCACAGGTCGACGATGTACATGAAGCCGTCTTCGACGAGTGGCGTCGCCTGCAGGTTTTCGTTGATGGCTGTGCCGCCGAGCGCCACCGCATAGGCGAGCTTGAGATTCTTGACCGTGTCCTTGTTGATGCGCGCCAGCGGCGAATAGCGCTGCGCATCATAGGAACGGTGGTTCATGAGCCAATTCTGCGGTTCACGGTCCGAATTGGCGAGCCGTTCTGGTGTCACGTCCGCGGCAAGCGCCGGCCAGGTCGCAAGGAGGCTGCCGGCGAGCAGCGCGTTGCGAATGAAGCGATTTTTCATGCTGGTTCTCTCCCTTGTGAAATCAATTTCGCCGACGCGTCGCCTGCGTCTTGTGGCTCAGTTTAAAGCAATCCCGAAAGAAGGGGAAACAGGTTATCCGAGAGCGACCACGCTAGGCAGGATGGCGTGGTGCAGCGGTCCACTCGGACCTCGTCCCGCGGCGCCAAGCCGACGTGAGGAGGCCGCGTTCTTCACGCGGCCGTCTCGAAGGACGGCGACTGTGCCCTCATGGTTCGAGACGCCGCGCATCGAGCCAAGTTTACGCAGGCTGCGCCTGCTATGGAGCGCGGCTCCTCACCATGAGGTCGAGGGAGTGTTCAGGGCCGGCGTGGAACGGATAGCAATTTGGCGCGCGCCACATGCAGTGGCGCCGCAAGCAAGTCGTCGATTGCTTTCGATTGAAACTGGTGGAGACTGCGGGAGCGTCGTCCTGCACGATACGCTCGCAGAATACGGCGAGGCGACCAGAACGCGCCCAGCGCGACAAGCGGCAGGCAAAACAGGGCCGCGCCCCAATGCGGCATTGGTCCGGCGCCGAATTCCCATGCCGCCATCTGGCATTCGCCGCGCATCCCACACGGAATTTCGGTCAATACGCGATGTAGATCGTGTGCCAAAATCGCTTTTCGGCGCCAACTGAAATTAGGAAGCGTGACGCGAAGGGGGCCGATGTGGCACGTCCACCATGACTGCTTATCGGCATCGTGGGCTAATCCGTTCGCACGTCTGAATTCCGCAAGCGCTTGGGCGACCGTCGGTCCCATTTTCTAGTTCCCGATACGTGACAAGCGTTCCTGGCCAGGCGCCGTAACGCTCAGGGCTCGGGCCGTTACGGGGCTGATGCCCGGACGGGGAGGGAGGCTCGCAGGAACCTTCACGTCCCAGGCCAGCCCGAGCCATTGCAGCAATTGGATGAATACCAGCCAAGATCAATCTGTCCCGGATAAAGGCCATGCCGCGCCGAGCTTGGAAAGGCGTGATGATTGCAATGCCAGCTTTCGCCCATGGTCGGTATCGCCATCAAGGGAACATTGTGCGCCTGGATCACGGCGTCGTCGACCGTCCAATCCTGCGGCCCTTGGGTGTGGGCGAAGTAGGAAATATACCAATGCATGACTGTGCAGGCGGCGACGCGCACGCAAACGCCCCATACGACCCAAGACCAGCCGCCGAGCAGATAGAGCGCAACAGCAATCGGAATCTGGTGGGCCATCCACGTGCGCTGCAGGAAAGCGTAGAAACGATCGTCGCCGATGCCCGGCCCTGGCTCGAAGCCCGGCGGATTCTTGAGCTTCAATCGAAAATTCAAATAATAGAATCCATCGATCAGGAACGGCTTTCCGTGTCGCAGGAACCAATGACAATTTGGCTGGCGCTGCGCCCAATCGCGGCTGTCGTGGAGCCCTATGGTCCAAATGGGTCCACCCATCCCGACGGCGGTGCCGAGCCAGATCAGGGTGCGCTCCAGCCACTTTGAGCAGGCAAAGCTGCGATGGATGAGGCGGCGGTGAAATCCAACCGAATGCCCGGCGCAAAGGGTAATTCCTGCGGTCAAGAGGAAAACCACCAGTGCGCTCCATGTGAACGTCAAGGGGCCCAGGATGACCGCCGCAAGCACCATTGTTGAGTTCCAGATCGAACGTACGGGATCCCAGACGACTTCGCCCTCGACGGCGCTGGCTTGATCGAGACCGGTGAGTGAATTGACCTTGAAGGCATCGCCGTAATTGCTCATGGCCGTACCTTTCTGCCGAGCGTTCGATCCAGCGCCCGGGCTGCCAGCCCGCCTAACCCCACCATCTGGCGAATGGTGGACGAAGACAGTCGCTGCGTCTGTTTGCTGATTGACGTCAGATCCTCGACGAGGGACACAAGTTTGTCGATTTGCAAAACGGTCTTCTGCTGATGCCGTCCCTCTGCAAGTGCTTCTCGCCGGCAATCGCGCAGCAGGTCGAGCGCGGGGCCGACCTCGCGCCGCTGCCGCTCTTCAAGCGCACGCAACATCAGTTCCCAAGGGTCGCTGCCGGTTTGCCAGGCGTCGGGGCCTTCGCGCTTGATCAGTTTGAATTCGGCGAGCCACGTCAACGCCTCGCCCAGTGCGGCTTCGCTTGTCCCCAGCGCCGCGCGCAGGTCGGCCTCAGTGAGCGGTTTTGCAACCAGGTACAGATAGCCGTGTACGCGGCAGGCTTGCGCCGGTAATCCCCAGCGCGATCCAAGGTCGCCAAGAAAATCGACGACGCGCTCCGTCGCACTTGATTTCGCGTCCGTCACTTCTCCCTCCTCTGTCGCTTTCGCTGCGCGGCGATTTTTCGAGCCTTTGGGCAAAACGGACTGAGAAACTGGTAGAGTGCAGTCGTCAGATTGTCGGTGGCGATGCTGTAGATCACGAACTGTCCGCGCTTCTGTTCGTGTACCAATCCCGCCTCCTTGAGCACCGACAGATGCTTCGAAATGGAAGGTGTCGCCATATCGAAATTGGCGGCGATTTCACTTACCGTCATAGGTCCGCCTGCGAGATGATTGAGGATGCGGCGGCGCGGCTCCGCAGAGATTGCTTTGAATGCCGTATTCATAGATACTTTCCTAAATAGGAAAATAACTAATTACAAGAGGTCTTGTGGATGATGGATTATTGTTCATCAATGATCAGGCCCGACAACGAAAAAGGGAGCGGGTGGTGCCCGCTCCCCGCCGAGTCGTATTGAAGTATCTTTAAAGCCCGAACACGAACAGCATGGTCTGGTTCCGCTGGTCGCGGAGTTCCGGCGTAAACATGTGCCGGCGTCGGGTGATCGGGCTCAGGCCCGTCAAAACGGCGACATATTGCTTGCCGTTGGCCTCAAATGTCATCGGCGGGGCGTTGAAGCCGATGCCCATATTGATCTTCCAGAGCTGTTCCATCGTGGTGTCGTCATAGGCCACGAAGGTGCCGTCAGTGAAGCCGGTGAATACCAGCCCGCCGCCGGTGGTCAGCACTCCGCTGTTGTTCGGATAGGGCACGTGCACCTTGTGTTTAATTTCGCCGGTGAACGGGTCGGCGACGACCATGTCGGACTCATTGCGTTCGATGTGGCGGAAAGTCGCGCCCTTCCAGTCGCCGGCCTTGTTGGACAGGTTCGGGTCGAGCGTCACTTCGTTGCATGACGACATGGCCGGGATATAGACGAGTTTGGTCCTCGGGCTGTAGGCCGTCGGCCAGTAGTTGTTGCCGCCCGACATCGATGGACACAGTTTTCGGGTGCGATTTTCCATCGTCTGGTTCTGCAGGCCCGAATAGACCTGTACGTCGAGGTTCGGATTGTAGTCCACGGGCTTGCCGGTCTTCTGGTCGATGCCTTTGGTCCATAGAATGTTCTCAAAATAGGGCTTCGCCAGCACGGTCTGCCCGTTGCTGCGCTCCATGGTGTAGAGGAAACCGTTGCGTGCCGAATGCGTAATGAGCTTGCGCGTTTCGCCGGCGATTTGTCCATCGACCAGGATGTGACTGCCAACCTCGTCGTAATCCCATGGATCGCCGGGTGTGTACTGGAAGTACCAGTTCATCTTGCCCTGATCGGGATTCCACGAAATCAGACTGTTGGTGTAGAGGTTGTCACCCGGCCGGTAGGTCGGGTCGAACATCGGCACCGGATTGCCGGTGCCCCACAGCACCTGGTTCGTAGCGGGGTCATAGGAGCCCGTCACCCACATGGCGCCGCCGCCGGTCTGCCACGCGTTGTTCTTGTCCTTCCAGGTTTCGCTGCCGGGTTCGCCCGGCGCCGGGACGACGTAGTTCTTCCACGCGACCTTGCCGGTTTTGGCATCGAGCGCCACGATAAAGTCGCGTACGCCGCGGTCGCCGCCGGCTGCACCGACAACAATCTTGTCCTTCACGGCAAGAGGTGCCGCGGTCAATTGCAAATCGGCCTGACCGTCAGCGACATTTGTTTCCCAGACGATCTTGCCTGTGTCCTTGTCGGTGGCAATGACGCGCGCCGGATAGCTTGCCACACTGATAACGAGGTTGCCCCAGAAGGCGGCGCCGCGGTTCGACAGCGGCACGCGCTCCTGTCCGGGGTCCATGCGCCACACGATGCGGCCCATGTCGCCCGAGCGCGCATCGATCTTGGAGACGACGCCCCATTGATCGACGATGTAGAGGTAACCGTCTTCGGCGAGGGGCGTTGCCTGCAGGTTTTCAGCAGCAGAAGTCCCGCCGACCGGCACCGCATAGGCGAGCTTGAGACCCTTGATGTTGACCTTGTTGATCTTGTCCAGCGACGAGAAGCGCTGAGAGTCGTAGGTGCCGTGGTTCATCAACCAGTTCTGCGGCTCTTTGGCCGCATTGACGAGCCGTTCGGGCGTGACGTCGGCCGCGAATGCGGCCGACCCGAACGCCAGCACGCTGCTCGCGAGCAGCGCCTGACGCAGGATACATCTATGGGATGCCATGGTGTTCCTCCTGAGGTGTTAAGGGCTCATTGGTCGTGAGGTTAACTGTACCTGAATTTTGGCGTATTGTTGATGCGATCTATGGCCCGAACACAAGCTCTGCGCATCACGCCGGCAGCCGGTGCGGGCCGTGCGTAAAGGACCGTATCAGCCGCAAGTAAGGGGATATTAAAGGGTTTCATGGTCATTTCTCCGCTCTTGGCATTCGCTCGGCGTTAATAGCTAAGTTTGTTTGCAATACGGTTTCGGCTCAAGCGCAATCCAGGTATAGTTTTTACGACGTTAACTTGGCAAGCAAGGATGAAATCCATGCCCTGGCGGTCAATTCGACGCGGCGGATTCTGCACGCTGCTTGTTGTCATCAATTGCCTTGTTGGCGCTTTCGCGCTGGGAGTTTCGCCGGCACATGCCGGAAAGATGTATTTTGGAACTCAGGATACCATCAAACGAATTCAAGATGTCGCCATCAAGGGAAAGAACGGCGAGGAACTCTATCTCGGACACAAATACTCGACCCACTCCTTTGTGGCTCCATATTCCCTGTCCGACGATGGCTATGTTCTTGGCGTGAAGGGGCGCGAGAGCTATTACAGTCTCACGCAGCAGGACATCGAGAAATTCCAGGCCTCTGGCCTTCTGCCTTCTCCGCTGCCGGCATACGAGATTTCGACGATCGATTATTTGTTTGGGCATCTCCTCTGGATCGTTCTGATCGTCATCGCGCTCTTTATCGTGGGCGGCAGCATTAAACAAAAACGCAAAATGAGGATACGGGCGCCGGCTCTTCCGTTCTTCAAGAGCGCGCTTGAGCAACACAGCAGCGGTAACCTGAATGGGGCGGTCGCTGACTACACCAAGGCGATCGAGATTGATCCGACATACGCCGAACCGTTGCTCAACCGCGGCATCATCCACATGAACAGGGGAAACCACGAAGAGGCGATTGCCGATCTCACGAAGGCCATCAATTGCCGCGAGCCGAACGTGACGCTGCTTGCCCATTTGCAGCGCAGCAAGGCGTACGAGAAAATAGGCTATGAGGATAAGGTGATTGCCGATCTTACGACGGTGATCAATGCGGCCAAGAAGGCCAAGGACGCTAACGTGGCCGGCGTGTATTTCAGTCGCGGAAATGCGTACGTGAGAAAGCAGGACTACAAAAAGGCGATCGCGGACTTCACGCAAGTCATCAAGCTGGAGCCCCATGCCGAGGTCGCATATCGGGCGCGGGCCGAGGCCTATCAGCAACGCGGCAAATCGGACTTGGCGCAGGCAGACTATAGCGCCGCCGTCAATATCGCTGGCCAACGGGGCGCCGCGACGTCTTGAAGGGTGTCGTAGGGCGGAATAGACACAAGGGCGCATCGCCGCTCTATCAGCTTGCCCGCGCTGTCAGTCGCGCCCTTGTGGCGTATTCCGCCGAACTCTCGCGATGGCGGAATACGCCACGCCGCGTGCGCCAAAAAGGCGCGCGGCGTGGCTATTCCGCCCTACAAATTTAACGCCTGTCTCAAAGCGAAAATACGTAGAGCACGAGCGCGTGACGCTGGTCGCGTAGTTCCGGCGTGTTGACGAGCCGTCCCTTGGAGACCGGGCTTGGCCCCGAAACGATCGCGACATATTGCTTGCCGTTGACCGCGAACGTCATCGGCGGTGCCGAAAAGCCCGAGCCGACATTGATCGACCACAACTGTTCGAGCGATGTATCATCGAAGGCAGCAACGGTGCCGTCCAGCAAGGCGAGGAATACAAGCCCGCCGCCGGTCGCAAGCGTGCCCGAATAGTTCGGATACGGCAGGTGGACGTCCTTCTTGACCTCGCCGGTCAACGGATCGACAGCGGTCAGGTTGCTTTCCCAGCGATCCGGCGTAGCGGACAGCCCGCCGTTCCAGCCCAATTCCTTGTTGTGCTTCGCGCGGTCGATCGTGATCGTGACGCAGTTCGACAGCGCCGGGATGTAGACCAGCTTGGTGTTCGGACTGTAGGAACTTGGCCAGTAGTTGTTGCCGCCGGCCTGCGACGGGCAGACTTTCTTCAACGGGTCGTTGGGATTGAGATTGCCGACGCCCGCATAGGTCTGGATGTCCTTGCTGGGATCATAGTCGACCGGCTTGCCGGTCTTCTGGTCGATTCCCTTGGTCCAATTGACCTCCATATAGGGCTTCGCCATCACCATTGCGCCGTTCGCGCGCTCCATCGTGTAGAGGAAGCCGTTGCGCGCGGAGTGCGTAATGAGCTTGCGCGTCTCTCCGGCGACCTGACCGTCGATCAGGATGTGGGTGCCGACTTCGTCGTAGTCCCAAATGTCGCCCGGCGTGTACTGGAAGTACCAGTTCATGTTGCCAGTATCGGGATTGTAGGAGATGGCGCTGTTCGTATAGAGATTGTCACCCGGCCGATGGAATGGGTCGAACATCGGCACCGGGTTGCCGGTTCCCCAGATGGTCTGGTTGGTGGCCGGATCGTAAGTGCCGGTGACCCAGATGGCGCCGCCGCCGGTTTGCCACGCGTTGGTATTGCCCTTCCAGGTCTCGTGGCCGGCTTCGCCGGGGCCAGGAATCGTGTACTTGAGCCACAGCCGCTTGCCGGTCGCGGCGTCGAGAGCGCCCATCCAGTCGCGCACGCCCTGGTCGCCGTTAGCGGCGCCGAAGATGATCTTGTCCTTGATCGCGAGCGGCGCCGAGGTGAAGGTCACTTCCGGCGTATCCGGGAATGCCGTCTCCCACGCGACCTTGCCGGTTTCCTTGTCGGTCGCAATGATGCGTGCAGGCGATATGCCGGCTCCGGTGATCACAAGGTTGCCCCAGAGGGTCGCGCCGCGGTTGCGCAGCTGGCGTTCCTGCTTGGGGTCCATGCGCCAGACGATCCGACCGAGATTGCCGGCACGAACGTCGATCTTGTAGAGCACGCCCCACGAATCGGTGGTGTACATGAAGCCGTCTTCAACAAGCGGCGTCGCATTGGTGAATTCATTGCCTGTTCCGCCGCCGAGCGGAACCGCATAGGCGAGCTTGAGGTTCTTGGCGTTGTCGCGGTTGATATTCGAAAGCGGCGAATAGCGCTGCCCGTCGTAGGTGCGGTGGTTCATGAGCCAATTGTGCGGCTCCTTGTCGGCATTGACGAGCCGGTCAAAAGTAACGTCGGCGGCGAGTGACGGCATTGTCATGAGGGCTGTGCTTGCTGCGAGTGCAAGGATCGTCAGGGATTTTCTTTCCATTGGGTTCCTCCGTTTGTGGTTTATCTCGGCAATGGTTGTGTGATCCAATGCCGTTGTTACAATCTCGGTGTGGTTCCCTCTCCCCTACGGGGAGAGGGTTAGGGTGAGGGGGCGACCCGATCGAGAGACCGTAACCCCTCACCCCAGCCCTCTCCCAAAGGGAGAGGGAGCAGACCGCCCGTGTTGCTATCCTGTTGGCTCAATCAAACGGGTGACTTCACTCTCACAATCCAAACACGAACAGCACGGTCGCGTGCCGCTGGTCCTTGAGTTCCGGTGTTTGCCGCACTCTGGACTTGCCGGCATTCGATGGTCCGGTCGAGATCGCGACATATTGCTTGCCGTTATGCTCGAACGTCATGGGCGGCGCCGTGATGCCGGAGCCGACGTTGACCTTCCAGAGTTCATCGAGCGTCGTGTCGTCAAAGGCCGCGATCGTGCCGTCCATCAGCGCCAGGAACACAAGTCCGCCCGCCGTCGTCAGCGTGCCCGAATAGTTCGGGTAGCGCAGATGGATCTTCTTGCGCGTCTCGCCCGTGATGGGATCGGCCGCGATCAGATCGCTTTCGTAACGGTCTGGATCCTTGAACGATCCGCCGTTCCAGCCTTTCTCCTTTGAGTGCTTTTCGGTGTCGATGGTGATTTCTTCGCAGTTGCTCAGAGATGGAATGTAGATGAGTTTGGTCCTGGGGCTATAAGACGACGGGAAGTAGTTGTTGCCGCCGGCATGGCCGGGGCACACGTTCTTGGTCGGTTGCGCCGGATTTTGATTGGCGAGCCCCGAATAGACCTGGATGTCTTTGGTCGGATCGTAGTCGACCGGCTTGCCGGTTTTCTGGTCGATGCCCTTTGTCCAATTGACTTCCATATAGGGCTTGGCAGCGACCATGGCGCCGTTCGCGCGCTCCATGGTGTAGAGGAAACCGTTGCGGCCGGAATGCGTGATGAGCTTTCGTTGTTCGCCGCCAACGACGCCATCAATGAGGATGTGCGTGCCGACCTCGTCGTAATCCCACATGTCACCGGGCGTGTACTGGTGGTACCAGTTCATGCTTCCGGTGTCGGGATTCCAGGAGATCGCGCTGTTTGTATAGAGATTGTCGCCCGGACGATAAGTCGGATCGTACATCGGCACCGGATTTCCAGTTCCCCAGATGGTCTGGTTGCTGACCGGATCGTATGTGCCAGTGACCCAGATGGCGCCGCCGCCGGTCTGCCAGGCGTTGTTCTTGTCCTTCCAGGTTTCGCTGCCGGCTTCGCCCGGCGACGGAACTGTGTATTTTAGCCAGAGCCGCCTTCCGGTCGCGGCATCAAGACCCGCCATCCAATCGCGCACGCCGGCGTCGCCATTGGCTGCGCCCAGGATGATCTTGTCCTTGACGGCGAGCGGTGCGGAACTGAGTTCCACATCAGGCGTATCCGCAAAGGAAGATTCCCAGACGATTTTGCCGGTTTCCTTGTCGGTTGCGATGACGCGCGGCGGACCCGACGCGGTCGTCACCACGAGATTGCCCCAGAGGGCGGCACCGCGATTGCGGTTCAGCTTCTGTTGCTTGGGGTCCATGCGCCACACGATCCGGCCAACCGTGCCCGACGTGACGTCGATTTTGTAAAGCACGCCCCAGGAATCGGTGGTGTAAATGAAGCCGTCTTCCGCGAGCGGAGTTGCCTGGGTGTATTCATTGCCGGCGCCGCCACCCAGCGAAACCGCGTAGGCGAGTTTGAGATTCTTGACGGTGTCCCGGTTGATGCGGGCCAACGGAGAATGGCGCTGTCCATCATAGGTGCGATGGTTCATCAGCCAGTTGTGCGGCTCCTTGTCGGCATTGACGAGCCGATCGTGCGTGATGTCGGCGGCGAGGGAGGGGAGTGTGGTGATTGCGGTGGCCGCGATGAGTGCAAGTGCGAAAGAGTGAGTTCGATATGTATTCATGATCGCTCCTCTCTATGTCGAACATCCAGAATTACAAGTCTGTTGAGTTTTGCTGGTCGTGTGAGCCAATGAACTTGCCAGGATCTCGGTGTAGTTCCCTCTCCCCTTTGGGGAGAGGGTTAGGGTGAGGGGGTTCGAGGTCTATCGAGAGATTTGTTCCCCCCTCACCCCAGCCCTCTCCCCAAAGGGGGAGAGGGAGCCGACCGAGCTTGTTGCCGGATTGTTGGCTCACTCACAATCCTTCCTCTCACAACCCGAATACATACAGCACCATTGCGTGGCGCTGGTCCTTGAGTTCCGGCGAGTTGAGCACTTTCGTCTTGGCCGCTCCGCTCGGTCCCGAGGCAATCGCCATATATTGTTTGCCGTTCACCTCGAAGGTCATCGGCGGCGCTGAAAATCCCGAGCCAACGTTGATCTTCCACAGTTCGTCGAGCGTCGTGTCGTCATAAGCCGCGATGGTGCCGTCGAGCAGCGCCACGAACACCACGCCGCCGGCCGTGGCGAGCGTGCCCGAATAGTTCGGATACTTGAGCGTCAGGCTCTTCTTGACGTCTCCGGTGAAGGGATCAACGGCTGTCAATTGCGATTCATAGCGCTCGGGCGCACGGTAGCCGCCGCCTGAGCGCACGTACCAGCCCTGTTCCTTGCTGCGTTCGGCAAACTGCCGGTCATTGGTCACGTCCTCGCAGGCCGTCATCACCGGGATGTAAAGGAGTTTGGTCTTGGGGCTGTAGGAGGACGGCCAATAATTGTTCCCGCCGGTCCGGTTCGGGCACAGCCGCTTCACCGGTGTGTTCTTGTCCGGATTGGCAAGGCCGGAATAGCTCTGCACATCCTTGGTGGGATCGTAGTCGAGCGGCTTGCCGGTCTTCTGGTCGATGCCCTTCGTCCAATTGATGCCGTCCATATAGGGCTTGGCAGCGACCATCTGGCCGTTGTTGCGCTCCATCGTATAGGTGAAGCCGTTGCGGGCCGAATGGGTGACGAGTTTGCGCGTTTCGCCCGCGACCTGGCCGTCAATCAGGATGTGGGTGCCAACTTCGTCATAATCCCATCCGTCGTTCGGCGTGTACTGGAAGTACCAGTTCATCTTGCCGGTGTCGGGATCGTAAGAGATCACGCTGTTGGTATAAAGATTGTCGCCCGGACGCGAGGACGGATCCATCATTGGAACCGGATTGCCGATGCCCCAAAGCGATTGGTTGCTGATCGGATCGTAGGTGCCGGTCACCCAGACGGCGCCGCCGCCCGTGCGCCAGGTGCCGGTCGTGTCTTTCCAGGTTTCGCTCCCGGGTTCGCCTGGCGCCGGGATGGTGTGCTTGAGCCAGACTTGCTTGCCGGTCGCGGCGTCGAATGCCGCGACCCAGTCGCGCACGCCGCGATCGCCACCCGAAGCGCCGACGATGATCTTGTCCTTGATCGGGAGCACGGCACCGGTGATCGTCAGGAGCGGCTGGTCGTAGCTGACATTGGTTTCCCACACGACCTTGCCGGTATCCTTGTCGGTCGCGATGATGCGGGCCGGTTCGTTTGCAGGCGTGATCACGAGATTGCGCCAGAAGGCGGCGCCGCGATTGTTCACCTGCCGCTGCGCCTTGGGGTCCATGCGCCATACGATGCGGCCGGTCGTGCCGGACGTGGCATCGATCTTGTAGAGCACGCCCCAGGAGTCTGTGATGTAGAGGAAGCCATCTTCGGCAAGCGCTGTCGCCTCGTTCCACTCATTGCCGGCGCCGCCGCCGAGCGGCACCGCATAGGCAAGCTTGAGATTCTTGACGGTGTCCTTGTTGATACGTGTGAGCGGCGAAAAACGCTGGCCGTCATAGGTGCGATGGTTCATCAGCCAGTTGTGCGGCTCCTTGTCGGCATTCACGAGCCGCTCATGGGTGACGTCGGCTGCGAGTGCAGGCAAAGTGACGAGTGCGGTGCTGGCGATGAGTGCGAATGTGAAAGAGCGAGTTTTGTTGAGACGCATGATTGTTCCTCCCTATAGGTCACGGCATTTTAGTTTGCTGATACAGGTCAGCCACTGGTAGTGCGATCCAATGACGTTGCGGCGATCTCGGTCTAGTCCCCTCTCCCCTTTGGGGGCGGCAAAGCCGCCGAGAGGGTTAGGGTAAGGGGGGAACGATCTCTCGATGGTTTCTCGCCCCCCTCACCCCAGCCCTCTCCCCGGAGGGGAGAGGGAGCAGACCGAGTGTGCCGCTAACCTGTTGGCTCACTCACTTCAGCTTACGGCTTGTAGACGCCGCGATTGTACCAATGCAGCGCGTCGATCGAGACCACCTTCTCGGTGCCGTCGAACAGCGGTGCGATCTTGCCGCCGGACGCCTTGTAGGAGAACTCCGTCACGCGGTCGCGGACCTGGATGGTGGCGTTGCGCATGATGTCGAGACCCTGGTCGATCTTGAAGATCTGGAAGTTGTTCGGGTCGAGCGAGGAATAGAATTTCGTTTCCTGGGACGTCTTACGCGCAGCCGCGCGCTCGTATTTCAGGTGCACTTCCAGGCGCTCGCCGCTCGGCGCCGCGAACTCCCAATGTTCTTCGGTGATCGACGGCTTGCCGGCGGCGGTGTTGGTTGAGCGCGCCGTGCGATGGCTGTTGGCGTGCACGTATACGCCTTGTGGGCCGGGTGCGTCTTTGGCATCGGCGGTGAGGCCGAAGATCAGCATCTGTCCCTGTGTATTGGACGCCGTCTGCTTGATCGGGATCGCAAGGTACACGAGCTGGTTCGAGCCGGGTTCTGCCGGTGCACCATCCTGTTTGGTGATGTCGACCCGATCGATGAAGATCATGCGTAGGTTGCAGTCCTTGGCGGGGCCCTGCGTGGCGACATTCGGCTCCCAGCCGGCGGGCAGGAATTTCTTCAGCGCCGCATCCGGCACCACGAAATCCAGCTGCATGCGAACTTCCGAACTGTGCTCGAGCAAGGTCTCGGCGCCTGCCTGTGCGGCGAGCCCGCACAAGGCGCAACCTGCCACCAGCGCCCCAGCTATTTGCGCCCCGACGGCGCGGCGCGTCATTCCTCCCATGGAAAACTCCCGTTTTTGGTTTGGGCTTCGATCAGTCGTGCTGTCAAAAGCCTCCGACCTCGTTACTATAGCACGAATATCCGGGTTGTTTGGGGCCAATGTGCTTGGGGACAGGGTCGGGGACGCCGATGCATAGAAGTGCGCCGGGGCGAATGGTGCCGCGGTTCGGGCCAGTTGGTGCCTGCCTGTCGGGCTGCGCCAGACGGCTTGCTTTGCTGGGGTCGGTGAGCCTTGCGGCGCTCGTTGCCGGTACCGCGCTTGCGCAAGAACCGCCAGCTACCCCGCCGTCCGAAGCGACGCCGCTGCCGGAAGTCCGGGTCGTTGCTCCCACGCCTGTCACGGCGCCGGCGCGTCCGCGCCAAGCCGCTCCAAAGGCCAAATCATCCGCTGCGCGTCCAGCCACACCTGCGCCGGCCGCGCCAGCGCCTTCTGCTCCGGGCCTGATCGACCGCGACAAGGTTCCCTCGACCATCACGACGGTCACGTCGGAGGACTTTTCTCGCACCTATACGCCCTCGGTCACCGAAGCCCTGGGGCAGCGAGTACCTGGTGTCAGCACGACCGATGTCCAAGGCAATGGTTTCACGCAAGACCTCCGCTATCGCGGCTTTGCGGCCTCGCCGCTCCAGGGAACGCCACAGGGCATTGCGGTCTATATGAATGGCATCCGCCTCAACGAGGCGTTCGGGGACACGGTCAATTGGGACCTCATTCCAACGGTGGCGATCGAGCGCGCCGACCTGTGGTCGAGCAATCCGGTGTTCGGGCTCAATGCGCTCGGCGGCGCCGTCAACCTCCAGATGAAGAATGGCTTCAACTGGCAAGGCACGGAGGTCTCGGCGCAGGGCGGCTCCTACGGCCGCGTGAACGGGTCGGCGCAATACGGGGCCAAGTTTGGCGATTATGCGGTCTATCTTGCGGCCGAAGGATTGCGTGACGGTGGCTGGCGCTACCAGTCGCCGTCGACGCTGCGTCGTTTCTTTGGCGACGTGGGCTGGCGCAGCGAAGGCTCGGAAATTCACCTGATTGCGAGCGCGGCGCGCAACAATTTCGGTGTCATCGGTCCGACACCGGTTGAAGCACTCGCGCGCGATTGGAAGTCCATCTATACATGGCCGCAGACGACGCAGAACCAGGTGGGTCTCCTGGCGCTCAATGGCAAATTCGCCGTCAGCGATCACTGGTCGATCCAGAGCAACGTCTATACGCGCAGTTTTCAACAGCTACATGTGGATGGCAATGCTGCCGATGTCGCGGACTGCGGCGGCGCGCTCGGCGGTACGCTGTGCTTGAGCGGCGATGATTTTCTGGCGCCGCCACCGCCCGCCGATCTTCAGATTCTCGGGCCGAACAATCAGCCGATTCCATGCGCGGTGGGAGGCTGCGCCAACACGCCTTATGGAACCGTCGACCGCACCCGCACCAATACCTTGACGGTCGGGGCGTCGCTGCAAGCAACCAGCAACGAAAAACTATTCAATCACAACAACCAATTTACAATCGGCGCGGCCATCGACCATAGCCGCATCGGATTTACCGCACAAAGCGAACTCGGATTCATCTATCCCAACCTGTTGGTCGCTCCGAATCCCGCAATCCCGGGAACCGGAGAGATCATCCACACGGCCAGCAATCTTGGCTATAGCCCGGTCGATCTCGCGGCCCAAAATACCTATTACGGCCTTTACTTCACCGACACGGTCGACATTACGCCGCGTCTTGCGGCGACGGTGGGCGCCCGTCTCAACATTGCCAAGGTCTCGACAACAGACCAACTCGGCACCAGCCCGGATCTCAACGGCAATCACACCTTCCAGCGCGTGAACCCCGTCATCGGATTTACCTACAAGGTGATGCCGGGCATGACCGCCTACGGCGGCTACGCGGAGGCCAATCGCGCACCGACGCCGCTTGAGCTCGGTTGTTCAAATCCAAACCGACCGTGCCTCCTCGAAGGCTTTCTGGTTTCGGACCCGCCGCTGCAACAGGTGGTGACGCGGACTATCGAAGGGGGCCTGCGCGGCGAACGCTCCTTCAAAGGTGGTCAGATCGAATGGAAGGTCGGGGCATTCCGCGCGGCCAGTGAAAACGACATCATCAATGTGGCGAGCCCGATCGCGGGACGCGGCGTGTTTCAAAATGTCGAAGCAACACGCCGTCAGGGCCTTGAAGCGGGCGCGACCTATACGTCGCCGCAATGGCTGGTCTATGCCAATTACAGCTTCATCGACGCCACGTTCCAGTTCACCGGCGACCTCGCATCGCCGCACAATCCATTTGCCGACACCGACGGCAATATCCATGTGACGCCCGGCAAACATATTCCCATGATCCCGCGTCACCAGTTCAAGCTCGGCGCCGACTATGCGGTGACGCGCGACTGGAAGGTTGGCGCCAATCTGGTGGTGGTGGGGAGCCAATTCTATGTGGGCGATGAATCAAACCAGAATCCGCAACTGCCGGCCTATTGGACCGTCAACCTGCGCACGTCCTATCAAGTGAACAAGGAGTGGCAGGTCTTCGGCGCCGTCAACAATCTGTTCAATCGCAAATACGTGGTCTACGGCACCTTCTTCGACACCCAGGCGGTCGCCAATGCGATCCCGACGCCGTTTACGGATCCGCGCCAGCAGACGCCGGTCCAGCCGTTCTCGATTTATGCAGGTGCGAAGTACAAGCTGCCGTGACGCAGTTGGCGGGTCCAATAGGTGCTTCCCGTTTGGAGTACCGCCTTTAGGCGGCTCCGCCGTAGGCGGCTCTGCCGTAGGCGGCTCTGCCGTAGGCGGCTCTTAACTTTATGGTCTCGCCGCGGGAAGAAAGTCCGCGTGAACGCGGTACTCCGAACCGGGCCGCGGCGCGCACCGGGGTGTTTGGGTTCGTTTTGGCCAAAACCGGTGAGTCCGTTTTGCACCTGGGTGACGCCGCTGGCAGATTCAGGGCTCTCTTTCGTATGAAATCTATCATAGATTGCAATTTTGGACCAGCGGAACAGGTTCCGCGCCAACCCCTCGAAAACGATCGAAAAAAGAAAATGCACCCCAGCGGGCTGCGGGCGCAATTCGACATGACCATTTCGCCAATAGTCGATCTGGAAAGCTCAGTCAAAACAAAATGCAGTGCCGGGGCTGTGCGATCTTGTGCGATGTTGTGCGATCAGGCGGCAGTCATTGTCCCTACGGCCCTGCTGACATGGCGATAAAGAAATTCAAGACGACCGAAACGCGGGTGTATGATCGGCCGCAGGTCCACGCTGGAGGCTTATGTCAATGCCTTGGCCCGTTCGAGCAGTCCTCGCCTTCGTACCCATTCTCATTACCATGTCGTTGCTCGGCGTCGCGACGCAAACCTCTGCGCAATCGCCGCCATGGCTGACCGGCCAGTTGTTGATCGCGTCGCCCGATATGGGAGACCCACGGTTTGAACGCACCGTCCTGGTGATGGTGCGGCACGATCGCGAAGGGGCTTTTGGACTTGTCATCAATCGACCGATCCGGGAAGAGCCACTCGCCGCACTCCTCGATCTGCTGGGCGAAAAGGACACGACTGCGACCGGTCAGGTGCGCATCCATTATGGCGGTCCGGTGCAACCCGAACTGGGGTTCATCCTCCACTCGGCCGACTACCGCGATGCCGCGACGCGCGAAATCGACGGACGTGTCGCCATGACCTCGAGCCGCGACATCATGCGTGCCATCGGCAACAATGCAGGCCCGAAGAAAAGCATTTTTGCGTTCGGCTATGCGGGCTGGGCGCCCGGACAGCTCGAAGGCGAGATCGCGCGCCGAGGCTGGGTCACGGCACCAGCCGACCTTGCGCTGATTTTTGACGAAAACCGTGCCAAGGTCTGGGATGTGGCCTATTCGAGGCGGACGCAGGATTTGTGAATTCGCAATTCCCCTGCGTCACGGCGTGGTTCGTAGGATGGGTAGAGGAAAAACGCGTTCTTTCTTTACGCGTTTTGCCGAAACCCATCGTCAGCCCGTACCCGAGGTGTTGATGGGTTTCGCAAAAAAAAGCGCGTGAAGAACGCGTTTTTTTGCTCTACCCATCCTACATACCCCTGCGTCACGGTGTAATCGTCGAGTACCTTAAGGCCGCCGGAGGAACATCGTGAAGCGGACGATATCGCTTCCGTCGTCAGCCTTGTCCAAACTCAGCGTAATCGAGGCCGGCCCCAATTTGGGATGCAGCGCGATGTAGGTTGAGGACGATTGCTCTTTTGCTTCGCTCCAGGTTTCCAGGCAGGACAGGATTTGGCTCACGTTGTTTTTTTGCGCTTGCGCCGCCGCATCTTCCGATGCGAACCCATGTGAATCGCAGGTATAGGAGTTGGTTCCGTAGAAAGCGCAGTCCTTCCATCCGGTCAGCGGCAGGCTCGTATCGCGAAAATTGCCTTGGCGCGGCTTGCCGATAATGGAGGAAAACCGTTCGCGCGTCATCGCGAGGTTGGCGATGTGTTTGAGGTCGGCGCAATAGGGCGCGGGCTCGGATGGCGTGTTGGCGGAAGGTTGAGCCCTCGCTTTCTCCCGCGTGATTGCAAGAGACGCCAATAGGAGGACGGAAATCAGCACGATTGAATTGTTGAATCTTTGCATTGGTGCGCATCCACGGCGCAATCGATCAGCATTTACATCAAGTGATCGTCTTGCGGCAGTCATCGAGGTTCGTACGAGTTCGGCAGAGACCGGATCCGGATCTGATCAAATCGGGTAATGTTGTCTTCTTGTGTCAGCAGTGCAAAGCGGCCGTCCTTCATCCGGGTGCGGTCGAAGGTCGTAAAGAGCTTTTTCTGGTCCAGGGATACGATGAAATGGTCGTCATTGACTACGACTTTCAGGGCATGCCATCGGCTCGACGTGACTTCAGCCTCGGCGCTGTCGATCCGTTCGATCTTGCCGTCCTTGAACAAGATCAGGTCGACACGGTGCTCGAGGGCGCTTGCGATGACGGCGTAATAGTTCCCTGCGTTGCGCAGGCAAACCGCAACGCCGGCCGACTGCATGGTTCCGGAAATGATGTTAAAGCGGACGTCGATTTCGGCATTTTCAATGAGCAGCGGTTTGTAGATCGCAAGTGGAAACCGGTCCTCATGCGGGTCGGTGCTGACGTGTTCAATGGCGAGGCCGTGCATGGCTGTTGGATCATTCACGACCCTCCATCGGCCGAGTTCGCCATCGCCCCACAGTGCAAACTCGAAATTTGCCGGGGGCAATCCCACGTGGGCCGGCGCAATGATGTCTGTCACAAGATCGTCGGCCGCAATCGCAGCAGTGCCGCACACCATCAATGCCGCAACCGCAATGCCGTTGAGGACACGCATCGCCCTGATCCTATTGCGCGCGGGAGCGGATATAGGCCCAAATCTGGTCGAAGTTCTCGTCCGTCAATTGCCCCTCCCAGGAAGGCATCTGGCCTCGGCCGTTCTTCACGGTCTCATCGAAAATCGCGCGCGCATCTGCGGGCATTTTGCGCAGGTCCGGCACGGCACCCGAGCTTCTGAGTTTTTCGCCATGGCACTCCGCGCAATTTTGCTCGTAGACCATTTCGCCGGCCTCCATCTTGGCCTTGTCCTGAGCCGAAGCGATGGCGAGGGAACTCAACATTGCGCTGCCGATGAACGCCGCCTGCTGCAGTCTTTTCATGAAATTCGAGATCAAGCATTTTCTCCTTGGTTCCCAAGGTAAGGCGATAGATCGATTTTGGTTCACGAAACAATGATAGCATCAAATCCAGTGCGGATGCCCAGAAGGAACTTTTGAGGAGACGATGAGGAAACACAATGGCGCATGTGCCCTATCGTGGCTCGGCCCCGATGCTCACCGACCTTATGGGCGGGCAGGTGCAGGTGACCTTCGACAACCTGCCGGCCTCGATCGAATTCATCCGCGCCGGCAAGCTGCGGCCGCTGGCCGTGACCACGGTGACGCGTGCCGAGGTGCTGCCCGACGTGCCGACGATCGCCGACACGGTGCCGGGCTACGAGGCAAGCGCGTGGTTCGGCATCGGTGCTCCCCGCGGGACGCCGGCCGACGTGATCGACAGGCTCAACCGCGAGATCAACGCGGGCCTCGCGGATCCGCGACTTAAAGCCAAGCTTGCCGACCTCGGCGGCACCGCGATACCGGGTTCGCCGCGCGATTTCGGTAATCTAATTGCGGCGGAGATCGAGAAGTGGGCGCGGGTGGTGAAGTTCGCAGGCATCAGGGCGGAGTAGTGCAAATGGAATCTGACCCCGGGCCTGCGTTTCACGGGCTTCCGTGCGGCAGCGACAACTTGCCAAAGAGCGCGCGGCGTGAAATCCTCTGAGGATGAAACTGACAGCGATTTTTGAGCCGGCCCAAGAGGGTGGGTACACTTGCTTCGTTGAGGAGGTTCCGGCTGCCATCTCGCAAGGCGAAACCCTGGAAGAGGCAAAGGCGAACCTGCTCGATGCGCTCAAGCTGGTGTTGGAGTGTCAGCGCGAAATTGCGGAAAAGGACCTGTCGCCAAACGCACTGCGTGAGTCGATCGACTTGATCGAGGCATGAAACTTCGCGACTTGGAGCAGCACCTGCGCCGACAGGGATGCACCTTCTTCCGAGAAGGCGGTGCGCACACGGTGTGGCTCAATCCCTCCAACCGGAAGATCACCAGCGTGCCACGCCACAGCGAAATCAAGGGCGGCACCGTACACAGCATCTGCAAACAACTCGGAATCCCGCAACCGTAGCCGCCCACGTCAGGCAGCGTCGGACAAATGCCGATCGGGGTCTGATCCCGACCCTCTCACTCCGTCGCCTGCAGATACTTGGCCATTGCCTCCAGCACATTCGGCGGCTGGTTGACCATTTCGTTGAACCCGGCGAGCACGGCCTGCGGCGACACGTATTCCATGTCGATCTTGGCGGATTTTGCCTCGGCGAGGAATTGCGGGTCGGCGATGGTCTTGGCGAATGCCTCGCGCAGGATCGCGATGCGATCCGGCGGCGTACCGGGGCGCACCGCAAAGGGGCGTCCGATCAGGAGCGGAATGCCGCGGATCGCCATCAGGGATTTGCCAATCGGATCGGTCGTAAGGTCTTCGTCGATCGGCAGATCATTGAGGCCGGGAACCGGCGCGCGCGTGCGGACCAATGGTCGCACCACGCCGCGATCCATCCCGAGCTTGATGGTGGTGGCAAGCGCTGCCCAGGCGTCGACTTCCTTGCGCTCGACCGCAAGTAGAACATCGCTGTTGGCCGCATAGCCTTTGACGAGGCGCAATTTGGCACCGGCGAATTCCTTGAGCAGCAAAGGCATGTCGTGGGCGTTCGACCCGGGGCCGGTCGTTCCGACGATCAATTCGCGGCCCGCTTCCTTGAATTCCTTGAAGGTCCGATAGGGCAGGTCGGCGCGGATCGCGAACAGCGCGCCGTCAGGGCCCGAGGAGCCGAGCCATTCGAATTTCTGTATCTCGAAGCGGACCTGCGACAATTTGGCAAGCTGGGCCATGGCCACGTTTGAATTGGCCGCCAGGATGTTCAGGCCGTCGGCCTCCAAAACGTTATAGACGTGGCCGGTCGCGCCGAGATGGGCGCCACCGGGCATTTGCCGGAATACGACCGTCGGGTTGCCGGGGATGTGTCGCCCGATATGGCGAGACACGATCTGGGCCGCGACCGAGAGGCTCCCGGTTTTGGCTCCAATCACCATCGAAATGGTCTTGCTCCGATAAAAATCAGTTTGCCCCAGGGCGGACGTCAGGGACAGCGCAACGATCGCACCGAAGATCGCGGTTCCGCATACCAGGTATCTATTCATTGAGGCCTCCCCATACACGGCTCAAGTAAAACCCGGACCCGTAGAGGCCTTATTTTTGGGCCCACGCAGCGCCTGGCGCAAGGCCCCCGCGTTGTCTGCGGAACTTATCAAAGTGGCGGGAAAGTGTTGTCGGAAAGGTTGGCATTTCTCCAAAAGTTGACTATATACCACGTCGGTTCTCGGGCTGCGGCATAAGTCCAAAGCGCGATATGCCCAAAGCGCGACATGCCCGAAGCGCCCCTTTGCCATCACGCCCGTTTGGAATCACGCGGTCGATGCACGGCAAAGCGGTACCCAGCGACGATGCTGCCTTGGGCGTTCTTTGAGCATTTCCGGTCAATCGGGAATCGGTCGATTGTTCGGAATTGGGATGCATGAGAAAAAGCCATAGCACATTTAGTTTCCGCTAAAACCAAATGTGCTAAAGCAGCCGCCGAAAATATCACGGAGTTCAGGTGCGTCCCCCGGCAAACCGGTGGACGCTGCGGGGCTTTGCACACGAAACGATGTTGTTTGTGGAGACCCCAGACGGGTTAATGGTGATGAATAAGACGAAGATTCTTGGTCAGCGTATCGCCGCGTTCCTGCAGAAGACCGGCGCGACCTTTTGCGATTCATGCTTAATTGAGCGCCTGATGATTGCGAGCCGCGCTTCCTTCCGGGCTGCGCTCGAATCCGAGGGCTTTACGGTCCGCGTCGGCATATGCCCGGACTGCAAGACCCGCAAGCAGGTGATCACTTGCCGTCCCAAGGACGCCAAGGATATCGCGGCGTAGGCGTAGGATGGGTAGAGGTAAAACGCGTTCTTTACGCGTTTTGCCGAAACCCATCAGCGGTCGTCCCGCTGGGAATGATGGGTTTCGGTAAAGCCCACCAAGACGTGTCTTCCGACGCGTCTTGGCGGGCTTTACCTCTACCCATCCTACCTCACATACCCACCGAAAGCCTTGACCGCGGCCCAAGGGCACGCAACCTTGCCCGCGGCAGGGCAGAGGAGGTTGCGCATGGGCGAACGGGGCCGTCTTTTGGGCTTTCGATTGATCGCCGGTTGCATCGCAGCATTGGTTGGCGTTGCCGCATTTGCCGCCGATCCGGAGGCTTTCCTGGCCGGAGGCAGCAAGGATTGCACGGCCTGCGATCTTTCCGGTCGCGACCTCAAGGAACGCAATTTCCAGCGCAGCAGGCTTGACGGGGTGGTATTGCGCAACGCCGACCTCACGGCCGCAAGCCTGTTTCGCAGCACGCTGCAACGTTCCGATTTTTCCGGCGCGAAACTTGTCGGGGCCAACCTCAATGCGACCGACGCGAAGTGGTCGAATTTTGCGGGCGCCGACCTCTCCGACGCCTTGATGTACGAGGCTGATTTTTCAAGTGCTGACCTCGGCGGCGCAGTGCTCAAGGGCGCCAAGCTCGGTCGGGCGCGGCTCAATTCGGCGGTTCTCACCGGCGCCAAGCTGATGCTGACCGACCTGCGCGGCGCGCGCCTTGCCGGCGCCAAGCTTGCGGGCGCCGATCTGCGGTCCGCGACCCTCAACGGACAGAATCTGCGCACCATGGACCTGCAAGGCATCGATTTTTCGATGTCCGACATGGTCGAGGCCGATTTCCTGGGGGCTGACCTCCGCAACGCGCAGTTTGCCGGCGTCAATCTCTATGCGGCCAATTTCAATTCGGCGGATTTGCGGGGCGCCAATTTTGAAGGCGCCAATCTCACCAATGCCATCTTCACCGACGCGCGGCTTGAGGGCGCGGTTTTCACCGATGCCATCATGCCGGACGGCCGCCGGAAGGAGTGACGGGGTCTTCGTGTTGATCGACCGTCGTGAGGCGGTCGCGGTCTGCTCCCTCTCCCCTCCGGGGAGAGGGCTGGGGTGAGGGGGAACGGTCTATCGAGTGTGGCCCCCCTCACCCTACCCCTCTCCCCGGAGGGGAGAGGGAATCAGACCGAGATCGTCAATAGGTCAGCGGCCCACTACAAAGAAATCCGGAAGCGTGTGCTGTTACTTCACCTCCACCAATTCGATCGCTTCGCGGCTCGGGCCTTCGATCATCACGGCGCGGGTGTCGCCCAATCGATAAGGCTCCATGAGGAATGTCACGCCTTCGCGCCGCAGTTTCGCCACCCAGGCATCGAGATCGGTGACCGAGAGCCCGATGTGGTCGTAGAGCTGGCCGCGCGTGGGCGCGAGTGGTTGTACTCCTTGCCTCGCATACCAGGTGAGCGCCACGCCGCTGAACTCGACCGCGGCGCGCGGCACCCGGTAGGTGCCTTCACGTTCCAGCGCCGGAAAACTCCGATCCGGTCCGCGCGCTGATTTGCAATTGGTCTCGTTGAGCGGCGTTGCGCTGGTGCGGCCGTCGGACACCGGCGCATTGAGATGTTTCTGGTACCAGACCTGGGCGCAGAAGACCTCTTCCTGGAACATGTGCACGTGGTTCATGCGTTCGACCGGGCGATCGCCCTGGTATTCGACGAGGGCGCCGTCCGGTCCCTCCAGATAGGCGAAACCGCCGCCGCCCGTGGGCCGCACGCCCTTCTGTTTGGCCTCGGCAATTTGCGCGTTGGTCAGCCCGAGCACGCCGCCGGTGCCCGGCAATGCATCGCTGCTGACATGCACGAAATTGTCGCCTTCGCCGGTATAGAGCGGCAGGAGCTTGACGTCGGGACGGTTCTTATAGGCGGCGAGTGTCTTGCGGACATCGGTGACGTGCCAGCCGAAATGCCAGATCGCGGTCTGCGGTTGGGTCGGGGGAGCCCGGTCGACCTTGTTGAACAGCAACAACGTATCGGTCGGCGATTTCAGCGCCGGAAACCCGCCCCAGGCCGCCTTCGAAGTGCTGGGGAATTGCCTGGTGTAGTAATCGATCGCGGCATCCGGATTGGGCGAATTGAGATGCAGATGGTGAAAGCCGGGCGCCGGCAGCATGGTCTGTCCTGTAGCTGGGCTCCAGCCGATCATCATTGCGGTAAAGATCGCTGGCAGCGCGGTGCTGATGTGCATCGTCGGTCTCACTTTCCTGCCGGTTTCACAACGGCAGGATCGAAAAGTTCAAAGCGTGTCCAGCTCTCGAATTGCCCTTGCGTATATTCGCCGGTTGCGGGGTCGATGTCGTTCTGGCCGGGTTTGCGCAACAGGCGCGCCTCGACCATCAGGTAGCGTTCGGCCGTCAGTTTTTCGCAGCGCTGCTTGAGAAAGATGCCGCCAACCGAGGTCTCGCCTGCAGCCAACGGGGTGTCGACGCAAGTCCAACCGGAGGGCTCATAGCGGTTGATGATGGCGAGCCGCAGCAAATGCGCCATGCGGCGCGCTGCCGGGTCGCCGCGCGGATCGCTGACAAAACGCAATCCCCGCAGGATGCCGTCGCGATCGAACAGGACGGAAAGTACGATGGGGTGGCCGGCCACGCGCGTTCCGACCCGACCCAGTGTCACCGGATCGTCGGTCGCGCGGCCCACATAATCGTTTTCGTCGTCGAAACGCGCATAGACTTCGTGCAGGTCGTTGTCTTCGGCGCGGCACTTGGCAAATTCCGACCAATCGAAAATGCGCTGGCGTGGTGGTCCGCCGTTACTGCCGCAGGCGAATTCGCCCCATTTGTCGGTGCTCATGGTGGCGGCGTTGAGCCCGAGTTTCAGTCCGCGCAACTCGCCTTGATCTGGCCGCGGCTGGGCGGAGGCGCTGTTTGACATGAATACAAGCGCCATGACGCAAGCGCTGAGAAGTTTTGTTGCTGCGTGCATCATGATGGTTCCTATAGGTGTGTGAACCTAAATCGTAGGATGGGTTGAGACAGCATAGCCCGCGAAGACGGGCGTTAACGCCCTTATGTCGCGTTCTTCACGCGCTATGGCGAAACCCATCATTCGCGGTCTGGAATGATGGGTTTCGCAAGGGCTCAACCCATCCTACGCAGCTTGAATCAGAGCCCGAACACGAACAGCAAGTGTGCCGGTGCGACGTTCTTGAGTTCCGGAGTTTCGGGGTAGAGGTTGGGGCGCTCGCGTGCACCCACCAGCACCGCGACATATTGCTTGCCGTTGACCGAATAAGTGATCGGCGGCGCGTTGATGCCGGCGCCGACATTGTGGCTCCACAGTTCCTGCAAGGTCTTGGCGTCGTAGGCCGCGAACGTTCCGTCGAGATGGCCGGTGAAGACCACGTTGCCGGCGGTTGCGAGCACGCCGCTATAGGGCAGGTACGGGAACTTCGTGACGGCCTTGGTTTCGCCGGTCGTCGGATCAATCGCCTTGAGGCTGCCATGGCGCTTCTCGGTGCTCTTCACACCGCCGCCGTCGAACCGATCTCGCGGCCGTACCGCGCCGCCCTGGTCGACGAAGTTCTTTTGCTCGACCGTATCGATCGCATTACAGCCCTCGGCCGCGGTGATGAACATCAGGCCAAGCTGCGGATTGTAGGCGCCGGGCTGCCAGTTCTTGCCGCCGGTATTGGACGGGCAGGTCTCGCCCCGGGGGTTGGCACGTGAGCCATGGCTGCCCTTGGAATATTCCTGCACGTCCTTGGTGGGATCGTAGTTGAGCGGCTTGCCGGTCTTCGGGTCGAGCCCGGTCGTCCAGGTCAACTTGTCCACGTATTGTTTGCCGTGCACGAACGAACCGTTGGTGCGGTCGAGCGCGTAGAAGAATCCGTTGCGCGCCGTATGCACGACGAGCTTGCGATCCTCGCCATTGACCTTGGTGTTGATGATCGGATGTTCGGAAATCTCGTCGAAATCGTAGGGGTCATTCGGCGTATATTGGAATCCCCATTTGATCTCGCCGGTCGCGGGATTCATGGCCAGCACGCTCGCCGCCCATTTGTTGTCGCCGGGCCGATATTCGGGGTCATAGTCGGGACCCGCGTTGCCGATACCCTGATAGAACGTGTCGCTTTCCGGATCATAGGTGCCGGTTTCCCAGATCGATGCGCCGCCATGTTTCCAGCGCTCCTGGCCATCCTTCCAGGTCTCATTGCCGGGTTCACCCGCGCCGGGGATCGTGTAGGTGCGCCACAGTGGCTGCCCGGTATTCAGGTCGGTGCCCTCGATGAATCCGCGGATGCCATATTCGCCACCGGCGGTGCCGACGATGGCAACGTCGCGCACGATGAGCGGAGCATGTGTCAACGTTTCGCCCATCGCAGGGTCGGCGATTTTGCGTTCCCAGACCTTCTCGCCGGTCGCCTTGTTGATGGCAAACAGGCGCCCGTCGAGCGAGACCGAAATGACCTTGTCCTTCCAAAGCGCGACGCCACGATTGTTGACGCCGCAACAGGCGACGTCACCTGCCCAGGCTTTGTTGGTCTCCGGATCGAACACCCAGCGGATTGCGCCACGCTTTCCGTTCGACGTGTCGATGGCGTAGACGGTGCCCCAGCCGTTCGGGACATAGATTATGCCGTCCTCGGCGATCGGCGTGCCTTCGAGATTGCCGGATTTATGGCGCGTGCCGGCGCCCTCCAAACCGCCAAGCGCGACGCTGAACGCAACTTTCAGGTTTTTCACCGAGTCGGTGTTGATCTGGTTGAGCTGTGAAAACCGGTGGCCTTCGTAATTGCCGTAATACATGAGCCAGTTTTGCGGCTCCTTGCCGGCATTGAGGGCGCGGTCATGGGTCATATCGGCGGCACCGACCGGCGTCAGCGCGGTCGCCACCAGCAGCGAGCTTAAGATTGCTCCAGCAAAAGTTTTTTTCATTCGTTCCTCCCTAAAGTCCAAATACGAACAGCATGTGGGTCATCGCGATATTCTTGAGTTCCGGGTTTTCCTGCATGACCGGACGGTCGCGTGAACCCACCAGCACCGCGACATATTGCTTGCCATTGACCGAATACGTGATCGGCGGCGCATTGATGGCGGCGCCTACATTGTGACTCCAGACTTCCTGCAGGGTCTTTGCGTCATAGGCCGCGAACGTCCCGTCGAGATGGCCAAGGAACAACAGATTGCTCGCTGTCGCGAGCACGCCCCCATAGGTCATGAACGGGAACTTGGTCATGCCCTTGGTCTCGCCGGTCGTC
>DATGVJ010000036.1:0-12613 GCA_035300505.1 Xanthobacteraceae bacterium
AAAATTATTAGCTGTGGCCGCGCCGAGCACGATCGTGCCGGTGCCCGGTGCGGATGCCACAGCGACCCTGACGCGGTTGTAGAACGTCGTGAGGGTCGCGACGTTGCGCGGGTTGTCCGTCGGGACGAGCAGCCGAGGAAAAGCCAGCCGTGCCGCTGGCGCCGGCCCACGGCCCGGCCAGACCAGCTGCCCGAGTTTGACTGGCGAGAGCCCGATTGGCATCAGTTCATCATTTCAAGTGAGAATTGGTGTAGCTGGATGAGATTGCCGGCATTCGCTATCGAGAATGTCGCAAACATGTCGATCACCTGCGATGTGGTGCTATCAAAGTTGGTGCCGACAGCCGGCGTGGTGTTCGGCACCAACAAAGTCGCAGGCGTCGTGGTCGAATCGGCAACGGCGGTCAAAGACAGGCATTGCGACGTCGCGATCGCCTGCCCCATGAAGTTGGCGGATGAACCCACCGCACGGCAAGTAAGCAGCGCCTCATACCACCAGGGCAATGTCGCATGTGCCGTCGTGCTCATTTGCATTGCGCCGCCGCCAAAAATTGTTGTCGACCCGAATTTGATATCGAGCGTCAGCGTGCCGGGCGTCGTGACGATATTCGATAACCGCCCAGCCGCCTTGATGCGTAAGCTTTGTCCGATATTGAGCGTGTTCGCCGGCAGCGTGAATTTTGCTTGCGCCGGCAGAATGCTCGTCGCTGTCGTCGAATTCGACAGCAACGAACCGTCAACTTGCGCAGTGATAAGGGTCTGACCCCATGATTGGATAGGCATTTTGGCTCCTTGGTTATGCGAGTGTCAGCACGCCGTTCGTACCGTCGAAGTCGACGGTGAACGTATTGCCTGACGTGATGGTGAGCGCCGTGCCGTAATCGTAGTAGCCGATCAGGGGCTTGAGCGGCGACGCCGGCGTGTCGTTGTAGAGTACCACGTAGCGGAAGGTGGCGATCGAGCCGCCGGAGGCCGTAAACACAGTGTCCGTGAGCACGAGTTTGTAAGTTCCCGAGGCTTGCGCGCCGCTCACGAAAGTCGCATTGGCGCCGCCGGCCGAATACCCGTTGCCGGCCGCAATTTCCGTAATGTCGGCTTTAACCGCATTAATTGCGGCCGGCGCAACGTTGCTCAACATGACTTTGAGCGTGTCGGAGTTGAGGTTGTGGACCTTTTTGGCGAGATCCTCGACGAACTGATTGAATTTGTTGAATGTGGCCATTGCTTATTCCATTGGTTCGGTGTGGCTGACACGCCCTTGAACGTCGCGCACGATGCGCATGCCGCGGTGCCGGGGCCGCAGTCCTTCCATGATCTGGCTCATGACGAGCGGGTCGGGGCCGGACGGCGAGGGAGAGGCGCCGTCCGGCCCCGGTTGCGCCTGGCCGGTCGAGGAGGCGGCCGTCGCAATCTTTGCAACCATGTTCATCTGATGCTCGCGCTGCTTGATCTCCGCATCGATAAGCTTCAACTGCTTTTCGAGTTCAAACTTTTGCTGGGCCAGCGCCATCTCGGCCTGCGTCTTCTTCTCCTGCGTCGCGATATCGGCTTCGGCCTGCACCTTTTCGATCCCTGTCTTCATCTGTATTTCCATGAGCCTTGGGTCGGGCGACGGCTGTGGCGGAGGTTGCGTCGACGGATCGGTGAAGAACTGATCAATGTTCTTGAGACCAGCGAGCTTCGTGACTTCGCGAGCGGAGTTGTAGAGGTTCGTGTCCGACACCAGATTGGCTTTACCCGCTGCGAGCGCCTCCTTCTGCAGCCCGATGATCGCCATGACATGAGCGAGTTGCTGGGCTTTGCTGCCGGTGCCGAGCCCGACATTGATCGTCATATCATTGCGCTCTTTCCAGTCGCGCGGATCGACGTTCACCCATTTGTTGCGCAAGCGCACCGTTTCGGCCTGCTGCCCATTTTTGCGGATGACGCCATGCAACAGCGCGAACATGTCGCGAATGCCGGTCTCCGCGAATATGCGGGCAATCAGCTTGGTCTTTGCCTGCGCCGCGTCCGCCATCTGGTTGGCGATGGTGGCGACCTGGTTTTGCAGCGCATTGGGATCGACACCCTGCCCTTGCCTGCTAACACCAGTTCGCCATTCGCGCACCGCGTCGAAATATTGCAGCGCCGGATATACCGATCCCGTAATATCGGGCACGACCTGCCAATTGACGCCGCCTGGTTGCTTGGTACGTACGATGCCGCCGGGCCGCGACACCAAAAGGTCATCAAGCGTGTTTTCGTTCGCAAACGTCTCAGCCACCTCGACGCGCGGATTGTTATGCAGGTAGAGGTTATCGAGCGCACCGCGCAACAGCGCGGTCTTGATGCGCTGGATATCCATGACGAGGTCGGCGATCGAACGGCCGAAGAAACGATGGGTCACGATGACGGGCGTCATCGCGGTGAATGGGATTTCATCGACGCGGATGATTTCGTCTTCGCCATTGCGGCGCAGGATTTCTCCCTGGTCTCCACCCGTTGTCACGCGATACAGCGCCGGCTTGCCATTATCCTCGTAATCCATGCGGACATAGTGTTCGGTAACCATAATCTCGCGGTTGGATTGATTGAGCCCATCTCCACCGCGGGTACCGCCCCGCGCTTCATCCACCGTGTCCCGCGCTATCGCTTCCTGAGTATGACGCTCGCCGCGACCCGGGAGCTTGCGGATCTGTTCCGCATCGTAACCCTCCGAGATCAAATCGGCTTCACGGCGAATGACTTCATGAAAGCAATAGCCGCAGTTACGAATGTTACGAGCGTTGCGCGCGATACCGAACTCCTCCGGCGGCACGCCTTCGACACGCGCGCATGAATTGTGTTTGCGGACGCGTATCGTTACGTCGTGAAGCTGTGGAACAGGTACCTGCAAAGCAGGCGTTTCAGGAATGAGCGGCTGCATTCTTGTTCACATCCTTAATGCTATGTTCGATCACCTCGATATCGGGATCGGAAACAATGATCGAAAATTGCTCGTCTGTAAGATCGTAGTAAGTCTCCTCGCGCTCCGTCTCGATCTCTTCCCACCAAACCTTCACGATGCCGACCTTGGAGAGCAGCGCATCCTTTATGAAGGAATAGAGGACCAGGAAGCCGGGGTTTTTCTGCATGAATACATGGTTGATATAGTCGGTTTCCTGCTCTGCAGCCGACGCGTCTTCCGGACCAACCGGGTTGAACCGCACAACTTCTTCATCACCACAGAAAATATCCACAAGTTGAGGCATCAGTCCCTCGATGGTGTCGGCCACATCTGTCGACACCGCCTGCGACCGGCCATCCGCAAACGGCATGTCACGGTCCATGTGGCCAAAGTAATAATCCATGGCATCGGATCTCTCCGCCGAGAGCTTCGAAGCCGACATCGCAGAGAGTGCGTCTGCTTTCTCCGCCGCCAACAGCGATTTTAACTCGGTGCAAGATATTTTCGACATCGTGGGTTCCGGGGTTCTGCGCTGCGCATCGATCGGTCCGATGGGAGCACGTGGTCAGTGCGGATACTTCGCCGCCGCACGGGTATTGCGGCACATTGTTGCGCTTTCTCGCAGCCTGGTGGCAGCAGTTCGAATAAGGCCCACTCGTTTCTTCGTCGCGGGAGCGGGCACCGCGATTTTGAACGACACTCTCGTATGGGGGAAAAACGCAGAGTGAAGTCCGAAGTTCGGTATTTCAACGAACGACAAATACGAATGGCAACGAAATTCCCAACACGAAGAAATATTGGATAGATGCGTTGGTCATTCATCTACTGAAAACAGAAGCTATTGAAAACAAAAGCGCCCGGCCACCGATCGAGGTTCCGGGCGCAATTCGACATGACCATTTCGCCAATAGCACCCGATGGAGCAAATCGTCAAGCGCAAGATCTGTGCGATCCTGTGCGATCTTGTGCGATTCTGTGCAAGCCGCACATGCCTTTCGCTGGATCAAAGTATATGCTCGTCTACCTCACAGCCAATTAGGTAAGCGATTTGCAAAGAGACAAGCGAATTGAACGCGCCTCGCTCGTTTCTTCGTCGCGAGAGCGAGGCACCGCGATGGACACTTCACTCAATGCAGAAAATAGAGATGCAGAGCGAGGTGCGAAGCAACAGATTGCATTTGATGGTGACAACAGGAGCTAACAGATTCAATTTCAAGATTGAATTCTGCTCGTCGCTCACAGACGCGATGATCAAAAAAATGCCCGGCAACCAAGGTTCCGGACGCAATTCGACATGACCATTTCGCCAATAGCACCCCGCGGCGCAAAGTGTAAAGGACAAGATCTGTGCGATCTTGTGCGATGTTGTGCGATCTTGTGCGATCTTGTGCGAAGCTGTGCAGGCGGAACCGGATTTTTTAGGGATCGCAAAGGCTCGCACCTTTGGGTCGCCGCGTGCGAATAGCCACACACACTCAAAGCTGGCCGTACCGCCGAATATCGAAGACATGGCCGCCGTTTATTGCTCGGTTTGGCCACGAGCACTTCGGTCCGACTGGTCCGGCGGCCTGCTTATCCACTGCCTGGTGGAGTCGATATTTGGCATAGAATCAGCTGGCGCACGGAGCTAAATCGTATGATGTGCCAATTTCTCAAATCAGATTAATAGGTTGACGGATATACAGTTGGTCCCTGTCTATTTTCGCGCCAGCGCCTGCAAAGCAGGCAAAATTAGTTTTTAAATGTGACATTTTTGCAACCACAACGCTATACCGAATCAGCTATCAAGAAATCGCTCCTGTTGGGGCATTCCTCCCTTGACTTGGCCCCGCACAGTGCGGGGCTCTTTATTGAGGGATTGGCCTCTGGTGCAGAAAGCCCGGGCATCGGTTTAGCCGCCAAAGTGCGTTGGGAGCGTTTCCGCCCCGCCACCCACCCCAATGCCATCGGGACATCTCCATCCCTCACCGGCGGATGCCAGCGCGACCGGCTCCGCGATTGCTTCCCAGGAATCTGCGAACCCGGCTCCGCGACTCCATGACTTAACTGACCTGGCTCCGCAACTCCATGACTTAACTGACTATGTGTTGACTTCACATTACGACAGCGGAACCTACTTCAATTCATCTGGTACGATATCTGGATGCTGTTGGTGCAGCAGATTTGATATCAGGATCGTTTCGCCCATACTCGCCCCAATCAAACGCCTTATTGCTTTGAACTCATCTTCAGGAGCGTTATTTTTGACGCAGTGAACTATCGCATCCAAGCTCGCCCAAACTCCCATCAACATCGCATCCACACGCAGGGCCGCATCCCTATTTCACTTTATCTCCTTATGATGCTGGGGTACTTGTTAGTGCATACCTCGGTGACCGAAACCCTGTCGCCGACTATCTTTTTCCCATTGGAAAATTTTCAACACTGAAACCGTCCGGCATTTCGTAAATCGTTTCCGTGCCATTCGCGGATATCTTAACGTTGTAGGCCAGCACAAAAATGCTCGCCCCTCCGTCGCGTCTAAACGCAACTTCAATTTCTGAAGGTTCGTCGTATTCAAACGTAACTTGGCCAGCCGGTTCGATTATTTCCAAATCAGCCCAGGGCTCGATGCCAAGCCTCAATGTCGTATCAGTGTTGTTTACGACGAGAATCTTTGGCATCACGCCCCCGTTACACCATCATGTGCACTGCGTCGGATCAGTACACCAGGGCCCATAAGGATTCAAGTATAGCAGCAATGCCGGTGTAGTCGATGGGGTTTCCGCCGGCCACTGATCGTAAAGATGCTGCAGGCCGTCAGAGCGGTGCCAGAATTTCTCAGGTGGCGATTTCCCAATTGGATTCCCAGCATCGTTAGCGTCTTTATCCCGTTGCCAACTTCGCCCATAGAAATCGCGCCATTGGCGTGCCATTTCTTTGTAATTCCACGAGACCATGATGGTCTCCGATGTTGGATTGAATTGAATGTGATTGGAAATCCGCAAAGCGGATGAAGGTCGTCGGGCAAGGGAAGGGGTCGGCGTAAACGTGAAGCAAGGCCGCGCCGTACTTACAGCGCGGGCGGCCGCCTGCTCACGGCGTCTGCAGATCAGCGCAAGGTGCAGGCAATCGATGCGCAGGCCCAAATGGACGAAAGCAATTCGTCCATTTGACCGTACGACACGATTTTCAATTTCCTTTGCGTTAGGCCGTGGTGTTCGAGACGCCGTCTCTAAACAATGCCGAGGTTCGGATACTCGAGCCGTCGGCGAAACGACGCCGGCGCGACCGGTTCGGCAAATGTCAATGCCACCGCATCCCATTCGTCCGGGCTTGCGACGTCGCGCTTTCGCATGTCGGCCTTGCTTTCAAGCTGCAGCCGCGTGTTGCTGTCATATTTGTAGGCGGGCCCGCAGGCGTCGGCCTGCAATGTGTCGCTGTCCGGTATCGCGGCGCCGGCGGGGTCTTCCAGCCATTCCTTCGACTTCATCCACATTTCGGCGCGGCGGTTGAGCGGGCCGCCACTGGGCCGCCCGCGCTCATCGAGCGGCGCGGGCTCGAACGGCGCCGAGCCGAAATTGACCGGAACGACGATCAGGCTGTAGGGCGCACCCCATTCGCGCATCCGATCATAGACGCCCGCGCCCACGCCACCGACGTCGACGAACACGCGCGCAGGCTTGTCCGCATCGATTACCTGCTTGAGCCAACCGGCCGATTGCATCGTGTCGAGATTGATCCGGCTCTCCACTTTGATGACGCGACGGCCACGACGCCACGCCATGGCGTGGCGATCGCCGCCCATCCAGGCCGGATCGAATCCGATGACAAGCGGACCTGATGCCTCGCAGGGGGCTTTGCGCGCTCGTGCGACAAGGACCGGAGGGATGTAGCTGTCGTGGCCTGACATCTGGAACGCCTCGGCTGCCGTTGCGGGATATTCCTGCTTGAACAGGACGGGGTCTTTGAGTTCCGCGATCTTGACGCGGCGCCATGCCATCTGCGCGTCTTCGAGCCCGTAGAGCGCCGCATAGGCGCGCTCTTCTTCGTCCAACACGAAATCGACAGCCGGCTCCTTGCGGTATTCTTCCTGCCAGTACCACGGCACAAACACCGCAATGAATTCGTTGCGGCCCATTTCGGCATCACGCCAAGTTCTGTGAAAGAAATTGCCGATGCCGTTGGCCGTACTTTCCAAAATGGATTCGGAACCCGGCGCATCCGATATGGCCTGCAGGATTCCCGACGCGTGCGTTTCGGCATAGGGCCAGAACGCAACTTCCGAGCCGTGAAAAAGCTGCAGCGTGGAGGAGCGCCCGACACCCTTGGTGCCGGCGGTTCCGACCCTGTAGCCGGAATCGAGCTTGTCGAAATAGAGTTCCTTGGCATTCGCCGCGCTGGTCGAGGGCCGCACGTCGTCGCCGCAGCGCTCGTGGTAGCGCTCGACCATTTCGAACAGATTCTGCGTCGCCTGATCCTCATGCGTGAGAATAAAGACACGCAGGCCGACATTGCGGCTGGCACGATGATAGAAACGGGCACCGATATAGGTCGAACATCCCTGTTGGCGGCCTTTGAGGATCAGGGCCCGCACCTTGCCAGCCGCGGCCCGTTGCGCTTCAAGTCTCTCGTGGACATAGGCCTGGGCCCGATTGAAGATCAGCGGCTCGATCGAGCCTCGCTTGGTCCGGATCTTGAGGTGCTGCGCGGCAAAGAATTCCAGGCTTTCATTGCGACGAACTTCCTGTTCCCGGCGATTCACCTCCTTCTCCAGGTGACGTTGCAAGCCGTGTAGCGGTGAGAGAGCGAACAGTGTTGAGGATGTCTGCAAGTTCTTCGTCCGTCATTTCTTCGATGTTCGAATTTTCGATGGAAAGTTCCTTGGGCAGGAGGCTGACAACGATTCGAAAATAGTCGTAGGGCTTGTCCTGCCGGATTTCCTTGATGACATCTGCGCAATTGGATTCCAGGTCGGCTGCGAGCGCATCGATGAATCGTTTCGCGGCCGCTTGGCCGAGGCCAACCGGCCGGTTACGTGCATGGGGCATGAGTTTTTCCTTGTTGTGTGAGTGGATTCTGGAAGGCTGGTTGGTGACTTCCAAAAAAAACGCCCGGTCACCAATCAGGGTTCCGGGCGCAATTCGACTGAACTATTTCGCCAATACCCGATGTTCAGGCTCGGCGTCAATCGTCTCGGCTGTGCGAAGTTGTGCGATCCTGTGCGATGCCTTGCGACCGAGCGGGCGAGTCGGATCAGGGACCCGGGTCACATCGTGTTGACCAAGATTTTGCCTTAGTTCAATCCACCAAAAATTACCGCTGTTTATTAACCCCATGATAACGTTGAGGGATAATGATGATTATCGCCGCAATTTGAGCGTTCTGGTGCCGCGTAAAGGCCCACGTTCGCCTGGATAAGGTCCTTCGGGATCACGTGGGGGAGTAAGTATGCGGGGGCATCAAGCCGCTAAGCCGGCCGACCGAATTTCGCGTACCGTCATCTTGTTGGCGGGCGTGTCATGCGGCGCCGTTGCATTTACCATCGGGTTACCACTTGCGCAGTCAAGCCCTTATCCGACTGCACGGGAAACGCTTTGGGCAACGCCAACCCCCTCATCGCAACAACACGTCTCCGTACCTGCGTCGATCGGTGTGACCGAACGAGCGCAGCCAACTGCCGTCGACAGGCAAACTTCCATCGAATGGGAAGCCCTCACTGCGCCGACCCTGGCGCGCGAGTCGTTGGCGTTGTTGGCCAAGTCAATTCCCGAGCCAATCTGGGAATCCGATTCCGACTGGCCCGCAATGACAGGTTCGCTCGGCGGCCCCGTTCGTCTCGCCAGTCTTTCACCAACCTCCTCACCGGTGATCGCACCACCAGTCAAAGCCGTCGTTGCGCCGGCCAAGCGTGCGGCGAAAACGCCCCCCGCAAAAGCCGCTATTGCGCCGGTTGAACCCGCGGCAGTCCCCGCCGTCGAGGCCGCGATCGCGCCGGCAACAACCGCTCCAGACGCTGTCCCCTTCATGCAACTCGCCAGCATTGCGCCAAATCTCGCGGTCGTGACGCCGGCCGCAAAGCCGGTCGTCGCACCGGCCAAGCCTGCCAACGCACCGGCGACAAAAACTATTGTCACACCGGCGCCAGTTGAGGCTGCGGTTTCGCCGGCCGCCGAGCCCGAGGTCGCGCCCCCGACAACGCTATCAGAGCCCGCGCCTGTTCACGTCGCCAGCGTTGCGCCAAGTTTGCAGCTGGCGACTCCGGCCGTTAAGGCGGTCGCCGCACCGACTAAGCGTGCGAAAGCGCCGACTGCCAAAGCCGCGGTCGCTCAGCCGCCGGTTCAGGCCCCCGCCGCTGCAGAGCCCGAGGTCGCGCCTGCGACAGCGATTTCGGAACCCGCAACGATGCAGCTCGCCAGTGTTTCGTCAGTGCCGGTCGTTCTGCCGCCAACTGAAGCCGAAGGCACGGAGATCGAACTCGCGCCAGAGGTAGTTGCCAATGCGCAGCTCGCATCTGGAACAACAGTTTCAGATGCCGCCCCCGTCAAACTCGCCAGCATCGGTCCGAATGTGCCGGCAGCGGCGCCTGCGAAAGCCGTTGTCGATCCGGCTGCGATCCCGAAGCGCAACGCCGGACCTATGACCGAAGTCGACGAATATCTATGGGAAGTCTACCAGCGTGAGCCCGTCAAAAAAGATGGGGCCGGCGATTTCACGTGGAAGGATCCGGCGGCCGCCAAACGGGTGGGCAAGTCGATGCCCGACTATGTCATCGGAGGCATGGATCGCGATTTTCGCGAGCAACTCTACCACGCCGGCAAGGCAATGGACGGAGCCGGCCTGAAATGGTCGATGCTGAGCGCATTTCGCGACGACTACCGCCAGCAAATTGCTGCCGGTTTCAAGGCCCGCACCGGCAATTCTCTCCACGGCGGATCACGCGCTACCGGTGGCTACGGCAACGGACGGGCAGCCGATGTCATCAGTGCTGACGGAGATCACGGAGCGGTCTGGCGATGGATTGATCGAAATGGTGCAAAATATGGACTGCGCCGTCCGATGCCGGGCGTGGATCCCGCACACATCCAAGCCGGCGGCGCGTGGCACGATCTCGCTATTGCGTTGCGTGACTCGCGGACCAAGCTCGCCAATACGAACGCACCAGGCAAAGAAGCCTCGGCAAAGTCCAAGGTTGCAAACGGCTCCGAGAAAGACAAGAAGACTGCCGAATAAAGCGCCGGTTAACTTCAGATGCGCCACACGCCTATTCGACCCTGCGGCTCCGGCGCTTCGGTGCGAAGAACCTTGACCAGTGCGTTGAGGCCGATGCGAAGGTTGCCGAAGTCGGTTGCGGATAGGGAATTGATATTGCGATTGTCGATGCAAACCGCATAGACGATGTCGCGCACCGCAAGCCCATGCGTGCGGCAGACGTCCATAAGCGCCCGATAGCAGTCCGACCATTGTCGGCGCACTGCGATAATCTCGGCCTCGTCCGGACCTTCCGTGCACGAAAGTCCCGCCCCAATAAGCACAAATGACGGTGATTTCGGTGTGCCAAGCGCATAGCCCATGATCATGGCGTGCCGGCGCACAAGCTTGGCCCATTCCTGGCCGGCATTGTACTGCTGCTCATTTATTGAGCCTGGATCGCCCCGGTCCGCTCGATTCCGTAACAGCAAGCGCCCAAGCGTAAAGCCCGCCAATGCATCAAGCGCGCCCTGTCTATCCCGCACCGCGACGCCCTCGCGCGCAAGCTCGCGTAGTCGTACGGCAATCGTTTCGGGGTGAACGCCCTCGGGTTCTCCGCGCGACTTTCCGCTTGCGTCCCTGGTGACGTTTGATTTCCGCTTTCTTCCGGGATGACTCATGTCGGGCTCCGATCAAGAAAAGGGTTTTGGCTCGGCCAAAGCGCAAAGTTGTGCGACAATCTGATATGATTACTTGCCGTGAATCCGCGGTGATGAAATTTCCGACTCGAGTTCCGACAGCTTCCGGTCGAGCCTTTCATCCGCCATACGCAATCGATCGATTTTTCCATAGGCGCGCAAAACCGACGCGTGATTTCGATTGCCAAAATGGCGTGCGATTTGCTCAAAGCTTATGGGTGCCAATTTACGGCAGAGATACATCGCGACCTCACGCGCCTGAACGATGGCTGGACACTTCGATGGCCCCTCGATATCCGGCAGCGGGACCGCATAATTGCGACAGATCACGCCCAGGATCGCTGCCACGAATGGATGCAAATGATCCGGCTTGTCCGCCTTTCGCTGCGGACGTTCGCGCGCCAAATCCGAAAGCCGTGCTTCAACCGTTCCAATGCGCGTCATGATGCCGGTGAAATCATCGCGCTTGACGGGCGTGTCAACTTTTCCTGTCACAGGGGCGGCGTCTTGCAAACGCGCCAATCTCTGCCGTCGGGCTGCGACCAAGCCTTCCAGATAGGCTCCCATTCTCAACTCCTCCGTACGCTCGAAACGGCCGCCGCCTGCGCGCTCAGGTGTCGCCGCGGCGGAACCATCGAGGAGAATATTACGTTAAACGTAACTCATGAGTCAAGCGAAAGTTACGTTTAACGATAACGACAGGAGGTTTCGTTCAAGGTAACCTGTCAATATGCCACGCGTCGGAAATCCTAAGAACCGCCTCCGCCATTTCATTCGGGAGTGGCGGCTGCATCGCGGCCTGACTCAAGAGAAGCTGGCCGATCGGCTCGAGACCACCAAGGCCAATATTTCCCGTATCGAAAATCTAAAGCAAGGCTACACTCAGGATTTTCTTGAAGCTTGCGCTGTGGCCCTTAGGACGGAAGCGACAAACCTAATTAACCGCGATCCAACCGACCCTGAAGGCATTTGGTCACTCTGGGACCAAGCCAAACCGGCCGAGCGTCGGCAAATCGTCGAAATTGCGAAAACGCTCCTCCGTACGGGTACATCGCGCTAGCGCGCTTGATCCAATATTTCGGATCTGACTGACGCTCCATCCGTTTACGATCATCCGAATCGAAACGGGCGCGCTGATTCCCAAATAATCGCAAAAAAGTTACGTTAAACTAAACTTTTGGCTTGACCATATATTACGTTAAACGTAACTTATTGGCAATCGGTTTTATCTGCCAGCCAGGCGGCCATTGGCGCCGCGGCGGGACAACGAACCGGCAGGGGGCAACCGCGAGCTATGGAGGCAGCGTTGATGACGCCGCCAGATGCCCCCACCCTACCGTTGTCGGAATCAGTGAGAACAACGCGGCGCCAAAACCTGGTTGCCGCACATCGCTTTGATTGCGTCAGCCTGACGCGTACCGAATTCGAGTCTCTGGATACGGAAGCTCAGGAGGAATATCGCCGCCAGGTCAGGGCGGCCCGGGCCGATCTTTATCGGGAATCACCCGCCGATATCTTGCGACGTTGGCACAGCAATTGGGGTCGCTCATGCGACCATCACTATCAAAAGGATCACGCTGTCGCGCTGCGCGAAGGCGAGCGCGATATCGGGGAGAAGCTATGACGCTGGGAACAATTGCGCCGCCGGGATGATCTCGCGATGGCCTCAGCCAACCGGCGTCTTGAGATCACCGACACCGTCGACGTGCCCGTGCATCACCTCGCCCTTTTTCACCGGACCGACACCGGACGGCGTACCGGTCATAATGAGGTCGCCTGGCGCCAGTTCGAACAGCGCGGACAAATGCTGAATGACCTCA